>DSAQ01000123.1 GCA_011046395.1 Pseudomonadota bacterium
GCTTGTCACAAATCTCCATACCAGAAAAGAGAACAGGATGCTTTTTTTATGGCTTCATATTACAGTGGTTACACTATCAATACCTAAAACGGACCCACAAATTCTGCGGAGGAACCGATAAATTAAACCTGCACACCCCGCACTCCTTTCCCTGGACCGCTATTCTCGATCCTGTTTGTACGCTATCTATGCCGAGAACCATTACCATAGGGACCGGAATGGATGCCCTGAGCCATGCCGTGGAAGGCTATCTCTCCCGGAAGGCGGGCAGCGAATCCGACCGGTTAGCCCTGGAGAGTATAGAAATGATCGGAAGGTTCCTGGAGGCAAACATAAGAGAGCCCCATAATCTGGAACTGCGCGAAAACATGCTCCTGGCTGCCACTAAAGCTGGTGCGGTTATCTCCCAGACCGGTACTATACTGCTGCACGCCCTGGGCTACCGCCTTACACTCGACCACGGCGTGCACCACGGCCTGGCCAATGCAGTTCTCCTTTATCCTTTCCTGCTGGTCACTCAAAGGTATCAGCCTCAAAAAGTACAAGGGATCCTGGACGCACTCCTCGGAACCCGCTCTACGCTGGAGGATCTCAAGGGTTACCTGATGCGACTCGGCATTAAACCGGACATCGGCCGCTTCGGTGTTAAGCCCAAGGAATTCGAGGCCATAGCCCGCTATGTCCTGGCTAAAAAGAACCTTCCAGATACCCCTTTCTCTGTAACCTCCAGGGATATTTTTGAAATACTCACCCTGACTATGAACTAAAGATGCCCTTCGATCGTCAAAGAGACCAGGCGCTTTTTGGCATTTTTAGGTTTACTTTTCATCACACGGCCTTATAATGGGAACATTTTTGCGAGGGTTCCGCCGTCCGCGATCGGCCGGAGAGGAGAGGGTTTGCTGATAGCTCATAGCTGATTTCAAGGACTTAGTTTATGAACGAATTTTATGCCGTATTCCTGGGCGTCATCCAGGGGTTGACCGAGTTCCTGCCGATCTCCAGCTCCGGACACCTGGCCCTGTTAGAGCATTTTTTTGGCCTAAAGGAGGCCGGTCTCGGCTTTGACACAATGCTCCACATGGGCACACTCCTGGCCATCCTTATCTATTTCCGTGAAGACTGGTGGGCTATGGCCACGTCAATCTGGCCCGGGAAAAAAGATGACTTTGTAAAGATTAATCGCCGCCTCCTTGCCTATCTGGCCATAGCTACCGTCCCGGGCGGCGTCTTTGGCTACCTTCTGGAAAAAAAGGCGGAGACCGTCTTTCGGGAACCTTCGTTGATCGCCACGACCCTGGCTGCAGCCGGGGTACTTCTCATCCTTGCCGAGCTTTTTTCCCGCCGCTACAGGGAATTTGATGATATATCTCTCAAGGACGCCGTACTCATCGGCCTTGCCCAGGCCCTGGCGGTTATTCCCGGTGTTTCACGAAGCGGCATTACCATATCTCTAGGCCTCTTTCTGGGCCTGAAGCGCCAGGCGGCTGCCAAGTTTTCCTTTCTCCTGTCTGCACCGATTATCTTTGGCGCCGGCTTGAACCACCTGGTGGATTTATATAGGTATGGCCCTGACGGAAATAATGGCGTATATTACTACATTATGGGCCTTGCCTCCGCCGGCATAACCGGCTATCTGGTAATCAAATATCTCCTTGCTTATCTGCGCCGGCATAGTCTCTACGTCTTTGCCTATTATCGCCTTTTGATAGCCGGCGGTGTTTATCTGGTGGTACAGTTTCCCTGGTTTAACCTTGCCACTTAACAAATCTCAGTAGATCCGCCGGAGGCGGGACCGGGAGGATTACCTTGCAAAACAAAAACACCCCTAAAAAGTACCTCGTAATAATTGGCCTGGTGCTGATTTACGCGCTTCTCCTGAGCCAAGCCGGGGCAGCTCTAACCGAAGATGAGAAAAACAACATCTCTGTCTATAATCAAGTTGCCCCCAGCGTAGTTAATGTCTCCAGTGTAGCCATGGAGCTGGATTTCTTTCTCAACCCGGTACCCAAACAGGGCTCTGGTTCGGGCATAATTATTGATGACCGTGGGTATGTCCTTACCAATCATCACGTAATTATGGAGGCGCAATCCGTACAGGTAACCCTGTCTGATGGGAGTTCCTATCCGGCCAAACTCGTGGGTTCCGATCCGGACAGTGACCTGGCGGTGATCAAGATTGCTGCCCCAAAAAGTAAACTGAAGTCTATCCGTTTAGGTGATTCAGATAAGCTTCGGGTGGGACAAAAGGTTTTGGCTATCGGGAACCCCTTTGGACTGGAAGAAACACTCACCACGGGTGTCATCAGTTCAGTGGGACGGTCCATACGGGCCCCCAGCGGCCTTTTGATTGAGGATATGATCCAGACCGATGCCTCCATCAATCCGGGAAATTCTGGAGGCCCCCTCCTTAACTCTGACGGCGAGCTGATCGGCATAAATAGCGCGATATTTACCCCGTCTGGGGGAAGTGTAGGCATTGGTTTTGCCATTCCGGTCAATACAGCGAAAAAGGTCTTCCCTCAACTTATGGCCAAGGGCTATGTGGATTACCCCTGGCTGGGAGCCAGTCTGCAGACCCTGCGGCCCTCTCTGGCCGAGGCCCTTAAGTTACCTGTACGCGAGGGTGTAATCGTTGCAGAAGTGGTCAAGAATGGACCTGCCGACCGGGCCGGGCTCCGTGGTGCGACCAGACAGGTGCGTCTCGGGAACACCATTGTGGCTATAGGCGGTGACATTATCCTGCAAATCGATGGGAAAAAGGTGGAGTCAGGCGATGTACTAATTCGCTATCTCCGGGAGAAGAAACCGGGGGACAGGGTGCTTCTTACCGTGTTACGTGGCAGCAAGACCATCAATGTGCCACTTACCCTTGGTAAGCGGCCGCGCCGGGGATAGGAAGACCGGCCCCCATTCAGGCCTGATCGTTTTTGACATTCCCCTGCTATTTACTTACCAGTATGGACAATTGAATGCTCAGCACGATTAAATCCTTTTTCAAAAGAGAAATAGCTATTGGAGGGGGGGTCCAATCCAAGGATGCCACCTATACCGATAAAGTTCAGGTGGCAACATGCGCCCTTCTGCTGGAGATGGCGCATGCCGATAATGAGTTCAGCACAGATGAGAAAGAGCAGATTATTAAAACTATAAAAAGGCATTTCAGCCTCTCGAAAGAAGCAACCGATAAACTGATAGAACTTTCTGAAAGGGAGCGCAAGGCAAGCATTGACCTGTGGCAATTTGCCCAATTAATAAGAAACAATTATTCGGTTGAGCAAAAAATGGAGCTGATTAAGCTGATCTGGAAGGTAATCTACGTTGACGGCATCCTGGACAAACATGAAGACTATCTGGTGCATAAGCTGGCTAAACTGCTTGGCTTAGATCACAGGCAGCTTATTGATGCCAAGATGGAGGTCCTTCGAAAATCGAGCTCCTAAAAAGATACCTGTTTTCCCCTAGTGCTTAATTTCGTAAATCCGTTGTCATTCCCGTGGAAACGGGAACTCGGTATTTTCGACGGATTCCTGCCCGCCAGGGTCGGCGTCCTCGTCCGCCCTTGTGCGGGACCTGGACGGCTTTCGCCGGAATGACGAGATATATCGGGCAACCCGGCAGTGTGGTCGCCGGGCCGTCAAAGTAATCTCGTAGTTGGAGAATATCTCCAAAACAGGTGATATTATGCCCAGAAACATAAAGATAGCATCACTGCTCACGGGAAAATACTGTGACCAAGAGGTCTGCGCAAGGGGATGGGTAAGGACTAGGCGTGACTCCAAGGGGCTTTCCTTCATCAACCTGAACGATGGCTCCAATCAGGCCGGGATACAGATCGTTGCGGAGGCCGGGCTGGAAAACTACGGGGAAGCGCTAAAACTCAATGTCGGGGCTTCCGTCGAAGTCCTCGGAAAACTCGTACCCTCCCCCGCCAAGGGACAACCCTACGAGATCCAGGCCAAGGCCATCCGGATATTTGGAAATGCATCAGGAGAAGAATACCCCCTCCAGAAGAAAGGCCATACGCTGGAATTCCTTCGTGAGATTGCTCACCTGCGCCCGCGCACGAACACTTTTGGCAGCGTATTTCGGGTCCGCAACACCCTGTCACATGCCGTCCACACGTTTTTCCAGGAACGCGGATTCATGTATGTCCACACCCCGATAATCACCGCCAGTGATGCGGAAGGGGCCGGGGAAATGTTCCGCGTAACCACCCTGGACCTGGATCGCCCTCCCAGGACGGAGACGGGTGGGGTGGACTTTTCCCATGATTTCTTTGGTAGAGAAGTGAGCCTGACCGTTTCGGGGCAACTTGAGGGGGAAATCTTTGCGACGGCCTTCAGCGAGGTCTATACCTTCGGTCCCACCTTTCGTGCCGAAAACTCAAATACCTCCCGCCACCTGGCTGAGTTCTGGATGGTGGAACCGGAGATGGCGTTTTATGACCTGGGCGACACCATAGATCTGGCCGAGGCCTTCCTGAAGTATCTCATCAGCCGGTGTCTGGAGGACCGCGCCGAAGACCTCGCCTTCCTGCAAAAATACTACAATAAGGAACTGATCAATACCCTGGAGCATATTGTCCATTCTCCGTTCCAAAGGGTTTCGTACACGGATGCCGTTGAGATTCTCGAAAAATCCGGTCAATCATTCGAACATCCGGTGAGTTGGGGAACCGACCTGCATTCGGAACACGAACGGTTTCTGACCGAGCAGCACTTCAAATCGCCGGTTGTCGTCGTGGACTATCCCAGGGAGATCAAGGCCTTCTACATGCGACAAAATGACGATGGCAGAACGGTGGCAGCCATGGACGTGCTCTTCCCGAAGCTGGGCGAGGTGATCGGCGGGTCACAGAGAGAGGAACGCTATGAGCGCTTGCTGGCAAGGCTGAAGGAGCTGGACCTGAATGAAAAGAACTATTGGTGGTATCTCGACCTGCGACGGTTTGGAACCGTTCCCCATTCCGGCTTTGGTCTCGGATTAGAGAGATTTGTGCAGTTCGTAACCGGCATGGGTAACATTCGTGACGTGATTCCGTTTCCTCGTGTTCCGAAAAATGCATCCTTTTAGGGTTCAGCCGCCGCTTCCTCAAAACTTACGCCGTGTTTATCTTGGTTGGCCTTCGCCTTCTTGATATCCCGTTCGAAATTGTAATTTACGGCCATCATCACCCGCTTGATTTTGTGGTATTGCGGACCTATGCAATTTTCACGGCGAACGAGACTGTCGAAAAACTACTTTTCGAGATGATTCTTGTGCCAGCAAAGTGAACTGTCAAGAAATCTGTCATTTCCGTAGAGAATAGATGCTGAGCACATTACAGCGACAAAAATAGATGGACAGGGTATTAGCCAATCGGACTTTTCCAGGCAGATTTTTCTCCTGATCCCCTATTATCCTGCCGCCCTCGCATAGCTTTTTCCAAAGTTGATGATCTTTTCAATATTGTGAACCAGGCAGTAAAGCATCCATTGAATGTTTACCTTGATCCGCCCTCGCAAGGTGAACTTGTCCATTCTCTTGCATGCGCGTATATTGCCAAAGACCGGCTCTACAATGCCCAGCCGTTTGCTGTAGGTACGGCGTCCCTCTGGCGTGTCGATCTTCTGCTTCATCTCATCGGTAATGCTGCCAGGACGTTTACCATAGAACACATGAACCTGCCGAGATACTGTCCCGGGATTACGCAAACATTTTGAACGCAATTGGCAATCACGGCAGGCCGTCTTCGGCGCCTGGTATGCAATGGCCTTGTACCCGTCAGCTGTGGTAAAGTTTCGGTTCCTTATGTATAGCCCGTGACCTGCAGGACAGATAAGCTTGCCGCTTCGATCATCCAATTTGAAGTCTTCCACAGTGAACCAGCGCTTCTTCGATTTGTATCTTTCCTTGCGCTTGTCCACAGAACGCCGGTGCCGACCAGCATCCGCAAATCGGACATCTCGCTTCCGGAACTGCGGATCCGGCACGTAAGCATCAACCCCCAACTCCTTACATACCTCGAGATTCTTCACGCTGTAATAGCCGGTGTCGGCACTGATTTGTCTATTCCGCAAAGGTTCCTGCCAACCAATAGCTTCCAGTTTCTCTTTCGCCCCCTCCAGCATCGGCTCCATATTTGTCCCGTCTTCGCCTTTTCCAAAAACATCTGCATGCACCACTATCTGATGCTTCTCGTCAACCATTGCATTGGCGTTATAGCCCTGCAATACCCCGTGTGAACTGGTCAGCTTGGCTGATTCATTATCCGTGACGTTACTCTGTATCTCCTTCCCACCAGCCCCAATCTTCGGCTCGTTCTCAGCAAGAAACTTCTCAATACCATCCGCTTTCTGCTTCAGCCGCTTGATCCGCTTCTCCCGGCGCAGCCGATCTGAATCAGACTTGCCCTCATCTCTTTCATCTGCCGCCCGGTGCTCACAAACCGCCTCCTTCACCTTCCGCTCCAGCGCTTCCTGTTTCTTCTTCAAATCGGCAAACGTTCCGCTCCACTCCTTTGAAGCATTAGAGGAAACCTTCAGCCCGTCCAGGCTGAAATGCGTACCACCAAGCAACCCCTCTTTCTCACAGATCAGCAGCACCTTCGTGAATAACGGCTCGATCTCCTTCGCCATTGAGGAAACAAAGGCAGCTATAGTGCTGTGATCCGGCTTTTGTCCACACGCTAGCGCCATGAACGTAATATTTTCCCCGCATGCCCGCCCCAATGACCGCGATGTGATCAGCCCCCGTGAATAACCAAAGAGCACAATCTTTATCAGCACCTTCGGGGCTATTGCCCTGCGCCCCGTTTCGTCATTACGATAGCGATCGTCAAAAATGCTCAGGTCAAGGCGTTCTTCCACAACATGATGTATCGCGTATTCCAACGTGCCGGGCATTAATTGATCTTCCAAGGATACCGGCACCATCATCAGCTGATCGTAGTCGTAAGGCTTGTATCGCGCCATCTGTGGTTCTCCATTACATAGGTCGTCAACTAGCTGACACCAGTGTACCACAGAGCCGCATCAATTCCACTTACTTAAAGATAATTATGAACTTTTTCGACAGGCTCAACGGTCACATTAACTGGCCGAGGTCCATGTTGAATGTGGTGTTATATGCTTTTAACCAAAAAAACATGCGTACTCATCTCTGTCTACAACCTCAAGAAATTCTGCTAATGTTTTTACTTGTGGATTGGGTTTATAACTATGCCATTTTAGATCAGCCCTTTGCCAATACACTTTCCAAACCTTAGACGTTTTTACATACGTTGCTTTTGCCACCGACCCTTCAATTTTTTTATCTGGCTCTCTCCACATTGGGCGTATTTCAAATATTTCTACACTTTGACCCTGAACACGAAATGACAAATCTAATTCGTTACGCATGTAGGCAGGTGGTCGGCGCTTTTCGACAAACTGCCTCACAAGGTTTTCACATTTCGTAAGACTTTAGCTCTTTGAAAAATTATGCTGCTCGTTTCAGCTCCTGTTCTGGTGCCATCTGTTTTCCGATAGATGATTTGGCCAGAGACAAAACGGTCTCAACCGGATTTTTTCCCTGCA
>DSAQ01000184.1 GCA_011046395.1 Pseudomonadota bacterium
ATGTATTTCTTGTTCCATCACGATCTCTTTCTCTTGGTTTTTGTTGGGGAACTCTAACCATAGAAAGAGATCGTGATTTAATCAATTTTTAGACCATGTAAACACTTTTGAACGTTACCAAACATTTATTGATATCTTTGCGGAAGTAAGGGACACGACTGAGATAGAGAATAATGGCGGGCTTCTAAGATTGTACGAAAGATGGATAAAAACTCAAAGTCACCGGGATGAGGGCCTGTTAAGGGCTCAGGGAATTATACCGAATCATAATGCTGACCTCAAAACAATCCATTAATAACTGCTCTTTTATTCCAGTATTTGCCAATCTGCCAATGTGGCCACCAATGATCCTATACGGATGGCCCCTTTTACCTTGACCGGGATGCGGCGTTCATCGTTGGTAAGCCAAACATAGACATCCCCCTTCCTTTGATACACCCCTTCGAAGAGCAGCTCCGGCTTTACTTTGATAGTGTCTACCTCTCCCAGCTTTGTCTGGAAGCGTTCCTTTTGGAGTACCTGCACCTGGACTGTATAGCTCTTTTTAGAGGCAAAAGTCTCCACAAAAACCGACTGTCCAATAGACATCGGCAGCGCCCTCATTATATAAAAAGACGATATCTCGTTATGCGCGGGCCTGGGGAGATCATAACTCACCTGGGCCTCGTCATCCTTTTCATATAGAACCTTCAGACCGGCCTGATCAAAAATCGCACGTTTAAGGCTTCTATAATTACCTTCTCTCTGCCGTATTACTATCCAGCGTGGAAGCATCTGCGGGCCGGAAACCTCGGTCACAAATCTGTCCTCCACCGGATAAAATAATGAAAAAAGCGGGGATGATTTAGCCACAGCAACTATACGCCGTTTATCGCCACCAATGTTATTGACTGTAAGGGTTATGTCCCCGGCCTTTATCCCAAACCATGTAAGGTCATAGACGATTCTTTCGTTTTTGGGGAAGGCTGTCTTGAGCAATGTCAGATCAGGAGAAGTAACATGAGTTTCAATTGCTGTATGGGCTACGAAATCAACAACAAATACAGATAGAATCGCTGCTAGAAGGACATATAAAAATTTTTGGCCGGCCATTATAAAGCCCTCCTCAATATTCGAGATGGCATCAAGTCCCGATATCAACAGCGTAACCAACATATAAGGGCATGGTTTACTGCCCCATTTATATTTTATCGGTCTCTTTTCCCTTTTTCTTTGCTCACGCCAGGATAGAGTAGCCGCCATCAACCACTATCGTCTGCCCGTGGATCATGGAGGCCAGATCACTGCAAAGCAAAAGCACTACGTTGGCCACATCTTCCGGCGTCGTCAGCCGGCCGGCAGGCGTACGCTGCCGGGTATTATCGAGGATACTTTCCCGGGCAGGAAAGTGCTTTAAGGCCTCGGTATCCACGGCACCGGCAGAGACCACGTTGGCATTGATACCCAGCGGGGCCAGCTCTACAGCCAGATGGCGCACCAGAGACTCCAGGGCGGCCTTGGAGGCCCCCACAGCAGCGTAATTCTCGATAGCCCGCACAGCCCCCAGGCTGGAAACGGCGATAACGCGTCCCCCATTTTGCATTAACGGTATCGCGTGTTGTACCAGCGGGAGAAGGGCACGGGCGTTGATATTCATTGTCCACTGCCAGTGCTTTTCCGTAAGTTCAAGGGCCGGTTTGAGTACTCCTGAGGCTGCATTACTTATCAGTACATCGAGCCTTCCATACTCATTTTTAACCTGCTCGAATATGTTTTTGATGTCTTCATCGTCAGCCACATTAGCCTTGACGGTTAAACACCGCACCCCTTTGGAGCGGATAGACTTAGCGGTATTTTCTGCCTCCTGGCGATGGCGAAAATAGTTGACCACCAGATTAGCGCCGTTTTCCGCCAGCCTGAGCGCAATCGCCTTGCCAATACCCCGGGAACTGCCCGTAACCAGTGCAACCTTACCCTGAAGATCCAGCATATCCTACCCCACTATAGTCCGGATTAAAGGTTCAACCACTATACACCATCATGTGCCGCGCAGCAATTTAATGAAAAAGTTCACACGATTTGATCTTCCTCAGGACAACGCCGAAGAGAAAAATAGACTCTCTGGAAGGTCCTAATCCTTGACCCTGCGCACATAGGAAGGAGAAGATAATAAAGCCGGTAAATTGACATAAATTCTAAAAACCTGTATATCCTTAGTCATTCCTTACGAATTTGAATCACATAAAAGCCAACTATGTCTGATGAGAATGTTCAGAAAATATTGCAACCTGTAATCCTGGCCGGCGGGAGCGGATCACGGCTTTGGCCTCTATCCCGTCAGATGTATCCCAAACAACTCTTAAATCTCGTGGGCAACCGCACCATGCTGCAAGATACGATCCTGCGGGCAGTAAATATCCCCGGAGCAGTAACGCCTGTGATCGTGGTCGGCAAGGAACAAAACTTCCTGGTTAAAGATCAGTGCGCCGAACTAAACCTTACAGGGAACCCTTATATTATACTGGAACCCCTTCCCCGCAGCACAGCGCCGGCCATAGCTGCGGCCGCCCTGCTCTCCCGAAATATCTCCGGCGATGACGCCGTACTGCTCGTCCTTCCCGCCGATCACCTTATTAAGAATATACCGGCATTTCATGAGGCAGTAGCGCAGGCCATGGATCTGGCCTTGAAGGGAGATTTAGTCACCCTCGGCATTAAGGCTGACCGGCCGGAAACCGGCTATGGTTATATAAAAAAGGGGGAAGGCTTTAAGGTGAGCGCCTTTATCGAAAAGCCGGATATAGCTGCCGCCGAGCGCTATGTAAAAGAAGGCAACTACTACTGGAACAGCGGCATGTTTGCCTTTTTAATCAGCCGCTTCCTGGAAGAAATGGAAAAACATGCCCCCGACATCCTGCGCCAGGCAGAATTATCCGTGGCCCGGTCCGAAAATGACGACGGATTTATCCATCTGGACCTGGAGACATTTAATAACTGTCGCTCTGAATCCATTGATTACGCCCTGATGGAAAGGTCGGACTGCGTTGCCGTCGTACCGGCGGACCTGGGTTGGAGCGACGTAGGCTCCTGGGCGGCCCTGTACGAGGTCTTGAATAAGGATGCCCAGGGAAACGCCGTCCATGGTGATGTGATCCCGAAAGGCGTGGCCAACAGTCTCGTTCATTCCGAAGGAAGGCTGGTAGTCGCCGTAGGCCTGGAAAACATGCTTGTGGTCGAGACCCACGATGCAGTCCTGGTAGCGCCCCTGCACCGCTCGCAGGAGGTCAGGAAGATAGTCCCGGACCTAAAGGCCGCAAATCGCCAGGAATATCTCCTGCACCAGACCGCCCACCGTCCCTGGGGGACTTATACGGTGCTTGAGGAACATCCCGGTTTTAAAATCAAGCGGATTACTGTAAAGCCCGGGGCACGGCTCTCACTCCAGATGCACCATCACCGCTCCGAACACTGGATTGTGGTACGGGGGACGGCCCGGGTAACCAAGGGCGAAGAGGTCTTTCTGCTGAGGGAAAACGAATCAACCTATATCCCGGCCGGGGAAAAACACAGGCTGGAAAACCCCGGCATCATAACCCTCGAACTAATAGAAGTGCAAAACGGCTCTTACCTGGGCGAAGACGATATCATCCGGTTCGACGACCAGTATGGCCGGCTGTCCAAAAGTTAACACCACATCTCATTTCTCATTCGCACGACTGAAAATCTTTACCCCAAAATAAATATAATGTAATCCGGACAGCACGGTAAACACCGTGGTCAACCATACCAGGATATCCCGCATCTGCCATATAACCGTCCAGATATCCCTGCTCAAGATAACAAAAACAGTCATTATCTGTAAAAGGGTGGTAATCTTACTTATTATGCTCGGTT
This sequence comes from Pseudomonadota bacterium, assembly GCA_011046395.1. Lineage (GTDB taxonomy): Bacteria > Desulfobacterota > QYQD01 > QYQD01 > QYQD01 > QYQD01. Next base: position 3,874 of record DSAQ01000184.1, read on the forward strand.
TTATAAGCACCTCGGAACCACTGACAAATAACACAGCTATACCCAAGACTATAATCACGTCCCGGCTGACGATTATTACAGTCAGCCAGCTCGGTACAAGCTCCAGGGTGGCTAAGGTTATAAAAGTAGCGGACAGGAGCAATTTGTCCGCTATGGGATCCAGGTAAGCGCCCAGAGTGGTTTTCTGTCTCAGGTAACGCGCCAGAAAACCATCCAGGCCATCGCTCAAACCGGCGAGCGCAAAGACAGCCAGCGCCTTATTAAAAGAGGCATTTAAAAGAAGTATGATTAATACGGGCGTCAGTAATATGCGTATGACTGTTATCAGGTTGGGCAGATTCATGAGGCTTTATCTTTGTCCTTGGCTGCATTGGGCGACAATCGCGCCACAGAACAGGAGCACACACGCCGAATAGTAAAAGGCAATCAGTATTACGACAGCCGTCTTAAATGAACCGAATACAGTACCGTATGTCTCAGCGGTCATGGCGTATGAGATAAAAATGCGCATAGCCGTCTCCCACAGAACAGTGCCAACTACACCGCCCAATAAGGCATATTTAAACGGCACCTTGGCCGCCGGAACGAATTTATAAAGGGCGGTAAATGAAACAATCACCAGTAAAATGGGTATCACGCGCCCTATGCCCATCTCCAATATTGAAGGGGTCACAAGAGATCCTCCGACAATCTCCACCTGAAACCGGCTCATGGCCTTTAAGATAGCAATAATAACTACAGCCCCAAAAAGGAGGGCTCCCATAATAGGGATCATAATCAGAGAACAAAAAACCGAATGAATAAAATGACGCCCCTTGTGAGTCTCAAATATCTCATCAAAGGCCCTCTCCAGTGAATGAAAGACCAAAGTAGCTGTCCATAGAAGAAAGCCAAAACCGAACCAGCCCAGTGAACTGCTATGTGTGGTAATGTTTCTTAATTCTTCAAGGAAAAAGTCCGCCAGATGCGGCCGGATCTGCTTCAAGAGCATGGTTACGCCGCGGACAAATTCCTCTGAGGTGCCCAGAACCACACCGACTATGTAAGTCGCTAAAAAAAGGAACGGAAAAGAGGATAATACAGAATAAAATGAAACAGATGCGGCAAGATCCAAGCCGTCCTTCCTGAAGAAGGTCTTAGTTGCGCCACATAATACACGCCATCCCGTATAAGCTATGCCCATCAAATCGGCCTCTTATTCCAAGCTGTCAGCTTTGAGCTTTGAGCCATCATCTGGCGTTCGAATTGTTCGAGATGTTCGAGCTGTTCGAGTCGTTTAGTCGTTCGAACGTTTCGAACGTCGAACATTCTGACGTCTTCTGTCTTCCGATCGCCCTTCTTACTTCACCCGTTCTATATAGGTATGGCTGCGCGTATCGACCTTCACCTTATCACCTACATTGATAAAAAGCGGTACCTGTATGATCGCGCCGCTCTCTAAAGTAGCCGGCTTGCTGCCGCCGCTGGCAGTATCACCCCTTACGCCCGGTTCGGTGTCGGTCACAGTCAATGCTACAAAGGTCGGGAGATCCACACCGATAGGTTGGTCCTTATAGTAAAGCACCTTGACTACAATCCCGTCATGAAAAAAATCCCTGGTCTCGCCTAACTGCCCTGCTGTTAAAAAGGGCTGCTCATAGGTCTCATTGTCCATCATGTGATAATTATTTTCCTCATCTTTATATAAGAACTGCATCTCCCGTTCCTGCAGGTCCGGACGACCTAGCCGCTCCCCCGAGCGAAAATTCTGGTCAACGACCCCTCCGGTCAGCATGTTTCGCAACTTAGTCCGCAAGAAGGCGCCGCCTTTGCCTGGTTTGACATGCAAAAAATCTACAATCTCATAAGGTTTGCCTTCCCATTCGATTCTCAATCCCTTCCGAAAGTCCGACGTCGAATACATTATCCCCTCTACCTTTTTCCTACAGATTTTCCTTTCTTTTCCTCAAAACTATAAATAACCTCATTCGGTCTGACAAGCCCCAAATCCCTGCGGGCGATCTCTTCCCGATAGCTGCGGTCTGTCTTGATGCGCCCTATTTTTTCACTTAGCTCTTTGTTTTCTTTTAATAATTCCTCATTTACTTTTTGCAATTTCTTATTGTTCTCCTCCAGCTTCCGGAGATAAAAAATCCCCCTGGCTGAAAATAAAATATAGGCAAAAAAAAGCACCAGGCAGAATACCGCCAGGAACCAGCAGAGCTTATTGCCAGTGATCCACTTCTGGTAGGATTTCTTCCGCATAGTTAACCCGCTATTTTACCCTTCAGGCCCATTTTGCACTTTAGCATAGACAGCAGGTTCGGGAAACCTTCTCTGCCCATCAACACCTCAATAAAAAGGCCTATCAATTCCCTGTACTTTCCAATGAGACGAAAGTTTGCCCGGGGATGGCCGTAGAGCAGCCTGGCTACGCGCTCGGCCACCGCAAACTGGGGATGGAGTTCTGTCCTTATCCGGCGCTTATAATTACTTAAGGCCCGGGAAAGGTCTTTACTATGCTCAATAAGACAGGTGGCCAGGATCAGGCCGCTCCACAGGGCATAATAAATCCCTTCTCCGGTTAATGGATTAACCAGACCGGCCGCATCACCGATCAGCGCCACACGATTACTGACCGCTTTCTTCTTGCGATTCTCGGATGTAGAAAGGGGAATCCGGTAGCCCTTAATAGCCGCCGGCTTCTCTCCAGTTAAAAGTTCATGACTGGTAAACAGGTTGGAAAACGCCTCCTTCAGTCTGTGCCCCCTGGCCCCGGAATCAGCTATCCCCACCGAATATGAAGGGTGTCTTGGAAATATCCAGCCATACCCAAAATCAACCCATCCCACATCTATCCAGATACGATCTTCCGGTCGAGGATGCGCCGGGGTGTAGGGCATCCTGCTTATACCTGTTTCCGCCTCCAGCGCAAGAGAGCTTGAATGTCCATATTCCTCTCCCAATCTTCTGGCCACAATACCCTGTACCCCATCCGCCCCAACCAGAACCCGGCCGCGGTAACAACCCGTTTTGGTCTCAACCGATACGCCGTTCTCACTCTCGGTTAATGAAACAGCCCCCTCTCCCTGGCGTACCGTAGCGCCGGCCTCGACCGCCTTTGCCACCAGGAATTGATCGAACCTTTCACGGCGGACAATATAGGCAAATGGCTCACTTAACCTATATGCGATCTCACCCTGCCCTTTGAAGGTAAAGACCACTTCATTTATGGGATGCTCAATCACCGAAGATACAGAAAAAGGCAGGACAGCATCTACCTTTCGGGATATACAACCACCGCAGGTCTTGGGCCGTGGATGTATTCGCTTATCCAGGGCCAGAACAGACCACCCGGCCCGGGCCAGGGTATAGGCAGTGATGGCCCCCGCCGGCCCCAAGCCTACCACTACACAGTCAAAAAGAGTTTGTCCCATGCGCGCCTACACGGCATTAAGTAACACAAAATTGTATATCTGACAATTAACTTCTTGGCATCAGTCTTGTCATTCCCGCCCACCTGCGGCGGATAAACTCCAGCAGGAATCCAGAGGCTATGGTTACAGAAAGGGAGAGGTTCCTGTTAACCCAAGTTTACCACAAAAATTGATTTTTACCTCAAAATTATCCTAGATTTGACCCGATTGGTTTGATAACCTATTGATATTATTGGATGCGAGTTTTGGAAAGTCATTTGTAGTGA
>DSAQ01000209.1 GCA_011046395.1 Pseudomonadota bacterium
TGCGCTCCTCTTTGGTTAGCGTTACTCGATATCTCGGTGACATGGCGGCCTCCTTTGTTGGATTGCCACCAATTATGCCACATATTGCCAAAAAACGAAATATTAAATGTTACATGGTACTAGCTATCCTATCAGCATAATATGGATGTCCATGACGTTGGTTCTGGTGGGGCCGGTTATAAGTAGCCCCCCTGTCTCTTTAAAAAAGGAGTAGGAGTCGTTGTGTGCGAGATAATTTTCAGGCTTCAAGCCCTTTTTAAGGGCCTTTCTATAGGTACTGCCGCTTACTATGGCTCCGGCGGCATCTGTAGGGCCATCTGTCCCGTCTGTCCCACCACTAAGAAATGTTATACCGTTTAACTTTTGTATTTCAATAGCCAATGCCAAAGCAAGCTCTGTATTTCTTCCCCCCAACCCCTTGCCTTTAACTACTACGGTTGGTTCTCCTCCGGCCAGAAGACAGACCGGTGGGGAAAAAGGATGTCCAGATTTGACAATTTCCTTAGCTATGGCCGCGTAAACTTTGGCTAATTCCCTTGCCTCGCCCTGCATTTGGGATGATAGAATTAACGTTTCAAACCCCATATCCCTTGCTTTTATCTCCGCGGCCTTCAAGGCTACCAAATTACTTCCAATGATAAGGTTTTTAACCTTGCGGAAGTATGGTTGCCGGGGTTTTGGCGTCTCTTGTACCTTTCCTTTCAGCCCGGCCTGGAGGTGTTTGATAATACTTTCAGGTAACCTGGACTTAAGGTTATATTTTTCCAGTACCTCCCAGGCCTCCTGGAAGGTGCTGGAATCAGGAATAAAAGGCCCTGATCCTATAACATCCAGCTCGTCTCCCACGACGTCGGAGAGGATCAGATTGATCACCGTGGAAGGGTAGGCCAGCTTGGCCAGTTTTCCTCCCTTGGTCATGGAGATGTGCTTGCGCACGGTGTTTATCTCGTGAATAGTCGCCCCCGACTTGAGAAGGAGATTGGTCAGTTTCTTTTTCTCAGATAAGGTGATGGGGGGTACGGGCAAGGGCAACAGAGCGGAGCACCCTCCTGAGGTAAGAAATATTACCAGGTCATCGGCTTGAGACCCCTTGAGAAGCGTTAAGATATCTTGTGCTGCATGGAGCCCGGCCTTATCCGGTACGGGATGTCCGGCTTCTACGGTCGTTATGTACTTAAGCGGGCCGGAGTGGCCATACTTGGTAACGATGATGCCTTTACTAATTCTTTTTTGCAGGATTTCTTCACAAGCGGCAGCCATAGGTACAGAAGCCTTGCCGGCCCCGAGGACAAGAATCCTTTTGAATAGGGTCAGGTCATATGCGAGCGTTTTTTGCCCTTTACCGCCAAGGGAGAGCACGGTGCCTTTGACGGTAAAGGAGTTATGCGCGGCCTTATACGGATCAACGGCCTTAAGGGCGGCCCGGAATATCTTTCTGGCAACGGAACGAAGGCTTTCCACAAACTTGCTTATCCTCGTATGATGTGATAAGGTTTATAAGTAGCATTAGAGAAACAATAAATCAAATTGAAATCTTACTCTAGCTATCATCGGTCTGACCTGCCAGGCCGGCAAAAAAGCCGTTTTTGGCATGGGACTCTTTGGGATAGTGCTTATCTAGTTGATTAAACTGGTGTTACTTTATCATGTGTAAGGTTGCGCTAGTTTTTCCCGATAAGGAACACAAGAAAAAATCAAACTGGTGGAGGGAGTATGAGTTTGAAGCTCGGAATGTTGGCCATACCTGCTATAGTCGCCATCATCTCGGCGGTGATTCTGTTTTTCATAAGGGCTATCGCCTTTAGAGTTCTTCATCGTTGGGCAGAAAGTAGCCACACCAGAGTTGATGACCTCATAATAGACTCGCTCAGAACCCCTTCCGTTTACTGGTGTATAGCCATTGGGCTGTACATTGGTATAGGTATATCCGAGCTTCCGGTCAAATATGTATCTTATATAGATAAAGTCATCCATGTTATTATAATCCTCTCCATCACCATAGCCTCTGCAAACCTGGCCGGCCGGGCGTTTAAAAATTACATCCAGAAGTCGGCTATTCCCATACCTACCACTGGTCTCGCCTATGGTATCTTAAGGGGTACTATATTGGTCGTAGGATTTCTGATAATACTTACCACCCTGGGCATATCAATAGCACCCCTCCTTACTGCCCTCGGTGTGGGTGGTCTTGCCGTGGCCCTGGCCTTGCAGGATACCCTCTCCAACCTCTTTGCCGGCGTGCATATACTCCTGGAGAAATCCATAAGGATCGGAGACTTCGTAAGGCTTGAGAACGGCCAGGAGGGCTATGTCGAGGACATCACCTGGAGGACCACCAGGGTAAGGATGTTGCCGAACAATATAGTGGTAATCCCAAATAACAAATTGTCCCAGAGCATCATAACTAACTATTACTTGCCGGAGAAAAGGATGTCTTTACTGGTTCCGGTCTCCGTAAGCTATAGCTCCGATCCCGAAAAGGTGGAAAGCGTCCTTGTCGAAGAGGCAAAAAAGGCTGCGGTTGACGTTCCGGGCCTGCTGGCCGACCCGGAGCCTTTTGTCAGATTCATCCCTGGATTTGGTGACAGCTCTCTCGATTTTACCCTGATATGTCAGGTACAAGAGTTTGTTGACCAGTATCTCGCCCAGCACGAACTAAGAAAGCGGATATTCAAGAGGTTTAAAGAAGAGGGGATCGAGATTCCATTTCCGCACCGCACTGTTTATCTTAAGGAAGAAAAGAACCAGATAAGGAAAAATGACGTGCCTTCGGGAGAGTAGATGGAAAAGGCTATAGCACCCTTTGAGTTTAGACAATGTGCGAGCATACTAAAAGCCACGGGCGAAAAGGCAAAAAATCTCCGCGAGCTCAGGGAGATAATTGCTCGTGTCAGTGACGAAGCCATATTTCACCACACCTATCAGTATTTCCTGAAGGGCCATATCTATCAGTACACAAATGACTTTGCTCAATGGGCTGGCGAAAGCCTGGAAGAAGAAGCGCTTGCCGAGCATCTATCGGTTATAGATCCATACGAATTTAAGACCATGGAGGATTTGCGCGGCGCGCTGCTGGCGGTAATCGACCGCTATTTAGAAGATTTTCCTGAGCCAAGGGAGGCCATGTCCGGAGATGAGTTCCATTTTAATGAGACCATAACCCTTATATTCCCCGTCGGGATAAGAGCAAAGAACCTTGCCGAATTTTTAATGGCCATAAAATATGTGGATGCCGGTTCGATATATTATCATTTCTATGAAGCAAGGGTGCGTCTGGGCGGCGGAATAGATGATTTTTCCGCATGGATAGAGACGTCCCTGGATAAGAAAGATCTGGCAGAAAAGGTAAGGGCCATAGATCCTTTTATGCATAGTATAGAGGAGATCAGGAAGCATATAATTGAAGTGGTTGAGAAGGAGGCCAGGCGTGATATGGAGGTTGTATAAGGGATGATTTCAGACTACGCAGGTATTACTCCTAAAGGAGATTTGCAGCTTCTGCAAAAGCTTGGCGAGAAATTAAGGAATAAGGCTTTTCTCCACATAAATTCTACCCGCGCCGGTGGCGGGGTAGCTGAGATACTCCAGAGAATGATACCCCTGCTTCAGGAAATCGGTATAAGTGCAAGATGGGAAGTCATTGAGGGAGACGATGAGTTTTTTAATATAACAAAAAAGATCCACAACACGCTTCAGGGGAATCTTGACCATATCAGCAAGGAAATGTGGGGGCATCACTACGAAGTAAACAAAAGAAACGCAGAGAAGATCAACCTGGAGGCTGACGCGGTATTAATTCACGATCCCCAGCCGGCTCCCCTTATCGAATTCAGGAAAACCGGCAAATGGATATGGAGATGTCACATCGATGCCTCAAACCCTTTGGAAAAAGTGAGCGATTATCTTAGGCGTTATTGGGAAAAATATGACGCCGCAATTTTTTCTGTGGCCAGATTTGCACGGTCCATGCCTATAGACGAATTTATCATCGCTCCGTCTATAGACCCCCTGAGCGAAAAGAACCGCGAGCTTAGCGACCAAGAGATAAGCGAGGTTTCGGAAAGACTTCAGATACCAAGAGATAGACCGATAATTTTGCAGGTTTCACGCTTTGACCGGTTTAAGGATCCGACAGGAATAATAAAGGCTTATAAGATTGTTAAGAAATATAATGATTGTATTCTTATCCTGGCAGGGAGCCCGGCGACCGACGATCCGGAGGGAGAGGAGGTTTTAAAAGAGGTAAAGGAATGTGCGGCCGATGATCCTGACATATTTATTCTATTGTTACCACCATTCAGCGACAGGGACATAAACGCCCTTCAGAGGATGGCCCGCGTTATTTTACAGAAGTCCACGCGGGAGGGCTTTGGCCTTACGGTTTCTGAGGCCATGTGGAAAGGACGGCCGGTTATAGGAGGGGCTGTAGGCGGTATCCCCCTGCAAATAGTCCATGGCGTTACGGGCTTCCTTGTACATTCTGTGGAAGGGGCTGCCTTCAGGATAAGGCAATTTTTGAATAATCCGGATATGGCTATAAGGATGGGTGAAAAGGGCAAGGAATATGTCCGGACGAACTTTCTTATAACCAGACAGATAAGAGACTATCTTTCCGTATGGTACGCACTAGAGAATAAAGGGAGAGATATCTTAGAATTGTGAATACAGATACAGATAGATTACGATTGTTTTTGGAAGAGACTTTTTCCGGCAAGAACCTGGTGGTCGTCTCTAACCGGGAGCCTTACATCCATAAGAAGGTAGGGGCACAGATTAAAGTGGACAGGCCGGCCGGCGGCCTTACCTCCGCCCTGGACGACGTCTTAAGGGCCGCCGGGGGAATATGGGTGGCCTGGGGAAGCGGAAGCAGGGATAAAGATGTTGTGGATAATAAGATTTGCATCCCCGTCCCGCCCGGAAACCCTTCCTATACCTTAAAGCGGGTCTGGCTAAGCCCAGGCATAACCGAAAATTATTATCATGGGTATGCCAATCAGGTACTATGGCCCCTCTGTCATATAACCTTAGATAGGGTCTATTTCAGGAAAAGATTCTGGGAAGATTATAAAAAGGCTAACCGGATCTTTGCTAAGGCCGTTCTTGAGGAAAGCAGCGACGATTCCATCGTCTGGATACACGACTACCACCTCTGCCTTCTGCCCGGTTTCCTAAGGGATGGCAAGCCTGACCTGACCATTGCACATTTCTGGCATATCCCCTGGCCTGACTGGGGCGTCTTCAGGGTTTGTCCGCAGGCAAAGGAGATACTGGAAGGTCTTTTGGGCAACGACCTTATCGGCTTCCAGATCCCCCTTTTTGCGAAGAGCTTTATGGACTGCGTGAAGGAATGCCTGGATGCCGATCTGGATTACCAGAATGCAGTGGTCACCTATAAAGGACATGCCACAAGGCTAAAGGCCTTTCCCATAAGTATCGATTATCAGAAGTTCCACGCCATGGCCACTTCCCGGCGGGCTGTTAATGCCATCAAAAGAATAAAAGAAAAACATAGGCTTGATCAAGGTTACATCGGTATCGGTGTGGACCGGCTGGAATATACCAAGGCCCTCATCAAGAGGCTTCAGGCTATTGACCTGTTCTTCGAACGATATGCAAAGTACAGGGGAAGGGTTACCTTTATCCAGATCGCCGTCCCGACGCGGACGAAGGAGCCATACCTGAGTTACCAGAAGGCCGTTGGGGAGCTTATTGCCAGGATAAACGGGAAGCATTCTACGACTGATTGGAAGCCTGTAGTTTACATCGACAAGAAGGTGGAGCACCAGGAACTGGTGGCCTATTACCGGATGGCGGACATAGTCATAATAAGCTCTGTTTATGACGGCATGAACCTGGTGGCCAAGGAATATGTAGCCTCCCAGGCTGATGGACATGGTGTGTTAATCTTGAGTGAGCTGGCTGGCGCTGCCGAGGATCTTGAAGGGGCCCTGCTGGTAAATCCATACGATGTGGAGGGCTTTTCTGATTTGATATACAAGGCCTTGAAGATGCCGCACACCGAAAAGGCCGGTCGTATGGCCGTTCTCAGGCAGCAGGTAAGGGCAAATGATATTTATAAATGGATCGCCGATATTCTTCATGAGATTGTCAATATCTGTTGGATGAAATCTGCGACAGGCCGCTATCTGTTTGATAATCTCGACAGGATACCGGTAAAGAATACATTTTTGTTTCTCGACTATGATGGTACGCTGAGTCCTATTGTTGAATCGCCGGATAAGGCGTTCATCCCGGACGAGATTCGCGATATTCTGCTCAGATTAAAGAAACACATGCCGATAGCTATAATAAGTGGAAGGGCTCTTGAGGATATAAAGGAAAGGGTTGGGATAGAAGATATTATCTATGCGGGAAATCATGGCGCTGAGATCTGGAACGGCAGGAGGCAGGTAGTCTGCCGTCAATCGGCAGGTGACAGAGACAGGCTGGAAGAGCTTTTGCGCAGATTGAGGGAAGATTTGATGCCGATTCAGGGCGTCATGGTTGAAGATAAAGGCATTACAGCAAGTATCCACTTCAGGAAGGTCAGCCTCAAAGATACAGGGGCGTTTTTTAATGCCTTCTGGGAGACGGTAAGGGGATATGAAGATACCTTCAGAATCACCGCGGGCAAAAAGGTCTTCGATATCAGACCGCTAAAAGCCTGGAACAAGGGAAAGGCGGTCTCATGGATAATGGAAAAGTTTGGTAAAAGAAAAATGCCGATCTACGTGGGTGATGACACCACGGACGAGGATGCCTTTAAAGCCATAAAGGGACGAGGCGTATCCATCTGCGTTGGAGGAAACCCGGAGGCAGATTATTATTTAAAAAGGCAGGAAGAGGTAAGGGTGTTTCTCAAACAAATCACAGGGTTATCAAAAATCTCATAGTTTGCTAACCTATAGCACCCCGGACGTTCCCCATTTCCCAAGGCGAAAAAAACCATTTTACCAACTGGTTAACGTGATGGTTATGTGTTTTCGATGATATGTTATTTCCAAGCACCAACAATGGCTCCGACAGCAAGAAAACCCACCAACGGATAACCCGCATTTATTAGGAAAAATTGTAAACTATACGCTTGATATATATACATTGGCCCAAGAACAGTTAAAACTGCACCGACCCAAACAAACAGGCCAATAAGCAACCCTCTTATCAGAGACTGTTCTCCAGTAGCTGAAATGACCCAGGAAAGAAAAAAAGGCGATTACAGCTCCGCTAATGATAGAGCTTATATAAGCTACAGTAAGACTTGCCCCTTGCTGTAGTTCTTCAGCGGTTTTCCCTAGCCCCACTAGATACGGAGATTTGAAAACATTAAACCAAATTGCCCCTATAATCACATAAACAATGGTTGATATTATTATCGTGAATATATTCATTTCGTTATCCCTAGTGCTTACAAATAGTTAACCCAAGTTTACCACAGTCATAGTTAAAAGTTTAGGAAAACCAATATGTTAAGCTAATAATGGGCATATTTATGGGCACTACAAATTTTACTGCTCTGTCATTTGAGTTGGCACAGGAA
>DSAQ01000094.1 GCA_011046395.1 Pseudomonadota bacterium
ACTCCCGGAAAAAATGGGAGCAATACTGGAAAGAAAAACTCGGAATCAACGGCTACTTCAACATCCGGATCGCATCGGTTGAATTGTCACCATGTAAACACTTTTGAACGTTACCAATATTTTTAGTAGGCCCTTATCCGAGAAGATTGGATTGAATGTAGGTATTAGAACTATTGATGCCAAAAGGTATGGCAGTGTGTTTTTTACCGGGAGACGATTATTGGCAGCAGAGTTGGTCATCGGCCTCGACCGCACTAAAAGTGCATCTGATTGACCTTCGCTAAGTGTAGAGAGGCTTTGAGTGAGACTGCGGGAGAAAAGAAGTCAATCGCTTAGCTGGAAGAAGCACTCAATCGCTGGATATGCTTATCACATAACAAAACGAAAAAAAAGAGTTTTTACGATAGGGGCGGGGCTACGTCAAAGTCGGGGTCAGCGGGCAGGTGTTATGGCGGGAAAAAACCAAATTAGAGGAGATGCAAACTAGTTATGCAAGGCGGCCCCTGAGTCAATACCTTTGCGGACTGCCCGGGCAAGTTGCTCAAGGTTATAAGGTTTTTGAATAAAGCTGCATACCCCACCTTGTAGCTCTTGCATGGCCTCATGGTCAACGCCATATCCGCTGCAAATGATCACCTTCACAGCCGGGTTGATTTCCTTAAGCCTTTTGTAGGTATCCCGGCCTGATAGGTTTGGCATCATCAGATCTAAAATGACCAGATCGATTGAGTCTTTCGCGGATTGATATATGTGGATAGCCTCCAGGCCGTCCCTGGCCAATATTACATTATAGCCGTGAAGCTTGAGTACCTTTTCTCCCAAGTCCCTGACATATTGTTCATCATCTACCAGCAGTATCGTTTCTTTCCCTTCAGCTTTTACCGCATGTTCTGTTGCAGACCCTTCAACAGCTTCGATGTCGGCCTCCGGGAAAAACAATTCAAAGGTGCTTCCCTCCCCAATCTTGCTATCCACATGTATATGGCCTTTGAGACCATTGACGATTCCGTGGACCACTGCCAACCCCAAACCTGTACCCTTTCCCAGCGGCTTAGTTGTAAAAAACGGATCGAAAATTTTACCCAGGTCTTTTTCGTGAATGCCCAGCCCGGTGTCAGATATACTGATTTTCACGTATCTGCCGTGTGCGACCGAGAGATAGTGCGCGTCATGACCATTACTTATCGTACAAATCTCCGTTTTAATGCCCAGCACCCCGCCATCCGGCATTACGTCACGGGCGTTTAGACAGATGTTGAGCATGGCCTGCTGTAGTTGGGTGGCATCCCCCAGAATGGTAGCCGGGCTAGCATCCAGCCGGAGTTGGATCTCAATCCTTTTATCAATAACATTTTCTAATAACCTTACCGTCTCCAGGACAATTTTGTTAACGTCAACCGGTATTAGCTTGTGGATTTGGCCTCCCCGGCTGAAAGTGAGCATTTTTTTGACCAGATCTGCGGCCCTTAAGCTCGACTTCTCTATAACGTCGAGATGTCTTTGGGCATCCCTATCTTGAACTTGCTGCTTGAGAATGGCCGTATATCCCAGGATGCTGGTCAGAATATTATTAAAGTCGTGGGCAATGCCACCGGCCATAGTCCCGATGCATTCCATTTTTTGAGCGTGATACAACTGCCATTCCAATTTCTTTATCTGGCTGATATCGGTTACTATGGCAAAACTGCCTTTGCACAATCCTTCTTCCATTAAAGGCACACTGCTGATTATGGCTGAGATCTGCCCGCCGCCTTTACTCCTCAACTCCATCAGTCCCTGGGCCACGAAACCAGCCTTGTTTTGGTCAAGCAACCCCTCGAGAATTTTCTCATTCTCCCCATCCACGTAGCGGTGAATATTCTGGCCTATGAGATGTCCATTGGTAAAGATTTCTGACATTCGCCGATTGGCCAAAATCAAGTTGTCTTTATCGTCCAGGACCCAGATGCCATCATGGGCATTCTCTATCAACTGTCGATATCTTCTTTCGGATTCAGCAAGTTTTCTATAGAGATTGCTATTGTTCAGGGCCATGGCGATCTGGTTGGCAAAGCTGGTTAAAAATTCCCTATCAGGAAAGGCCGCGTTCAGGCTATTTTGGACTTGATCACCCACCAGCACGCCGAGTATTTTACCCTGAGCGGCCAGAGGAACCAGAATGAACGCTTTGGGTTTAAATTTTCTGATGAGTGGGTTATCTTTGTTCAATGCCGATCCTGCCACGTCTTCCACAAAAACAGGCTCGTTCCGGGCAGCAGTTCGGGCAATGATGTTATCTATTTTGGATAAAGGTACTGTGTAATCCTTGATCTCTGAAAAATCTTCCGGCGAGACGCCGACAGCGTGCACCAGAGAAAGGGTCTGTTTCTCTTCGTCCACGATAAAGATGGCCGCCCTGTCCAGTCGAGCCACCTTGACCAGGAGCTTTAAGATCAAATCAAACAGACGTTCTGTATCCAGGGTAGAAAGGATCGCCGTGCTCACTTCCTGAAGGCTCAAGAGCTGGTCGATCTTGTTCTTAAGCTGAATGTTTAGCCTGTGTACCTCGTCATATTTCTTTTTTATTAATTCCTTGTCTCTTTCCAACTCGCTGACGCTGTTTTCTAGAACCTGCCGTGTAAGGTTGGCTTTGAAAAAATATTCTTTAAGAAGAGCCTTCTTTTTCCACATTATGTGGTATTCGCAATAGTCGTCGCCCTTAAAAAAGCACTTGGTCTCTTCCAGATGAGCGGGTGGCAGACCCCAGATCACAGGGACGGCAGTGTATATGCCCTTATTTACTGAACAGAAGTCTTCGGAAAGGGGAACATCATTAAACCAGTGTAGTTGCAGGAGGGCGTCTTTATTACTTAGTTTGACTGTGTGAATGGTTTTATTCCGGTTGAACTTATCATTTAAGGCCTGGATATTCCTGACAGCCTGTTTGGGACCTCCAAGGACGAAAAAAAGAATTTTTTGTATGTAACCCAAACGTTTTTTGATCACTGAATCAAAACCGATTTTAAATATAACATCATCGCCCAGAAGCCGCTTGGCATTTCCATACATGTTAATCAACACATGGCCGGATACCCAGTTGTTCGGGTCCATGAGGAAGTCCTTCACATCTGGAAGGTTATCCACTTCCGGGCCTAAATGTTGAAGCAGTTTATCTACAAGCCCCGGAGCGTAGTCTTCAAAATATCTAATAGCGACCAATGTATTGATACAGCTATGATGTTTTTCCATATCCACCTACATAGCTATGCCGTTAAACAAGCATTCCCTTAGGTTCTCATTTATAATATACTGTTTCACCTCGACCGGCTCAACATAAAAACATATCGACAATATTTCAATGCTTAACTTTTCATGATAGTATTTAAGAAAACTGCCTGAATAAATCAAAGACATAAATCTTCCGTGGCTATCGACAAGGTGTTACTTATAGAGCAATACCTGAGAACCGAGCGGATTCTCAGGGCATTCTTTGACCGCTACACCGTGCCCCTCTGTGTGGGCTATTGTGTGGAAAATGAGGAGGAGCATGATTGCTGCATAGATCAAACCTCGCGCATCACCGAAATCAAAGTCAACGGCGTCGCATCAGAGATTTCCACCCTGAGAGCCGCAACATATTCCCGGACCAGCGAAAATGGATGCGGATACCTGACCTCCACCGGTTGTGCCTTAAACGAATACAGGTCTCCGGTATGCAATACCTTTGTGTGTCAGGTATTGGTGGATCATCTAAACTTAATCAGTGATGGGCTGGGACAGCAATTGAGACAGATTGAAAGGTTATCCGTGGCAATATTCAAGGGATTTCCTGAGGCGGCGAACGAAAAGATTCGGGAGCTTGAAGAGAAAGTCTCTACTCTTTCAGAGAGGCTGGATGCCATTTTGCCGTCTGGGGTTAATACCTGGGAGTATGTTATGAAACTATCAGGGCAGAAATGACTAATTGCGCAATATTTAACTTTCGTCTTGTTCTTTATTGGCTCTCTGCCAACATCACCTCTCTGACCCGCTCTAAATCCGCGGGGGTATCCACCTCGATGGAATCGTGCGGGGTCAGAACTACCTTAATACGGTAGCCGTGTTCGAGGGCGCGGAGCTGTTCCAATCTTTCGGATGCCTCCCAGACCCCCACCGGCAGGGCGACAAATCGCGTGAGGAAACGCTTGCGATAGGCATAGAAACCGAGGTGTTTGTGGTAATCAGGCGGTGCGCCTTCTCCGCGAAAAAACGGGATGGTGGCCCTGGAAAAATAGAGGGCATAGCCGTCCCGATCAAATACGGTCTTTACGTGATTGGGGTCGGTAAGCTCCTCCGGCCGCACGATCTTATAGATAAGGGTGGACATGGGAATGGCTTTATCGCCCAGGAGGGGCGCGGTGAGGTCTTTGATAATCTCGGGCGGGAACAAAGGCTGATCGCCCTGGATATTGACGACGATGTCCTCATCGGCCAGGGATAGCTTATCCGCGGCCTCAGCGATCCGGTCTGTGCCGGAGGGGTGGCTGTTAGCAGTCATGACCGCCTCGCCGCCAAACCCGAGCACAGCATCATAGATGCGTTCATCATCCGTAGCCGCGACCACCCTGGCCACTTCCTGCACCTGTTTGGCCCGCTCATAGACATACTGGATCATGGGCTTTCCAAAGATGTCTGCCAGGGGCTTTCCGGGAAAGCGCGTCGATGGGTAGCGGGCCGGAATTATGGCCACGATCTTCATAGAACCCCGGCGGCCTTTTCAATAGCGCCTAGAATCTGGGCCAGGCACTCTTTCGGCATCTTTACCGGGATGGGATAGACCAGACACCGTTCCACGATCCTTGCCGACCGGGGCAGGACGTCGGGCCGGTATTTAAGGTCGCGGCCGGCCTCTCTGTACTGGAACGGCCAGCCACTCGCCGCCAGTGTGGAACCAGCCAGGAGATGCTCCCATTTCGGGTAGTAATGCCACGTATTTTCGGCAAAATAGATGGCTCCGGCCCCATTTTCTTTAAGTGCAGCGTTAAAGGCCCGCGCCTTTTCCCCATCCGGCAGGAAAAAGGCCAGAAAAGTAGCCGTATCCCCGGCCTCATCAACGAGCCTGCGGAAGGTTATCCCTTTAATTTTCTTAAGGGCCTTCTTTATACGGGCCTTGTTTTTCCTCTGCCGGGCAATGATGCTGTCAAGCTTTGCCAATTGGGCCAGGCCGATGGCTCCCTGGAGTTCCATCATACGGTAGTTGAAACCGATAAAACTCCGCCCTTCCCCTCCCCGCCCGCCGGGATTGGGCACATGATCATGGCCGTGATCGTGGTATTCGCAGGCCCTGCGGTAAAGGCTGGCGTCATTGGTAATGACCATGCCGCCTTCGCCGGTGGTGATGGTCTTAACCGGATCAAAGGAAAACGTGCCCATATCGCCGAAGGTGCCTACGTGTTTGCCCTTTATCCAGCCCCCGGCGGCCTGGGCGGTATCTTCTATCACCTTCAGGTTATGGCGGCGGGCGATGGCCACGATCTCTTCAATCCTGGCCTGCGCCCCTAACATGTGCACAGGGATAATAGCCTTGGTACGCGGGGTTATTTTTTCCTCAATGTCTGCCGGATCCAGATTCAGGGTCTCATCTATTTCTGCGAACACCGGTATAGCGCCGATGTCAAATATGGCCTCCCAGGTGGCCACAAAGGTAAATCCCTGGGTTATGACCTCATCGCCGGCACCGATACCCAGGGCAGCCAAGGCTACCTTCAAGGCCGCCGTACCCGATGAGACGGCCTGGGCCTGGGCTACGCCACAGTAGCGGGCAAAGGCCTCTTCAAATTCTTTGACTTTATAGATACCCTTGCGTTCATTGGGAAACTCATATCGAAAGAGGACGCCTGTTTTCAGGACATCCATTATCTGTCTCCGTTCTTCTTTGCCAAAGACTTCATATCCAGGCATTAGTTAGCCTCCTTTCTTTGAGACCTTTGCAAAAGGGGATGTTTTGCAAAGGTCTTTTTGGGTGCCCTTAATCGAGCCCTTCATAGGCCATCTCATAAAGTGCGATCACTTCGTCCACGGTCACGGTGCGCGGGTTATTGGCAATAGGCCTGGCCACGGTCATGGCGATCTTAGCCATCTTTGGTATATCTTTTTTAGGGATGTTAAGGTCTTTAAGAGACTCCGGGATGCCCACATCCGCGCACAGGAGGCGCGCCGCCTCGCAGGCTATCTCAGCCGCCTCACGCAGTGAGCCGTGTGATACATCTTCTCCCATGGCTTCGGTAATAGTAGCGAACTTCGGAAGGTCTCCGACCAGATTATAGACCATTACATAAGGTAAAAGTACCGCATTGGCCAGACCGTGCGGTATCCGGTATAGCCCTCCCAGAGGATAGGCCATGGCATGGACCAGCCCTACTCCGGCCGTGGCCAGGGCCAGTCCGCCGTAAAGACTGCCGAAGAGCATATCGCTTCTGGCCTCCAGGTCATCACCCTGGCAGTAGGCCCGCCGCAGACTTCCACTGATAAGCCTTATTCCTTCCAAGGCCCAGAGGTCGGAAAAGGGTTGAGCGGCTCGCGAGACAAAGGCCTCGAGGGCGTGCGTAAAGGCATCAATGCCCGTATAAGCGGTCACTAAAGGAGGCACAGAGGTAGTCAAAGCCGGGTCGAGGATAGCCAGTTCCGGATAAAGGAAATCAGCGTTTATGCCTCCTTTAGACTTGGTCTTTTCATTGATGAAGACCGCCGTAAACGTTACCTCACTGCCGGTCCCGGCTGTAGTGGGCACCATGATCTTAGGGACACCTGGTTTTTCCACCTTGTTAAGCCCGACATAATCGACTGCTTTCCCCTTGTTTGTCAGAAGAACAGCCGTGGCCTTGGCAATGTCCATAGCCGAGCCACCGCCGGCCCCAATAACACAATCACACCCATTTTTGCGGGCTATCTCCGTGGCCCGGTCAGCCAGTTTCAGACCCGGTTCGGGATCGACCTCTTCAAACAAGACATACAAAATGCCTGTTTTCTTGAGAGGTTCTTCTAACTTGTTTAATAGACCGGCCTTGCGCAGGGACGGATCGGCGACTAAAAGCGGCTTAGTCCCTTTTAGTTTTTTGACGGCATCCGGAAGTTCGTCAATCACTCCGACCCCAAACCTTATGGATGTCGCAAGCTTAAAGGAAAAAGAGGCCATCGTTACTCCTTTTATTGTAATTTCAATAAGTTATAAATAGCAAGTCGCCATCAGTATAACAGAGTCCCCTCCGCTTTTCAAACAATTTAGCATACCCAAATCCACCACCTACTTTGTAGGTTCTGGTTTGTCACTCCTTGGAGAGCCGTTTCAGGGATAGTTATTACGGGCAGAATACAAACGTGACTCTATTTTCCTTAGGCCATGCTTGTTGA
>DSAQ01000139.1 GCA_011046395.1 Pseudomonadota bacterium
CCATTGAAGAGTTTATCCGCATAAACAATGAAAATCCTAAACCATTCGTTTGGACGAAAAAGGTTGACACCATCTTGGAAAAGATCGCTCATTGTAAAGCCGTTATTGAAACACTACACTAGCTTGGAGTCGGAAAAAGAACTTGATGAATGGCTTCTAGCCCAGCTAGAAATGGCCGGGAAAAAGGCCAGGATCGATTTTGAAGCCCCGGATAAGATCGTGGTAATAGAAATGGTCCAGAATGAGTGTGGTGTTGGGTTAATAACTAAGGAAATGAAAGAAAGGTTTACCTTTATAAAGATTAAATGATAACCAAAATAAAGGGACATACTATGTTCCCAGTGTCCCCACGTCCCCATCGCAGTTTTTGAAGTTTTTTCTTGAGAACTACCCCTGAAACAGCCAGTTGAGAGGCGACAAACCGGTATACATAGAAAGGGCGGTGGATTTGGGATGCGTCGCCGGTTGACAGGCTGTATATTTTTTGGTAGGTCGTAAGGTCAATTTTTCGGAGGAGGCTGATAATATGGAACGAACCCTATCTATCATCAAACCTGACGGCGTTTCGAAAAGACTTATCGGGGAGGTCATTAAGCGTTTTGAGAAAAACGACCTCCGTATTGTAGCTATGAAGATGGTGCATCTGAGTAAGAAGGAGGCCGAAGGTTTCTATGCGGTGCATAGTGAAAGACCATTCTTTGACAGTTTGACGAACTTCATGTCCTCAGGGCCGATCGTAGTTATGGTCCTGGAGGGGAAGGGGGCTATAAAGAAAAATCGGGAACTGATGGGCGCTACCAATTACAAGGAGGCCAAGCCCGGGACTATCCGGCATGAGTTTGCCTCGAGCATAGAGCAAAACATCGTGCACGGGTCTGACAGCCCGGAGACGGCGAGTACCGAGATCGCTTATTTTTTAAATGCCCTTGAGATATTTGATTACTAGCAGAAAAGAGAATGGCAAGATTGAAATCATACCTGACCGGGGCCGATCTCAAGGCCATAGGTGAACAAGGGCTACTATCTATTCTAGAGGAAAATTTTTCCCGTGTAGAGAGACCGGATGTCCTGCGCGGTATCGGCGAGGATTGTGCCGTAATCCCCATAAGCCGTACCCAGTGTCTGTTGATAACCACAGATACGCTGGTTGAAGGCGTCCATTTTCGCCTGGACTATACCCCGCCCTATCTTCTGGGTAAGAAGGCTATGGCTGTTAATTTGAGCGACGTGGCCGCGATGGGAGGGGTGCCCACGCATGCCTTTTTAAATCTGGCCCTGCCTGAAAGGATGCCCGTAGCCTTTGTGCGCCGATTAGTTCAGGGTATCAATTTTTGGTGCCGGCGTTATAGCGTGCCCATTATTGGCGGAGATACGGTCTCCTGCCCCTATGGTGTTGTACTCACCATAACCGTACTGGGTAAAGGATATAAAGGGAAAATCGCTTTACGGTCTGGGGCCAGGGAGGGAGACCTTATCTTTGTTTCCGGCTACCTGGGTGATGCGGCGGCCGGACTGGCCTTGCTGGAAGGAAAGCGGAAGCCAGATACCGCTTACCGGAGACTTTTTAGGGCACAACTGGATCCCATACCACAACTGGAATTGGGAAGATGCCTGGCCGAGCATAAGCTGGCTTCAGCCATGATCGATCTTTCGGATGGTCTGGCTACCGACCTGGCGCATATTGTCGAAGAGAGCGGTGTGGCTGCAGAAATTGACGCCGGGAAAGTCCCGATTTCTACTGCCTGCCGCAAGCTGGCCAGGGAATCTGATGCTTCTGCACTGGCCTGGGCCCTCTTTGGGGGGGAGGATTATGGTCTTTTATTTATAGTTTCACCGGATAATGCCGAAAAGATAAGAAAAGAACTGAAGTCCTTGACTAAAGTAGAAGGCCCCTTTTGTGTGGGTAAGATAGTTAAGGGGAGGGGCGTTTTTTTGTGGGGAAACGGATATAAAAAAGATATCACCCATAAAGGGTACGATCATTTCGCAAAAAGGTGATATTTAGAAGGAGGGATCGAGGTTGACTAATACCAGATTTAATCTTTCCACCATAGCGATCTCTTTGGGCCTTTTCATTGTAGCGGTATTTTTCTTAATCTTCATCACTGGTCAGTCTCCGGTTAGAACTGTGGGTGTTGTGCCCATTTTTGAATTGCCCGCCGGTCTAAACTTCTGTGGTGAACTGGTCCCTCTTGAAAGACAGGATGTTCGGGAGATGCTGGATCGGGAATTTGTTATTTCCGTTTATGACCATGCCTAGGTCATCATGTGGATGAAGCGCGCCAATCGATACTTTCCTTATATCGAGAAAAGGCTTAAAGAACGGGATATGCCGGGTGACCTCAAATATGTAGTAATAGTTGAAAGTGCACTAAAAACCTATGCCTTCTCCGGGGCAGGGGCGGCCGGCCCCTGGCAATTTATGGAAAAGACCGCAAAACGTTATAGACTGAGGGTCGATGACTGGATTGACGAACGATTGAATTTTGAGCGGGCTACCGAAGCTGCCCTGGATTATTTCGGAGATCTTTATCAACAGTTTGGTAGCTGGACTGTGGCCGTAGCGGCATATAATTGCGGCGAAGACCGGATGAATAGGGATATTAATGGGCAGAAGATTAATAACTTTTATGATCTTAACCTGCCCCTGGAGACAGAGCGGTATATCTTCCGGGGATTGGCCGCGAAGATAATTCTTAGTGCTCCTGAACTCTATGGTTATAATGTGCCTGAGAAGAGTCTTTACCCCCCTGGAACATGATCGTCTTGATTTTAAGGCGTCAGGCGAGGTACATCTACGTAACATAGCTTCTACATGCGGTACGACCTTCAAGGCCATTAAGGAAATAAACCCGCAAATAAGGAACAGCACTATCCCTGCGGGATACTATGTCCTGAATGTGCCCAAGGGGACGGCGGAACAATTCAAGGCTAATTTTGCAAGCGCCTTGCCCCGAGATAAGATTTTGATTTGCAAGAAGAAGGCCCGGGATAAGTGAAGATTACCGGCGAACCTGGCCGCGCATACGGGTTGCCAGCAGGTGGGCGAGCCGTGTGGGTTCCGGGAGGCGATAGCGGGTTGTGCAGGCTAGGGTAAGCATTAGGGCCGTGTCCACGTCGATCTTATGCCCGGGTGAGACAAAGATAGGTTTGATGCCATCTCTGGTTCGTAATACCGCTCCCACCTTTTTGCCTTTATAAGTAAGGTAGGTGAAATCCCCTTTTGTATTCCCTGCTTCCGAAAAATTACCGACAAGTTTTGTCTTGGCACAGCCGATAGTGGGTATATCGAGAAATAAGCCAAGATGAGAAGCCAATCCTATGCTCCGGGGATGGGCTATCCCCTGGCCGTCAAAGAATGCTATTTGAGGGCTCTCTTTGATCTCTGCGAAGACCTTGAGAAGGGCCGGCGCCTCCCGGAAGGAAAGTAACCCGGGGACATAGGGAAAATGAGCCTTTTGCTGGTGGGTAACCTCTGCTATGAGGCGTAAATCAGGAAAGCTCAGTATGACCACACCGGCATAAACAACATTCTTTTTCTTGTCGTAGGAAATATCCGCACCGGCAACAGTGGAGATATCGCCAGCTTCCCATGGGCATATTTTCAATAACGGGTGAAGCGC
The DNA here is from genome assembly GCA_011046395.1 of Pseudomonadota bacterium. Lineage (GTDB taxonomy): Bacteria > Desulfobacterota > QYQD01 > QYQD01 > QYQD01 > QYQD01. The sequence goes on from DSAQ01000139.1 coordinate 3,624, forward strand.
CTCCTGAAGTTTTACCGCTTCTTTGGGCGACACATCCCAGGGGTGCAGGTTATGTATTTTCATCCTAATCGCATCGGGAAAAACCGCATGACCGGCATACGAGACATCCACCTTCGGATTCCAGAGATCCGCCACAGTCCGGGCAGGCCCCCATGGTCTTATCATGCAGCGAGACGGTGACGTTGGTCACATTAGCTATAGCGCGGGCCACGGCGTCAGGACAGGAAAGGATCATTTTCCCCTGATCCCAGATAGGCGATGGACAACGTATTCCCGATAGTTGCCGGATGATAGCTTCCACCTTAAGGCCGGAACGCAAAGCCAGGGAGATAAGCCTGCCGATGGCCTCTATTTGAGAGGCAGCGCAACCACCGGCCTTGCCTATCTGAGCAAATACTTCACATATTCCCTTTTCGTCTGAGTTTATGGTGATGTACAGATTGCCGCAGCCGGTACGCATACGTTCTGTAATGCCTGTGGTGCGCATGGGCCTAGGTCGGGGGACGATTTCCTTTTTTTCTCTGTCTTTTTTAAAACTTAGCACCTGACCCTTCCGGCTGCCGTAGCGATAGATGGTCAATCCCTTCAGGCCCTGTTCATAAGCCAAAAGATAGGCCTTGTGTACATCTTCTATAGAGGCTGCGGGTGGGAAATTGATGGTTTTGGAAACCGCATTATCTGTATATTTCTGGAAGGCGGCCTGTAGCCGGATGTGCCATTCCGGGCTGATGTCCATAGCCGTCACATAGACCTTTTTTAGTGAATCCGGAATTTTCGGGATGCCTTGAATGGAGCCGTTTTTCGTGACATCCTCCATAAGCTCTTTGGTAAGGATGCCGGCCTTTTTGGCCTCTTCCTTGAAGTACGGGTGTACTTCAAGGAGTTCGCTTCCATCCATGACGCGGCGCACAAAGGAGACGGCAAAAAGCGGTTCTACACCGCTGGAACAACCGGCGATGATGCTGATCGTGCCGGTAGGGGCGATAGTGGTCGTGGTAGCATTACGCATAAGGGGGGTTTTGGGGTTATCATATATGCTGCCTTTATAGTTGGGGAAGTTGCCGCGCTTTTCGGCTAAATTAGCCGCAGCCAGTTTGGATTCACGCGAGATAAAAGACATGATGGCCTCTGCCGTTTTAACCGCATCTTTTGAATTATAAGGAATGTTCAGTTGTATGAGCATGTCGGCAAATCCCATTACTCCCAGACCTATTTTGCGGTTGGCCTTGCTCATGGATTCGATCTGAGGCAGGGGATATTTATTGATGTCTATGACGTTGTCCAGAAAATGCACGGCCTGGTGTATTATTTTTTTAAGGCCGGCATAATCTACTTTACCCGCCTTAACGAAGCGAGACAGGTTGATGGAGCCAAGATTACAGGCTTCATAGGGGAGTAAGGGCTGCTCACCGCAGGGATTGGTGGCCTCTATCTCGCCCAGTTGTGGAGTAGGATTGTCCCGATTTATACGGTCGAGAAAGATTATCCCCGGCTCGCCGTTGGCCCAGGCGGCCTCGACGATTTGGTTAAAGATCTGGACGGCAGGAACAGATCTTACTTTATGTCCATTTCGCGGGTTGATAAGGTCATATTCTTCACCTTTAGCCAGGGCTTGCATGAATTCGGCGGTTATGGCCACCGAAATGTTAAAGTTGTTGAGCTTATCCGTCATCTGTTTGGCATTTATAAACTGTTCTATGTCGGGATGATCCACACGGAGCATCCCCATATTAGCTCCCCGGCGGGTCCCCCCCTGCTTGATCGTCTCCGTGGCTATATCAAAAACAGTCATAAAGGAGACCGGGCCGCTGGACACACCCTGTGTCGTGCGTACCACATCATTGGCCGGACGGATGCGGGAGAAAGAAAACCCGGTCCCTCCTCCGCTTTTGTGGATTATGGCGGTCTGTTTAATGGCCTCGAAGATGCTGTCAATCGAGTCTTCTACAGGCAGGACGAAACAGGCGGCGAGCTGTCCCAGCCTGCGGCCGGCATTCATTAAGGTCGGTGAGTTAGGCATGAAAAGAAGGCTGGTCATCATCCGGTAAAAGATGTCCTCTGTTTTTTTAACATCAGCCTTTGGGTCATAGATGGCGTCGGCAGCGGCCACGGCGCGGGCCACGCGGAGAAACATCTTCTCCGGTGTTTCTATGGTTTCGCCACGCTCGTTTTTTTTGAGATAGCGCTTTCGCAGAACGGCGAGGGCATTTACAGTCAGTTTCAATCTGGTTTTGGGAAGGGGCATGATCACTTCTCCTTATATGAATTTTCCAGTGTGAGGAGTTTTGTTTTTAAGCTCAAGCCGGAACTAAAGCCGATGAGTTTACCGGTACCTCCTATGACGCGATGGCATGGTATTATAAGCGGGAGAGGGTTGGCGCCTGCCGCTTGTCCCACAGCACGAGCCGCCTTTTCTTTACCAATAGCCCTTGCTATTTCCTGATAAGAACGGGTCTCGCCATAAGGAATGGCTCTTATGGCCTCCCAGACCATCTTTGAGAAGGTTGTCCCTGCTACATCTATAGGCATAGAGAAGACGCGGCGTCTGCCGGCAAGGTATTCCCTGATCTGGGTTATGACCGGGCCGTGTATTTCGGCATTTTCTTCCAAAGTTACCGCGCTTCCATATCTTTTCTGTAGTTCGGTGAGGACATCATCTCTGGCCTTAAGACTGAAACTTATGTAATATAACCCCTTGATGGTAGACAGAAAAGTGAAATAGACGGAGTTAATCCTGGCTTGCGTAAAAAAGAAGTGCATGGTGTTTTTACTATAACTTCTCCAATTTTGCGATGTTGTCCTTGTGGCCAATAACAAAGAGTATGTCGCTATCTTTTACTACAAAGTCGGCGGGTGGAACCAGGATAAAATTATCGGTAAGGACCTCCTTTATGCCGATGACATAGACGTTATGTCTCACCCGCAGGTCAAGACCGCTCAATGTCTTCCCGATAAAGGCAGTAGGTGGTGCCAGTTCTACCAGGGTGTAGTTTTCTACCATGGGGATGAAGTCCAGGATGTTCGGTGTAGAGAGACTCCTTGCCGTCTTCAGGGCCATTTCCTTTTCCGGATAGATTACCTCGGTAGCTCCGATCCGTTCCAGTATCTTGCCATGATCCTCATTCATGGCCTTCACTAAAACCTGTTTGACTTTTAGCTCCTTAAGGTAGAGAGTAACGAGGATGCTGGCGGCGATGTCCTCCCCGATGCTGACCAGCACTGCGTCCATCTGATCTATCCCCAGGGTTTTTAATATTTCCTTGTGTGCAATGTCAGCCACCACGGCCTGGGTGGAAAAGGCTTGAATTTCCTGTACCCGGTCCTTATCCTTATCGATAGCTATGACCTCGTGTCCATCTTCAAACAGGGCCTTGGCCAAGTGGAAGCCGAATTTTCCCAGGCCAATCACGGCAAATCTTCTCATAGCCCGCTCCTTTTTAACCAATCATAACCTTTTCTTCTGAATAACGGAACTCAAATCCGGGCCTCTCTCTTCTGACTATTACATAGGCAAAGGTCAAGATCCCTACCCGGGCCATGAACATGAGGGCGCTTAAAATGAGCTTATCCATGCTGTTGAGATAAGGGGTAACCCCCATGGAAAGCCCTACCGTGCCAAAGGCAGAGACGGTTTCAAAGAGATATTTAAAGAAATAACCTCTTTCCTGCTGAAAGGAGGGAGAGGCGATTTCGCTAAAAAGCATAAGCATGTGGATGGTCAGTACA
>DSAQ01000001.1 GCA_011046395.1 Pseudomonadota bacterium
GAATTTCTTTGAATGGCAGTATATGGCACGGCAACTTACCTCCACAGGTTTTGCTTCGCCATTTTTACAGACATAAGCGGTTTTAAAGGTAACCGGCCGGTCATTTATATTCTTCGTAAAAAGGCGGGAAGATGTTTTTGTTCCCTCTGAAGCAGCAATATCACTATACCGCATATTTAGTATCTCATCCTGTGAGTAACCAAGCTCCGTGCACACAGAAGGACTGACTTCGACGATATTGCCTTTGCGATCTAACACGACGACCTGATCGGGGATCTGTGTAAATAAGACCTCGTATGTATTAGCCCCCAGAGCAGATGCCGGTCTGAACTTATTAAAATCAATTTTTGGATTGATCTCTGGCGTATAAAGATCATCTGTGAACTCTTTATTATTAATCCAGGATCTTTTTCTTATTTCAGCAAGCGATCCGTTCAACATGTCCTTTGGTCTTTCTCACTTTCTTTTAACGAGGTTTTATGTAATTATCTATCGACCTTATTAATTGAATTCATAAGAATATTTGGGCAATGTGCATTTTTTCTCTTAGTAATTACCAAAAGATAACGTTTTAATCATGTACAACGTGCAATCTCGGATAGCGGCGGTCGAATACTGGAGGAAGGCCTTTCATCTTTGCGGCCTGTGCATCCCCTTGGCCTACATGTATCTGCCGGAAAATATCTTTTTGCGTCTCTTTTTTCCGATGGCAGCCGCCTTCATAATCATTGACTTGGCCAGGCTCAGAATAAAATGGCTGGGAAGGATATACCTGCGGGTCGCCAAAAATCTATTACGCGACAGGGAATATAGCGGACCTGCGGCCAGTCTCTACTATCTCGCTGGTTCCGGCCTGACTATCATCCTCTTTCCAAAACAGATCGCTATTGCGGCGCTGGCAGTACAAACCTTATCCGATACCGTGGCTGCTTTAGCCGGTCAGCGCTTAGGGAGACACAAAATAGGGAATAAGACTGTAGAGGGGAGTGCGGCCTTCTTAATTTCAGCATGGATAATTCTGGCCGTATATTTCGGCCGTGAGCCCTTAAAACATTTTATACCCGCCCTGGCTGGAACTCTGGCCGAGCTTTTCCCTATCCCTATCGATGACAACCTGACGGTGCCGCTGGCTATCGGCCTGTCCTACGTGATCTTGTTTTAGGTTGACGGCACCTGTATCGGCTGGTATTTTCATTTGTTAGTGCTTCTGGAAATTGCGTGGATAATTTCCCCCTTTAGCAAAGGGGGATGAAGGGGATTTTATAAAGACATGCTTCACTCATGATTTATAAAATCTCCCCTTACCCATCTTTTCCAAAGAGGGGATCTCCACAGAGATGTTTGATGAGCCTATTTGTTAAGCTATGCCTGATCTCAAAGCCGTAACTATCATCGGCGGCGGACTGGCCGGAAGCGAAGCCGCCTATCAGATTGCTAAAAGAGGCATCCGGGTTACTCTTCATGAGATGAAACCGGTTAAATTCTCGCCTGCCCACCAATCTCAAAATCTGGCCGAACTGGTTTGCAGCAACTCACTCCGGTCCGATGCCCTGGATTCTGCCGTGGGCCTGCTCAAGGAAGAGATGCGCCGCCTGGGTTCTCTCATTATGGAGGCCGCGGATAATACCAAAGTCCCGGCTGGAAAAGCTCTGGCCGTTGACCGAGAACAATTTTCTTCTTACATAACAAAAAAAATAGCTGCCCATCCCTTGATAACCATAGTGCGCGAAGAGGTCGCAGAAATTCCGGAAGAGGGCATAACCATTATTGCTACCGGCCCCTTGACCTCGGAGGGGCTATCTAAAAGATTGGGAGAACTGATCGGCGAAAATTACCTGTATTTCTACGATGCCATAGCCCCCATTATCTTCAAGGACTCCATCGACTTCAATGTGGCCTTCAAGGCCTCACGTTATGCAGAGGGCGAGGGAGATTATCTGAACTGCCCTATGGATGAGAAACAATACAAGGATTTTATCCAGGCATTAAAAGAGGCCGAGAAAGTGCCTCTGAAGCCGTTTGAAAAGCCCGTCTATTTTGAGGGGTGCCTGCCCATCGAGGTCATGGCCGAACGGGGGGATGAGACTCTTCGGTTCGGTCCCATGAAACCGGTGGGATTAAGGGACCCGCGTGCAGGAAAAGAGGCCTACGCCGTGGTGCAGTTAAGACAGGAAAATGTGGCCGGGACGCTTTACAACATGGTTGGGTTCCAGACCAAACTCAAATGGCCGGAGCAGGAACGCATCTTTCGTATGATACCCGGCTTAGAAAAGGCAGAGTTTGCCCGTCTGGGCAGCATCCACCGCAACACCTTTGTCAAGGCGCCTGTGGTTATTACCAAGACCCTCCAATTACAAAAAAATAAAAATATCTTTCTGGCCGGTCAGATATCCGGGGTGGAAGGCTATGTGGAATCTACCGCCATGGGATTGATAGCCGGGATAAACGCCGCCCTCCTGGCCGGTGGTAAGGAACTGATTGTGCCGCCCAATACCACAGCCCACGGGGCGCTGATAAACCACATAACCGAAAGCAACCCCGAATCATTCCAACCTATGAATGTCAACTTCGGTCTGTTCCCCGCTCTCTCAAGAAAGATGCCCAGAAAAAAGCGCGGGCAGCTCTATGCCGAAGGGGCGCTGGCGGCGCTAGAGATATGGATAAGGGAAGAGGTTGATTGTTGACAGTTGTCCGTTGTCAAAACTGCAAAACCCAGTTAATTCACGCAAATAGAATAAAGAGAACGCACAATTTCGCACGCCGTCTAAGTCTATGAAAACATCGATACAACTGACTACTAACAACGGGCCACTGACATTACTTAACCCTTCAGTGACTTGATAAACTCATCGATCGGCATTGCCGCCAGGGTCATGCCCTGCATAGTACCACGGGCACCAAGCTCTACCGAAATTTTAGTAATGGCTTTATTATCTGGCGCCTCAATAATATTGACAAAGTCATAGGGGCCAAGCACGGCATATTGGTCTAATATCTTTACCCCCATGGCCTCTACTTCTTTATTCACTTCTTTAATCCGTTCCGGATTCTTCTTGATGGTCTTTCTACCGTCATCCGTCAAAGTAGTTAACATCACATAAATACCCATGGCAAACCTCCGTCGAAAATGTTTTATGGTATGATCTCGTTGTAACAATATAATCGCAGACTTGATTCGTGCTTGTCAACAGAAATTCTATTTTCAGCATCCCACAGCGACCGTTACAGTATAGATCGCTATCAGCCGCCTGATAAGGGTTAGCATAACTTGTGCGAAAAATAATTTTATTTTTTCTTGACAAACTGAATGCAAATTCATACGCTGAATTTATAATACAGCGCTTCTTTCTTCTGCAAAAAGGGAGCATATTCCATGGACGGAATCCTGCGGTTACCTAAAAACCGGAGATTACATACTACACTCGCTGTCAAATATAGGTCGGCGCCAGGTGTGAGACCAGGCCCGGCCTTTTTTCTTTAAGAAAGTGTTCGCGTATGCCCCTGTAAAAAATAACAGAATCCTGCTCAGGTTCTGTCAAAAGGTGGTTATATGTTCCTTAAAAGAGGCAGCCAGGGCCGTCTGGTAAAAAAACTGCAGGAAAGACTTAACGAACTGGGTTATGAAGCTGGAGAGGTTGACGGCTTTTTCGGGCCGAAGACGGAAAGGGCGGTTTTAAGGTTCCAGCAGGATAAGAAAATAGATGCCGATGGTATCGTGGGCAATCAAACCTGGCAGGCCCTATTTGCAGAGGCTATACCCGAAACAGTTACCTCTCTGGATGCACCACCATCTGAGGCATTATGCCTGGATATCTTCGGAGACTTCCGGCTGGCCGGCTGGGCTGAACAGAACCTAGTACGCTGCGACCTGTCAGAATGGAAAGATGCCCTCCGCCAGGTCTATTACGAGACGAATACAGAAAAGATAAAGATATTTGAACATGCAGACTGGCTTGGATTCAGGGCACATCGGCTTGTAGTGCCCAAGCTGCAACTTGCCTTTAAAAACCTGGCCGAGCGCGGCTTATCAAAGGACCTCAAGACCTTTGACGGATGTTTCAATCCCCGTCTGAAACGGGGCGGATCCACCTGGTCCGTCCACTCCTGGGCCATAGCTATAGACGTAAATGCCGTCTGGAATGCCTTTGGGCAAAAGGACTTCGAAATGCCCGAAGAATTTGCCGTCTGCTTTGAGGAGGTCGGCTTTGTATGGGGCGGAAGATGGTCAAAACCGGACGCCATGCACTTTCAGTACTGCCTGGACAGGTAAGGGAGCTTTTAACATTTTTTGAAATACGGGTCCATGCGAAGTAAAGACAACAGGTGCTTTGCTGATAAGAAACCCATTGGGAAAGGGGGTGACTATGTAATTGTGCAGGAAATTTACCTTGTAAAACTAAAGGCTGACTCCAGCCAGGAAGACTTTATGAGGGTCGTGTCATTTTTGAAAGGCAATAACGCGCAGATAATAACTGCTTCTATGCAGAGATTCTGGATTCTAGGCACTCTTAATCAATCGTTGGCAGAGGTTGTGAGAAAAATGGCTGTTGTGGAAATGATTGGCGGGGTCACCTTTAGGAAAAGGGAGATAAAGGTTATACGTATTAAAAAATCTTAAAACGAGGAAAGGAGATAAAAAAATGGCACTACCAATGAGTGTTGGACAGGAACTTTTAAACGTTCCATTCCCTGAAATGGTGGTAAAGTTGGCTTTAGCCATTGCAGAAGGTCAGTTGGCTCTTGATCTTAATTCTATCAAGGTAGCTCAGATGCTCGCGGATATTACATTGCCAAAGGAGAGCGTAATAGTGGCAATAAAGGAGACGGTTGATGCAGAGGGCAATGTGACATCTGTGGAACCTGTGTTCAACAAGGCCGATCTGCCCTTGATCGCATATGGACTTAACCCCACTTTTTACCAATTCACAGATACCATTATCGAGGTGAAGATAACCATAACCATAAGGTTGGAGAGGTCACTTGATATAGGCGTATCAAAGAAATTCGATTTTAAATCAACCACCGATACAAGTTTCAACTATAAGACAGGCGGGCTTGCGAGCCTTTTTACCGGAACCGCAAAGTTCGGTGTTAAAAACACAACTACAATCGCATATGCCTCTACCTTCGATGCAAAGTATTCCCAAAAGTATACCTTTAGCGCAGAAGGCACAAGCCTATTGAGAACTGTAATGAAACCTGTTCCGCCGCCGAACAGGGCAATCCCAACTATTATTGCCAAGGAAGAGATTCCGGAATAAACAAAACCTGCCGCAGGGTTATTTCCCTGCGGCAGGTTTTAAGAAAAGGAGAGAGTGATTATGCCCGAAGATCAGGAAATTATCAAAGATGTTTTAATTGAGCCTCTTGAAGATATACTCCTGCATGTGGGCAGGGGGATCGCTCAGAGCCAGCTTGAACTTGATAAAAATTCACTGGCAACACAGATATTGATTGACAACAACAAGGATTTAAGAGAAGCAGGAATAAAGGCCACATGGTACCACCTTCCGGAGGTCAATGCTGAACTGAAAATGAGTCTTTCCTTGCATGGAATTGTTGAAAAGAAAGAAGAGAAAGTTCAGGCAGTGAGACTAAAAATCTTTTCAGCACCGATTAATGCAACTTACAAGAATGCCTTCGATTACGATGTTACTGGCGCAAGCACAATAAGGGCGAAGATAGTATCCATACCACCACCGATTGAGTCGAAAGGCATGTAGGAGGGAACATGGCTGAAGAAAGGATGGACGAGATTAATCGTCTTAATGTTGAAATCAGTAAATTAAAGTCCTCGATAACGATTGATGAAACCGAGATAGAACAATTACGTATTGAAATAGGGAAGTTGAAGGCAGAAAAATTTTCCCTGTTAAAGGACAAAGAGATAATTTTCAGTGAAAATGCCGGGCTTAAAGCTGCCATTTCTAAGCTGGAGAGTGAAAAAGCAGAGATACAGAAGCGCATTCAATCCTTAGAGGCAGAAATAGGGCGTCCAAAATTGCTACCCGAACAATTGACAACATCTCTGAGGGATGCCATCTCAAAAATGGAAGAAGGTTTAAAGACCGAAGGAAGAGTAGATTACACGGTTGGCAGATTTGATACGGATATTAAGGCCAGTTTATCTGTTGATAGCGAGAATAGGGTATTTATAAAATTGCCATACATAGGCGAAACAATAACGCCGGAGAGCCTCAGCGTAATAAAGCTTTCTCTTAAAGCCGTGCCAAAGCCAAGGGCACCCTTGATTAAAGTGCCTTTATTGATTGGCATGTCAAAGGATTCTGCTGTGCAGACCATTCAGGATATAGGACTTAAGGCCTCATTACAGGAGAGACAGAGTAAAACCCCTCCGGGCGTTGTTATCGAACAGAAGCCAGAGGCATATACCGAGGTGGCGACTGAAACAATCATTGCCCTTATCGTGGCTATACCGGAGAAGGTCAAAGCACCAAATCTCATTAACATGGATAAAGATGTCGCGATAAAGATTATTAAAGAGTTTGACCTGGAGGTTGGAAAGGTAGAAGGCAAACTATCAAAGGTTGCACCAGATACTGTTATAGGGCAGGCTCCGTTGCCTGATACAGAGGTGGAAAGAGGAAGTTCTGTAGATTTGGTCGTGTCGGTTCAAGGGATAAAGGTCCCTGACCTGAAAGGTATGAAAGAGAGTGAGGCTAGGGCGTGCCTTGAGAAAATTAAACTGACAATTGGCACAATCTTTTACAGGAAGACCCTTTTTGTAGGGGACATTGTTCTCTCCCAGTCTCCAGAACCAGAAAGCGAAGTTTTACCAGGAAGTGCCATAAATCTTACAATTGCCCAAAAGTTAAGCTTTCAGGAACTTAAAGAGGTGATTAAATCCCATCCGGAGGCCAAAAAACTTGGCGTTGTGCTGGATTTAATATTTGCTGGTTTAGAGAAATTGGGAATAGATAGAGCTGAAGGTCTAAGGGATCTCCTGGAAATTCCGGATGATGAATTGATAAAGAAATTAAGGCTGAGAACAAAAGCGGAAGTTAAGGGTTTTAAGACAGTAATTAAACGCGTATTTGAAGAATTGGGATGACTGTCCACGTTTAAAAATATGCCCAGAACCTCGAGATGGAGTAAGAAAAAATGATCGGTATTAAGGGAATTGCTGATTTTGGAAATCGATTTTTCGAAACTGCGGAGAAGCTGGGAGAAAGCGGAAAGTTATTAAAAGGGGAAAAAGGGGACATTGACAAGGAATTGGAGTCCGGAAAGGACTTCCCGGTTTCACTCAAGGCTGACTTCAGCCTCTTGATAGGTGAAATAAACGCCCTGGAAGAAACCAGGCGTCTTCTTAA
>DSAQ01000136.1 GCA_011046395.1 Pseudomonadota bacterium
GGATGCCTGGCAAAGAGACCGAAACAACAGTGCAAAGAAGATTGCTTGGCAGTTCACCGCAGCGGACGCTCGGATCAAACTGAAGCGTCTTTATCCGAAATTATAGTTGTTACATGGTACTAGCCTATGAGCTGCACTTCGGTTACCTGTGGACGGGCGACTTCTTCAAGGGTGCGGCTGGTGACAACTACAACACCGATGATGTCTATCAGGTTGACCACAGCCTGACGCTCAGTTTCTAAGAAGCAGTTGAGTGGTTGAGAAGTTGAGAAGGAAAATAAAAGACCGTAGGAGCGGCTTCCGTCCTCGGCCGACCTGGAGGCCAGCCGCGATAAGGATCGCAGCAGGATGCTGCTCCTACAGAGTGATGAGTACTGAGTAGGGCAGGCGTCTCGCCTGTCTATGTTGCTAACGGGACGGCCCCAGGGATAGGACCCCGGGGGCCGCTTTTTTTGGTTGTGCTTCGTCTCGCAGCGGGGATGCTGCTCCTACACTGGATATCGTTTTCGGCAAGAGAGCCCCTTCCAGGTGTAACAAAAGATAGGGTGACGATATTGGATAACCATAGAGCCTCTTGCAAAAGTTCCAATTCTGTCATTCCCGCAGCGATTCTGAGCGGGAATCTGGTTCTAACTGCTTGAAAAACCATATCCCCGATAGAAACATTCGGGGATGACAAACAGTTTTGCAAGAGGCTCATAGATATTTTTATTGACAAAATTACCGGCGGAGTTTATAAATTTTTTGTTAGAATGAATGGTAATTCAAATCCTGGTGATAGTAATTAAATTTGTAGTATAACCCCTAGTCATTTTTCTAAATGATCCAACGTTATTCTCCCAGAGTGGCAATAGCAGCCCTTAGAGGAGGATCCGGGAAGACGATCCTTTCTCTGGGGATTATTGTGGCCCTGCGCAATAAGGGTTTTAAAATAGTTCCCTTCAAAAAAGGTCCGGATTATATCGATGCGGGTTGGCTGACCTTAGCTGCTGAACACCCCTGCTATAATCTTGACCCATTCCTCATGGGTAAAGAACGGGTTATATCTTCCTTCCAATTAAGGGTAGATGAAGGTGAATGTGCAATTATAGAGGGGAACCGGGGGCTTTACGACGGAACAGATGAAGCTGGAACTTATAGTACGGCTGAACTGGCCAAGATGCTCCAAACCCCGCTTATATTAGTGGTTGATTGTAGTAAGGTTACGCGTACGGTGGCAGCCATGATCCTGGGTTGCCAGAAGTTTGATCCGGCGGTGGATATCAGGGGCATTATACTCAATCAGATAGCCAGAAGCCGCCATGAGGCTATGGTACGCAGCACTGTAGAACATTATTGCGGGTTACCGGTTATTGGTGCGCTGCCACGGGTGAAGGAAGGCCGGCTTCCAGAACGGCACATGGGGCTAACGCCCCATTTTGAACACCAGAGCTCTATAGATGCCGCCATGGCCATAGGCAGTATGGTAGAAAAGTATGTGGACCTGGATAAACTGTGGGAGATAGCTGTACAGTCCCCGCCATTACTGGTTGATGAGCCTGTTAAGGAGAGATTATCTATAAAGTCATATAAACAGCCGAGTATAGGGCTTATTAGAGACTCTGCCTTCCAGTTTTATTATCCTGAAAACCTCCAGGAATTGGTGAAGTATGGGGCTAGATTAATAGATGTCAGTCCCTTGCGGGATACTCAGCTTCCGGAGTTAGACGCTCTCTATATAGGCGGGGGATTTCCGGAAACCCATGCTGAGCTCCTGGCAGCAAACAAGAATTTCGCCGGTTCTTTACGGGCGAGGGTAGAAGATGGCCTTCCGGTTTACGCAGAATGCGGCGGGTTGATATATTTAGGAAGAAGTATAAGTATCGACAACACAGTATATCCGATGGCTGGTGTACTTCCGGTGGATTTTTGCCTTGGGAAGAGGCCGCAGGGGCATGGATATACGGAGATGCTGGTGGACAAGCCCAATCCTTATTTTGCCTGTGGTTCTGTCCTGCGGGGGCATGAATTTCATTATTCTCGTGTCGTGGCCTGGGAAAAGAATACCGGTGTGTATATGGCCTTTTCTGTTAACCGCGGATATGGTGTTGATGGGGAGCGGGACGGATTTTGCTACAAAAATGTCTTGGCCACATATACACACCTCCACGCCTTGGGCATACGGGAATGGGCCGGCGCAGTGCTAAGGAGGGCTTTGGATTACAAGCGGATCCTAACCCAGTCGCCTTTAAAACTACTTGCTTCGGCTGTAAAAGTGTGATATAGGTTCCAATCCAAAATTAGATAATATTAAGTAAGGCGGCGGTTGTCGTCAAATTTGTAGGGAGGAGGATTAAGTATCATGGCTTATACGGTAACTGTGGACAAGGACAAATGTAACGGAGACGGCCTTTGTGTGGATAACTGCCCGGGGCAGGTACTGGAGCTGGTAGATGGAAAAGCAGAGCCTGTCAACATGGATGACTGCCTGGGTTGTATGTCATGCATGGAAGTCTGCACGACCGGTGCGATCACAGTAACAGAAGATTAAGTAAATAAGTACGCAATCGGAGACTAACCGACGGTAAAAGGTCCTGCCTGATCTCTCAGGTAGGGCCTTTTATTTTGCCATATTGGCCTAAATTCTGGCAAAGCTCAAAATCCAAAGCCCAAAGTTCAAATCAATGATAAGTTTCAAACAGTGATTTTTTGGCATTTAGCCATTTGGATTTTATTTGGACTTTGGATTTTGAAATTATATGGTTATTTTTGTTTCCCTTGTCCCGGTCAGGCCTGATGGGTGCCAGTTTTGATCTGCTCGGCCAGATATTCAACCTGGTAGCCCAGAGGTGATTTTTTCTCCATTTCGCGCTGTACGAAATTAACTGCATGCAGGATAGTGGCGTGGTTTCTGTTAAATTCCTTCCCTATGGCTTCCAGGGAGTGCTTGGTAAGAACGCGGGACAAGTAGATGGCCATATGCCGCGGATGGGCAATAGCCTGTTTGCGACTCTTGGATTTTAGCACGTCCAGGGTAACCTTATAATACTGACAGATAATCTTTTGGATCAGCTCCAGAGAGATTTCTTCCCTTTTCTTTACCAGGTATTTGGTCGCTTCTCTGGCTATATCCAGGGTGATCGGTTGACAGAGGAGAGAGGACTGTGCGGCCAGGCTGATTACACTACTTTCCAATTGCCGGATGTCATCGGTGATAGTATTGGCCAGATAAGTTATAACCTCATCCGGTAGGGATATCCCCTGGTTCTGGGCCTTCTTCTGAAGGATTTTTGTCCGGGTATTATAGTCGGGCGGGAGGATGCTGGCAATCAGCCCGCTATTAAGCCTGGACCGGAGGGCGTTGTTTAGTCGTGGTATATCTTTCGGAGATTGGGAACTTGTCATGATAATAGTCCTGCCGGATTCAGCGAGCCTGTCCAGGACAGGGCCAAGTTCTGCCTGGGTACGTTGTTTACCCTCAAAGAAGTGTACTTCCTCAAGTAGCAGGACATGGCAATCTGTGCGATATTTTTCTTTGAATTGTTCGATGGTATTTGTTTTAAGGGCTCGGACCATGTCGTTAGTAAACTCTTCAGCAGTTACATAAATTAGTTTTTTTGTCTTGTCCTGACCAAGCATATAATGGGCAATGGCCTGTGCCAGATGACTTTTCCCCAGTCCCGTATTTGAGAGCAGGTATAGAAAGTTGTTATAGGTACTAGTCCCTTGCGCTATGGCCTGGGCTATGGTGAAGGCAAAGCTGTTTGAGTTGCCAGTCACAAATTGATCGAAAGTAAAACGAGGGCATAAGCGCCTACAGTAAGGTACTTCAGTTTGCAGGCCCGGCAAAAGCAATTGCTCATCGGCTTTAGGTTTGTTAGTACCATTGTTTTCATTAGCTCCTGCCGATGCTACTATTAATTGGATATTTAATTTTTTACCGCAAAGGGGTTCCAACTCGTCTCTGATTAATGGCAGATAATTATCCTGCACCCAGCTTAGAGAGAATCGGTTGGGACAGGTCAGGACAAGGGTATTTTCATCCTGACTGCGGCAGGTTATCGGATCGATCCAAATATGAAAACTGCTGTCTGGAATCTTATTTTTAAGAGAATTTTTTAATTCTTGCCAGATTTCTTGCATAAGCTGATTTTTTTTGTTTTTGAACTGCTAGGGCAAAGCCGATTAAGTAATCGTACTCTCCTTAATAAAGATTCGCCGGGTTTGTGTCAAAGGTGATTCAAGACGATTCTCTCGATGAAGCCTCCTTATTTTTTAACATGGTTTAACCTTCTGTTTTTTCTTTATATCTGTTTTTACTAAAGAGTAACTTATTAAAAAGACGGCAGTTTGTATAATTAGAGTCAAGACCAATGGTTTCAAGAAGTTATTTATGAAAAACTCCGGGATTGATAAGGTTATCAACACCACAAGATCTCCTCATAGCTCTTTTTTTCTTAAGTTTTTAACCTATTTTATGTTTTTTTCTTTTTGCATTTGTCGTACATAGGGGGCTGTCAATTTTATTTGAATAATTTAAATAGATTTGGCATTATAGATTTGATAAGGCGGAATAAAAGTTGATTTCTATTCCTACACCTGAGCAATGTCTGGCTTTAATGGACGAATATAAGGTAATGGACCATGTGCGGCAGCATTGCCGTAAAGTGGCAGAAGTTGCCATTTTTATTGCTAATAAACTAATAGCGGCTGGCATCAAGTTAAACATTCCTTTGATAGAAGCCGCGGCCCTGCTTCATGACGTCACGAAGATTGAGGCACTGGAACAGGGGGGAAATCATGCCGAGACCGGGGCAAACCTCCTTGAAAAACTGGGATTTTTGACTGTAGCACAGATAGTAAGACAACACGTACACTTAGCAGGGCCAATTATTGGGACGCCGGTTAATGAAGCAGAAGTCGTCAACTATGCCGATAAGCGGGTTTTGCACACCACCGTGGTCAGTTTGGGGGGTAGATTTGATTATATACGGGAAAAGTATGGGCATGGCGACCCAGTTAGGATAACCAGAATAAATAGGATCGAGGAGGAGACCCGGGAGCTTGAGAAGAAACTTTTTGCTCAGTTGCCCATAAAACCAGAGGATATAGCCGCATTTCCGATCAATTTGAGATTTCAAATTTGAAAATTGAGATGTCTTAAAGGATATGAGGGTGTTATGGCCAAAGATAAAAAGATAAGGTTAGCCCTGATTGCGGGGGGAGAGTCATCAGAACGAGAGGTTTCCCTTAAAGGGGGAGACCAGGTAGAAGGCGCACTTGATAAAGACAAGTATGATATTATACGCTATGATCCGGCTTATAACCTGGATGTTTTGGTTAAGGATGCGGGCCGCATAGATGTGGCCTTTGTCCTTCTCCATGGCAAATATGGTGAGGACGGGACTATCCAGGGGCTCCTGGATCTCTTGCATATACCCTATCAGGGGTCCGGGGTCCTGGGCAGCGCTCTGGCCATGGACAAGGAGTTAGCACGGACTCTTTATTCTCAAGCTGGCCTGGATATCCCGCCTGGTAAAGTTATCCGGCCGGGTTCTTATAGCGCTGAAGATATCGCCGCGGAATTCGGACTTCCTGTCGTTATCAAACCTGTAGATCAAGGTTCCAGTATTGGTATGAGTATTCCGCAGACAGTAGAAGAGGTGAAAAAAGGCCTGGTCGAGGCCTTTGAATATAGCTCGCGTGTGCTTGTGGAAGAATATATAAAAGGGGTTGAAATTACCGGCGGGGTTATAGGTAATGATGAGCTGGAGGCATTGCCTATTGTAGAGATTATACCGGGCGAAGGCCACGCTTTCTTTGATTATCAGGCCAAATACCAGGCCGGAGCTACAAAGGAAATTTGCCCCGCACGGATCAGTGCTTCATTGACCCAAAATGCCCAGGAATATGCCGTCACAGCCCATCGGGCCTTGCGATTGCGGGGTTATAGCCGTACAGATATGATCATCCGCAATAACCGGATTTACGTCCTGGAGACAAACACCATTCCGGGTATGACCAGAACCAGCCTATTACCCCTGGCGGCCCGGGAGGCGGGGATGGAGTTCTCTGCCTTGTTAGACAGGCTGATTAGGTTAGCCCTGGAGGCCGCGGGGAAGGCTATTTCCTCTAAGTAGTTTTCATCTGGAAACCCAAAAATTCCGGATGAGCGGTTAGCGCTCAGCCATCAGCCTTCAGCGTAAGGTGTGAGATGTGAGACATTAGACGTGGAAACTCAGAATCCAGAATAAAACCATTCTGACTCCTGAATTCTAGATTCTGACCGCTGAAAGCTACATACTGAAAGCGGGTTACATTTTCCCGGCCCTGGTCATCAAGGATTCCAGGGCCTCGCGAAGGCGCGCGGCCAGCACACCTTTCTGGCCAGGCTTGTAATCAGCGGTCTCTATGGCCTGACCAATCAGGATATTGATATGTCCAGGTCGCACCCACAGGCTACCACGAGGGAGAACATCCTTAGAACCATGGATAGCCAGAGGGACAACCGGGCATCTGGATTTTAAAGCCAGGACAATACTGCCCATTTTAAAAGGCAATAGCCGGCCATCGACACTCCGTGTCCCTTCGGGAAATATAAGAACAGATGTGCCGCCGCGTATTTTTCGGGCGGCTTCTTCCAGGTTTTTTATGGCCTCTTTGGGGTGAGAGCGGTTGATTGGTATGTACCCGACACGACGCATAGCCAAACCGAATAGGGGTATCTGGAAAAGTTCCTTCTTGGCCAGCCAGCGAAATTGCGCAGGCAAATAACCCAGAACAGCCGGTATATCAAACTGACTCTGGTGATTGGCGGCATAAATGTATGGCCGCCCCTGGCGTATGTTCTCCAATCCCTCTACGGTGACCTTTACTCCACATCCCCAGAGGACGATCCTCGCCCAGAGCCGGGCTACGCGATGCGAGGTATTACCCCTGCGGTCAAAGACAGAATTTACGATGGTTATGAGACTAAAGATCAGGGTGATAACCGGTAACCATATAAAAAGAAAAACGCTGCGTATGCCGTTGAGTATCTTTTTCATCTCGCTTTGTGTTTTACGGGCCCTTAAAGACTAATTTTGCTGACCGAATGTACCTTCTTTTAATTTGATAAGTCAACGCAAAATTTATCTAATCTTTTGGTAACGTTCAAAAGTGTTTACATGGTGACAATTCAACCGATGCGATCCGGATGTTGAAGTAGCCGTTGATTCCGAGTTTTTCTTTCCAGTATTGCTCCCATTTTTTCCGGGA
>DSAQ01000247.1 GCA_011046395.1 Pseudomonadota bacterium
AATATGGCAGCCCGCCTGTTCAGGAGGGGAATTCTCGTAAGTTGACGGGGGATTGGAATACTGAAGTGTTGGGTTCCGGAAATTGTTCCAAGTTCACGGTTCTGGGTTCACGGTTTTTCAACCGGGAACTCGAAACTGTGAACTCAGAACTGATTTTTTACCCGTCATTCCATTATTCCACCATTCCGTTCACCCAATGAAAACGCAATCAGTTTTCAAAACGCTAAAATCTTACAATTTATCTAATAGGGGGTTTACTTTCTTAACTAATATGTGATAAAAAAAGACATTCTGCTTTTGAGCAGCGGGGCAATACAGGTGAGGGCGGCCAGCAGGAAGACCTGATGGGTCGCCGGCAAGAGGGCGATTAACCGGAGGCGAAGGGAATGACAGTAGAAAGCACTTCCTCAGCAGTAAATAAACCGCGCATAGGCGTGTGGATATGTGATTGTCAGGGGCGCGTTTCCACGAACGTAGATACCGTGTCCCTTGTTGAGAGGGCGCGAGAGATAGACGGCGTGGTCACGGTGAGGCGCGTGGATGCGCTGTGCAACACAGAGGAACTGACCCGGCTCCGGGCCGAACTTAAGGAGAACAACATCAACCGGTTCCTTTTTGCCGGATGTTCTGCGCGGTCGTCGCTCCGTTTTCCCGAACAGCAGATCAGCGCCGTGCTGGAAAGCACAGAGATAGACAAGGCCATGTTCGAGGTGGCGAACATCCGGGAACAGTGCGCCTGGGTCCATGACGACCGGAAGGCAGCGACGGCCAAGGCCCTTGACGTGCTCCGCATGGCTCATGTCAGGTTGAAATTGGACACCCCGCGTGCGCCGGCGACTAAAATCGTACCCAGGTCCCTGGTTATAGGCGGCGGGCCGGCCGGTTTACAGACCGCCCAGGATCTTGCAGCCCTTGGTCAGCAGGTAACACTGGTAGAACAGGCTTCATACCTGGGGGGACGCATGTGTCAGATTCCCTTTCTCTTCCAGACCGAAAACTGGCCTGGGCGTTGCGTGAGTACCTGCGTAGGTCCGGTTCAGGCCGCGGGCAGCATGTTTCACCCGAATGTGGAATGCCTTACATCTTCGGAGGTTGCTGATATCGAAAGAGTTGATGGGAATTTTCGGGCGAAGATCCGGGTGGGCGCCCGTTTTGTGGATTTGGATAAATGCATCTCCTGCGGGAAGTGTGCTGAAGTATGTCCGGAGGAGATAGCGAGTGAGTTCGATGAAGGGCTGTTTCGCAGAAAGGCCATAGATAAAGATTTTCCGCGCGCAGTGCCGGATGCCTATAATATCCTGGAGCGAGCGTGCACCAGGTGCGGGAAATGTGTCGAGGTATGTCCGGCCGGGGCCATTAATCTTGCGGCGCAGGCGGAAGAAAAAGAAGAGGATTTCGGCGCTGTCTTTCTCTCTACAGGATTTGACACCTACGACCTTAGCCGGAACCGTGAGTTCAACTATGGCCTCCCCGATGTAATGTCGGGCATGGAATTTGAGCGGCTCCTCGACCGTGGAGTTCTACGCCCTTCGAACGGTCAGGCTCCCCGACATATTGTCTTTATGCTCTGCGCCGGATCAAGGGCGACCAGAGAAAAGAGAGGAGAGGGCGTTCCGTACTGCTCGAAGACCTGCTGCGGAATTACCATGAAACAGGTTGAGCGGCTGGGTCTCACCATGAATGAGACGGATATTACCGTGATCTACTACTATGATATAAGGGCCTATGAGAGGACCTTCGAGGCCATGCATGATCACGTGAAAAGGATGGGTATCGAGTTTTTGCAGGGGGAGATTGAAGGGATTACCGGGAGTGATGACGGGTTAAAGATTCGTGTTGTGCGACTGGAAGACGGATCTACTTCCGCCGGTGCTGCGCACACTTTTGATGCCGAAGGTTTTGTCACCCTGGATGCCGATCTGGTCGTCCTGGCCTCTGCCCAGACGCCCCGGAGAGAGGCACAGCCGCTGGTTCGTAAACTCGGCCTCCAGACCGACCAGTTTGGGTTTCCTATGGAAAACCAGCCGCGTATTTTCCGGCCCACAGAGTCCTTCGTGGACCGGGTGTATGTAGTCGGCGCAGCCAGCGGACCGAAGGTTGTGCAGCAGAGTGTGGAGCAGGGCAGCGCCGCAGCGATGAAGGCCGCTCCCTACCTCATCAAGGGGGAAAAGGATCTCCTGAAGTTTGTGAGCCGCATTGATCCGGCCGCCTGCGTCCGCTGCCGGATCTGTGAGACGGTTTGCCCGCACGGGGCTATTAAGATTACGGAAAAGGGGGCGCTGAGTGATCCGGCATTTTGCCAGGGCTGCGGTTTTTGTATCGCGGCCTGTCCCACGCATGCTGCAGAGCTGATCAACTTCACGGAACAGCAGATTCTCGATCAGATCGATGTTGCCTTTCAGGGCGTACCCCCCGGCGCACCCAAGATTCTGGCCCTGCTCTGTTACTGGTGTTCCTACTGTGGGGCGGATCTTGCCGGAGCGAGCGGTTTGAAGCTCCCGGTTAACTACCGCAGCATCCGTATCCGGTGTTCTTCGTCGGTGAATTCTGCGCTTGTTATGGAGATGTTCCGGCGCGGGGTGGACGGCATCCTCGTAGGTGGATGTCCGCCCGGGAGTTGTCATCACGTGAACGGAAACTACCTGGCGGACAAGAGGACGTCCCTGATGCAGAAACTTATGGCCCAACTGGGGCTGAGTGAGAAGCGGCTGAAGTTTGATTACATAGGGGTCCCGCACTCACAGAAGTTTGCCGATACCATAACTACAATGGACCGCGACTTGCGTGAACTTGGCCCCAATCCGGTGGCCGTGAACACCAGGGAGAGGAGTGAGATTCATGGCAGATAAGAAAAAGATTGTGATGAACTGGGCGAGCGCTTGTGGAGGATGCGATGTCTCCCTCCTTGATATTGAGGAGAAGATATTCAGCGTCCTGGATATCGCGGATATTCTCTACTGGCCGGTAGCCATGGACTTTAAGCGGCAGGATGTGCTGGCCCTGGGCCCGGGAAGTATCGATATCGGCCTTTTCAATGGGGCGGTGCGCACCTCAGAACAATTGGAAGACGCCCTGATGTTGCGTGAGCGCTGTAAGGTCTTGATTGCTTACGGCGCCTGTGCCTGCTTTGGCGGGATTCCGGGTCTGGCGAACGTCTCTGATCGGGCGGGCATTTTTGAGGTGGCCTACCACGAGACGCCATCTACGGTCAATCCAGAGGGCGTGAACCCACAAACGGTGTGCCAGGTGCCTGAAGGAGAGGTCACTCTCCCCAAGTTTTCTGACACGGTGTACGCCTTAAACCAGGTGGTAAAGGTCGATTACTATCTGCCCGGGTGTCCCCCTACCGAGGAGCGCATTCTTGATGCCGTAAACATAATCGCCGCCTATGCCCATTCCGGAGAGCTTCCGCCTCCAGGGACGGTGGTTGCTTCGCAAAAGGCGCTCTGTGATGAGTGCCCGCGGGTCAGTACACGAACAGGCACGAGGATAGCCAGGATTAAACGGCCGCACGAGATAATCGCCGACCCCGGTCTTTGCTTTCTGGAGCAGGGAGTCCTCTGCATGGGGCCGTTTACCCGGGGGGGCTGCGGCGGGAAATGTATTGAGGCGAATATGCCCTGTCGCGGCTGTTTTGGACCGACGGAAAGGATGCTGGACCCCGGGGCGGAGGCCCTGTCTGCCTTTGGATCGATCGTTGGCCCGGGGGGCGAGGATGCCCTGACCATACCGGAGATGAAGGCGGCAGTGAACAGCATCAAGGATCCGGTGGGGACTTTTTGCCGGTTTACCTTGCCCACCGCCATTATCAACCGGACCCTCAAGGACGGTCGCAATAAGGTAAAAAAGTAGGGAGATTATCAGCATGGCACAGAAGATTACCATCTCTCCGATAACCAGACTGGAAGGACATGGAAAGATCGATATCTTCCTTGATGACCAGGGAAATGTCAGCGATACCTACTTCCAGGTAGTAGAGCTGCGGGGTTTTGAAAAGTTCTGTCAGGGTCGCCCGGTGGAGGAGTTGCCGCGCATCATGCCCAAGATCTGCGGCGTTTGCCCCGGCGCTCACCATATGGCCTCTTCCAAGGCGGCGGATGCGGTTTATAATGTGAAGATTCCAACGGCGGCGCGTAAGTTGCGGGAACTCTTCTATAATGCGCATATCGCCCATAGCCATATCCTTCATTTCTTTGCCCTGGCCGCCCCGGATTTTATCCCCGGGGCCGAGGCCGATCCGGCGAGAAGAAACGTCATCGGCCTGATTGATGTTGTGGGCAAGGATGTCGGGGTCGAGGTGTTGAAGAACCGGGGGTATGCCCAGAAGATACAGGGCATTATTGCCGGCCATCCGATCCATCCTGTGGCCTCCATCCCCGGCGGGATGTCAAAGCCGTTGACCGGGGACGAGAGAAAAGAGATCGAACAAATGGGGCGATCTCTGGTTGACTTTGCGCAGAAGAGCCTCAAAATCTTTGAGGACCTCGTACTTGCTAATAAGAAATATGCCGACTTGATCCTGAGCGATATCTATCATCATGAAACGTATTATGCCGGCCTTGTTGATACTAAGGGGCACGTAAACTTTTATGACGGCCGGATACGGGTTGTGGGTCCCAATGGTAAGGAATTTGTCACATTTGATGCGGCAGATTACCTCCAGCACATCGGAGAACGTGTGGAGCCGTGGTCTTATCTGAAATTTCCCTATCTGAAGGCGATAGGCTGGAAAGGGCTCGTGGATGGACCGGAGAGCGGGGTTTACCGGGTCAATTCTCTGGCCCGTCTGAATGTGGCGGAGGGCATGGCAACGCCCCTTGCCCAGGAGGCCTATGAAAAGTTTTTCGCCTTTTTCGGTCTAAAACCCGTCCATAATACCCTGGCCTTCCACTGGGCACGGTTGATAGAAAACCTGTTTGCCTGCGAGGAGGTCCTCCGGCTGTCCCAGGACCCGGAGATTACCGATCCAAAGGTGCGGACCTTGCCCACAGAAAAGCCTACCGAAGGGGTAGGGGTTGTAGAAGCGGCGCGGGGTACGCTTTATCACCACTACATCGCCGATGACCAGGGGATCGTCAAAAAGGTGAACCTGATTGTGGCTACCGTACAAAACAATGCCGCTATGGGCATGTCGGTCAAGAAGGCGGCCGGGAAGCTAATCAAAAACGGTGAAGTGGATAACCGGCTGCTCGATATGGTGGAGATGGCCTTTCGGGCCTATGATCCATGTTTAGCCTGTGCCACCCATTGTCTGCCGGGGCAGATGCCGTTGGAGGTCAGGCTGATCCGCCGCGGGGAACCGGTGAGAGTTCTTGCCAGAAATATTGGTAAATAGCATGGCAGTGCCAAAGCCGCCAAGGACGCAAAAAGAATAAAATTTGGAACTCAGGTCGTGCCATAGGCAGATTCGCCGGGGCGAAAACTCATAAAGAAAAATACCGTTCTATTCCTGATTTCTTGATTTCCAGATTTTCATTTTCCATTCGCGGTCTTTGCGCCCTTGCGTGAGGAATTGACTTTTTACAAAGCTGTCAAGATTTCTTGCAGTCGCCCCTTGACATATTCCATGGCTGCCTGTAAGTCCGATCGCGAAAGTTTCTTGATGCTGGCAGTCCAGGCGTTCACTTCTTCCTCGCTGAGATTAAGTAATTTCGCGACATAAAACGCATCTACCCGGCCATTATCTGCGAGAAAACCACACCCTCCAGCCGTACCCAAAAATTCATCTTTATAAAAAATTGGCGCCACAAACTTGGTAAACCCGGCATCACATTCCCCAACCGCAGGCTCTCTGGTTTCCTGGGCCAGTCCCGCCAAATGCCTGTGGGCAGTCGCACAGACCGCCCGGCTTTGTTCGCCTGCTTTAATGCTTGGGCAGATTTTGTTTGCCGGGGCAGGACTGGCGGCGACAAGCAGACCCTGTTTGTCGTTTACACTGCCGTTCATCCCGAATCTTTTATTAATCTCCTCAGCCAATTCTTTCCAGCCTTGCACTGATAAAATATCCGTTAACTCCATTTACGCACCTCGCATAACTTATTCACCGATAATTTTTACGAGAACTCTTTTCTTTCGCCTGCCGTCGAATTCTCCGTAAAATATCCTTTCCCAGGTGCCGAAGTCCAGATGGCCCTCAGTTATAGCTACCACTACTTCGCGGCCCATAACTTGGCGTTTCAGATGTGCATCCCCGTTGTCTTCCCCTGTGCGGTTATGCATATATTGACTAATGGGTTCGTGTGGGGCTAGTTTTTCCAACCATCTTTCATAATCCTGATGCAGACCGCTTTCATCATCGTTAATGAATACCGAGGCCGTGATATGCATGGCATTTACCAGGCATAGACCTTCTTTAATGCCGCTTTCCCTGACGCAGGCCTTAATCTCCTGTGTGATGTTAATAAAGGCCCGGCGTGTGGGTACCTCAAACCAGAGTTCTTTGCGATAGCTTTTCATTTTTACCTCCATTTATGAAGAGCCGCACGCTTATAGGCTATTTACATGGGCTAACTGAGGCTAAGGTTATAACAAGATTAAAAAGGAGTCAATTAGTTTGATCGGAAAATTCAGTTCGTATGTTGCAGAAACCCTTCTTAAAGATCAGGTCATAGGCAGAATTCTGTCGCGCATTCGTATTGGTTATATAGATTGGGGTTATAGGATGGCTATTTTTTCGGCATCCTGTTTCGGGTGGCTTCGATAGCTAAGGAGGCGTAGTCGCGTAATTTACCGGCTTGTCTTAGACTATCAGCGTCTATGCGGCTGCTTTTTTTAGATATAATAAAGTTGCCGATGGCCTGGTTATCAACCATTATGGGTAAGGCGGCCATGGACGAGGCCTTGATATCCGAGAGTATCATCTTGTCTCCTTCTGAGAGGTTGGGATCTCCAGGCCCAACTATCATATCCTTGCTCCAGGCAACTGAGGAGGCTACGATTCCGGAGGACTCTCGAAGTGGCAGCACGAGCTTACCGATGATATTTTCGACCTCCTCACCAATTCCGTATCGGGCCTTGATTATGGTCCGGGCAGGGTCCACCAAAGCCAAGATCACGTGATCGAATGCCAGACCGTGCTGCATGCTTTCCATAATAATCATGTGGTAACGTTCAAAAGTGTTTACATGGTCTAAAAATTGATTAAACCACGATCTCTTTCTATGGTTAGAGTTCCCCAACAAAAACCAAGAGAAAGAGATCGTGATGGAACAAGAAATACATATA
>DSAQ01000260.1 GCA_011046395.1 Pseudomonadota bacterium
AACGGTATCAGTTACCTGCTACGCCCTTTAAATATCTTTGCTGCTTTTTGGTGTTATAGTCAAGTTCGTTGCATATAGGATACCGTTAACGGTATAAATTAGCTTTTTACGAGGTCATCAATACTGATTATTTTTCATAATAGCATCTGTATCCAAAAAAAGAAAGGCGCGGGTTGAGCCTGCGCCTTTCGCAATATTACTAAATCCAAGACAGTTAGGCGGTCTCACCGGCCAGCCTTAGCAGCTTGTCATATTCTTCGTCCACCTGTCTCTGGATTTCGGCGATAATGTCATCGGTCAAATGACGAAACCGGCCCTGCTTCTTCAGATACTCGGCTACCGGTTTTGGTTTTGTAATCTTACGGTTAATTATGTATTTACCTTCTATGACCTCATAAAGTGGGAAGACATTGGTCTCTACAGCTAATTTACTTATCTCAATAGCCAGGTCGCCGCCGTGTCTCCAGCCGGTGGGACAGGATGAGTAAATATGCAGGTAAGCGGGCCCCTTGACCAGGGCGGCCTTTTTGGCCTTGTTCATTAAGTCCAGGAAATAGGCCGGCGAAGCCGTCGCCACGTAAGGGATATTATGGGCCACGGCAATGGCCGGAAGGTTCTTTTTCTTCGTCGCCTGCCCGAAACTCTTTTTCCCCGGCGGAGATGTGGTGGTCATGGCGCCATAGGGCGTGGAGCTTGAACGCTGTACGCCGGTGTTCATGTAGGCCTCGTTATCCAGGCAGATATAGACAAAATCGTGGCCTCTCTCCATGGCACCGGATAAGGCCTGGAGACCAATATCGGCAGTTGCCCCGTCGCCGCCTATGGCTACGACATCGATATGTTTTTGGGGAATCTTGCCCTTACGCATAAGTACCTTCAGGGCCGCTTCCGTGCCTGAGGCCACGGCGGCCGCATTTTCAAAGGCTACATGGATCCAGGGTACATTCCAGGCCGTATGCGGAAAAGTAGAAGTAATAATCTCCATACAGCCCGTGGCACTGACGACGATACTGTTCATACCGATGGCCTTCATAGCCAGCTTCAGTGCCAGGACCTCTCCACAACCCTGACAGGCCCGGTGCCCGGAGGCTATAGGATCCGCCAAAGGCAGCTTCTTTGCCGAAAATCCTTTGAACTTTGCAAACTCTTTGATCATATCTCCCTCACTCCGATCATTTCGTAAAATTGTTTCGGTCTCTTTTTGGCATAAGCAAATGCCTTCGAGACTATCTCTTCAAAATTTTCTACCGTAACGTCGCGTCCGCCCAGACCGGCAATAAAGTTAAAGACCTTGGGCCGGCCGCGCTCTGCATAGAGGGCGGCCTTGATTTCTTCGGCTACCGGGCCGCAGGCCCCACCCGGAGATAAGGCCCGGTCCACTACGGCCAGGGTTTGGGCGCCGGCGATAGCCTTTTTGAATTCCGGAGCCGGAAAAGGTTTCCAGAGGCGAAACCGTACCAGACCTACCGGCAGTCCTTTTTCGCGCATCTTATCAATGGCGGTCATGGCGGTCTCGGAGATGCTTCCCATCGTAATGAGAATAACTTCAGCTCCTTCGGTCTTATATGACTCTACAGGGTTATAATAACGCCCGAAGAGGTCGCCGAATTCCTTCCAGGCCTTAAGAACAATCTTTTTAGAGTTGATCAGAACTTCATCCGTGGCCTTTTTAGCCTCCGTATATATCTCTGGTATTCCTACCAGACCCATAGACACCGGCTTTCTCGGATCCAGGCGCACCTTCGGCTTGTACGGAGGGAGATACTTATCCACTTCGGCCTTGTCCAGTATCTCAATGGGTTCAATAACATGGCTCAGGGTAAAACCATCCAGGTTGACAATGACCGGCAACAAGACCTTAGAATCTTCGGCCACCCGGAAGGCATGCAGGACCAGGTCAAAGACCTCCTGCCCGTTCTCCGCAAAGGTCTGTATCCAGGCGATATCCTGCTCGGCCATGATATCGCTATGGTCGTTCCAGATGCTAATCGGACCGGAAAGAGCCCGGTTCGCTACTACCATGACGATAGGCAGTCTCATTGCAGGGGCGATAAAGAGAATCTCGTGCATAAGGGCGAGGCCCTGTGAGCTTGTAGCCGTAAAGGTTCGGGCGCCCGCGGCTGAGGAGCCAAGGCAACAGCTCATAGCGGAATGCTCGGATTCTACCGGAACAAAAGCGGCGTCCAGTTCCCCATCAGCCACTACCTCCGAGAGGTGTTCAACAATATGTGTCTGGGGGGTAATCGGATAAGCAGCTATAACATCAACATCCGCCAGCTTGACGGCCTCACTGGCGGCTATGGAAACTTCCATCCCAACGCGCTTTGCCATATTAATTAATCCTCCTCCAAAACCATGGTAATGGCGTCTTTAGGGCATTCCTTGGCACAGATTCCGCAACCCTTACAATAGTCTAAGCTAACAGCATAATAGCCGTCTTCTGCTGGAACCATAGCCAAGTCAGGGCAATAAACCCAACATAACCCACACTTAATACATTTGTCCCTATCCACAACCGGCCTTTGCGACCGCCAATCACCTGTTTTGAAGGCACGGGAACTGCCGGGTTGCCGAATAACACAGCCCAAATCGAGTTCTTTCCAACCCATTACGGCGTCTATTTTTGCCATATTACGACTCCCTTATGATAGTTTCAGTCATAGCCCGGTTGAAAGCTGTCTTGTTCTTCTCCGCAATGCGACCGAAGCGTTTATCAATGGCCTTTCCTAATGCATCGTTACTTACAATACCGGTAGCCTTAACTAAGGCCCCCAGCATGCTAGTATTGGTTATGGGAACCCCCATACTCTCCATGGCGATCTTGGTAGCATCCACCGTAGCAATCTTTGCCTTGACATTTAATAACCTGGCCATCTCTTCCGGTGTCTTGGAGGTATTTATAATTACTGTCCCCCCTTCTTTCAGGCCGGCGGCCACGTTGACGATTTTAAGAATGCTCGGGTCGAGTACCATGACCACATTTGGTACATAAACCTTTTCCCGCGTTCTAATGGGCTTATCGCTTACCCTTATAAAGGCCGCTACAGGCGCCCCCCGCCGTTCCGGGCCGAAACTCGGAAAGGCCTGCGCATACTTTCCATCATCAATGGCCGCAATGGCCACCAGTTCGGCTGAAGTAACCGCTCCCTGGCCACCCCTACCATGGATTCTGATCTCGATCATGGTTTGATTCTCCTCCACCCAGTCTGCTTCTTCTGTAAATTGGTAACCGATTTATTGCTCACAGTGAGGCCTTTGCGTAGCACGCAGCACTTCTTTTGTCAAGTTTTTTTGGCTTGTTATTGTTTTAGCAACGACTGTTTGGCCGTACCCTTACGCTCTGGTCCTGGCTTCTAACGCCCGCCTGAGGGTCATTTCATCATTATATTTAAGGTCTGTACCCATGGGAACTCCGCAGGCAATACGGGTCACAGTTACATCTTCATTTTGAAGCAATCCGGCCAGGTAAGCAGCGGTGGCTTCTCCGGCCACAGTTGGGCTGGTCGCTAAGATTACCTCTTTCACCTGACCGCTTTTTATACGTAAAAGAAGTTCTTTTATCTTAAGCTCATCCGGACCAACCCCATCCATAGGCGAAAGTACACCATGCAAGACGTGATAACGTCCTTTAAAGCCGCTGGATTTTTCTATAGCCATCATATCCCCCGGATCTTCGACTACGCAAATCGCGTCAGTGGTTCGTTTGGGGTTTGCACAGATGGCACAGGGATCAGTTTCCGTAAAACTGAAACAGATAGAGCAAAACCGTATCTTTTCCTTAACTTCGTCAATACCTTGGGCCAGTTCTTTGACCCTCACCTCGGGCCAACGGAGGATCGCCAAGGCGAGACGTGTCGCCGTCTTTTCTCCAATACCGGGTAAGTTGCCCAGATTTCGTATAAGCCGTAAAAGAGCCGGTGGGAAAACGGACATGGCTATGATTACAAAAGCCCCGGAATTTTAAAGCCACCGGCGATCTGGGCCATCTCTTCCTGCATCATCTGCTGAGATTTCTTCAGGGCATCATTTACCGCAGCCAGGATCAGGTCCTGTAACATATCGACATCGTTAGGATTTACAACCTCCCGCTCTATCTTTATGGATACTATTTCCTGCCGGCCATTGGCTACGACCGTTACCATCCCGCCACCCGCAGAGCTTTCCACGGTCTTGTTGGCCAGTTCCTCCTGTACCTTAGCCATCTTAGCCTGTATTTTTTGTGCCTGTTTAACTAATCCTCCGATATCTTTCACCATATTCTCCCTAGAAAAGTTTTTATGGATGTTTGGCTGTCAGCAGTCAGCGATCAGCTCCTTTTTCGATCTTGATCTCCTCGATATGTCCGCCTAAGATGCTTAACGCCTCTTGAACCAAGGGGTGCTTTACTATCTCCTCCCGGGCGGTACGTTCCCGGCCTGTTTCTTCTGCTGTTTCACGACCAGGAGCAGCCACTGATTCTGAAAGTATGTCTATTCTTATGTCTCGCTGGTAATATTCTCGACAAAGCTCGCGCAGCCGTGCGTTATAAAAAGAATCTTTTAAGAGATCAGAGAGGGAATGATCGGCAAACACAATAGCCAGTGCATCATTTTTTACCGTCAACCTCTGACATTGTTGTAGAATCGAGACCAGGGGGAGGCTCTTGCTTTTAACGAAACCCAAAAAGCCCTCCGGATCTTCTGGCCTGCCAGATACAAAGG
Organism: Pseudomonadota bacterium; assembly: GCA_011046395.1. Lineage (GTDB taxonomy): Bacteria > Desulfobacterota > QYQD01 > QYQD01 > QYQD01 > QYQD01. The sequence goes on from DSAQ01000260.1 coordinate 4,701, forward strand.
GGGCTTCTGGGTCTTTCTCTTCATACCTACAGCTATCCAGGTCTGACCCCGGCGGATAGGCCGTGGGTTGACCCCGGACAGGTAGCGGACTCTCATTCTCTTTAATGGCAGAGGCCAGAATGGAAATCTTTTCCAGTATCTTTTCCACTGGAACAACATCCTGTAACAGGCTCGCTCGCATCAGTATCATCTCAAGGGTCAATCTGGGCTGTGAAGATCTTCTCAATTCCTCCCACCCCTGTAGCAGCAACTGGAGATACAGGTAGATGGTCTCGGTACTTTTTGCCTGCCCCAGCCTATCCAGTTCTTCTTTTTCATCGTCTGCAATATTTATTAACGGGCCTGGTTTCCGGCAGGTCTTAATAATGACCAGATTTCGAAGGGCCTCTACCAGGTCAGCATAAAACCGTTTTAGGTCCTGACCCTGGGTATAGACCTGATAGATCAGGTCTATACTTCGCTCAAGGTTATGTTCAAATATGGCCACTATCATCTCTATAACCAGTCTCTGGTCAACAAGTCCAAAGACAGCGGCTATCTCTTCGTCCCCAACTTCGTCCCCGCCGTAGGAGATAATCCGATCCAGGAGGCTCAGGGCATCACGCATACTCCCCTCGGCCTCCCGGACAATAAAGCGCAGCCCCCCAGCGCTTAGCTTTATACCTTCCTGATCGATGATGGCCTTAAGGTGGCCTGTAATCACCGACGCGGGAAGACGTTTAAAATCATAGCGCTGGCACCGTGAAAGGATGGTAATGGGAATCTTGTGTGGTTCTGTAGTAGCAAAAATAAAGATGACATGGGCCGGCGGCTCCTCTAAAGTCTTGAGAAGGGCATTAAAGGCCGGTTCGGTGAGCATGTGCACTTCATCGATAATGTATATCTTATACCGGCATTTGGCCGGGAGGTACTTGGCGTTTTCTCTTAACTCGCGGATCTCGTCAATACCACGGTTAGAAGCCCCGTCTATCTCATAGATATCTACAGATGAACCATTTGTAATCTCCCGGCAGATGGGACATTGATTACAAGGTGTTTCCGTAGGACCGCTCTCGCATTCCAATGCCTTGGCCAGGATGCGTGCTACTGAGGTCTTACCTACACCACGGGCCCCCGCAAAGAGGTAGGCATGGGCCACCCGTCCCTGCCGGACAGCATTTTGCAGGGCCTGGACCACATGACTCTGACCCATGACTTCAGAAAAACTTTGCGGCCGCCACTTTCTGGCCAAGACGAGGTAGGCCATTTATTTTGATCCCCGTTTCGTAAGCACTCCGGTATCAGCGTTCAGACCCTCTGTAGGCAGACTGGTTACTGAACGCTGATAGCCAATAGCTAAAATTAATGATAGCCAGGCACCCCTGCGGCACACGAAAGGCCTTGCTGCCGTTGCTTCCTTCCGGACCTGGCGGGGTTCGCAAGTTTCCGTTGCGCAGGACCCGGCTATCAAATTAAATTATAAAAAAATGGCGGAGAGAGTGGGATTTGAACCCACGGTTCCGTTTTTGGCGGAACACACGATTTCCAGTCGTGCTCCTTCGGCCGCTCGGACATCTCTCCGCAGCCAAGGCCAATTTTTTAGGACGCAGATTTTCGCAGATATACGCAGAAAAAGCTCTCAAAAATAGTTTTCCCGGTCTGAAATCATTCCAATACGCCAAGAGATAGGGACAAAGTTTGCTGTAACCTAGTCTTTAGATCCAGTTAATCTGCGTGTATCTGCGTCCTAATGTCTTCTGGCGGAGAGGGTGGGATTCGAACCCACGTAGGGGTGATTAGCCCCTAAGTCGATTTCGAGTCGACCCCGTTACGGCCACTTCGGTACCTCTCCTCTGATCGCTTATGCCGGAAAAAGGCCTGTAGCATGGACTGGGATTCACTGGCCAGAATACCTGAAATGACCTCGATGCGATGGTTTAATCTGTGATCTTGAGCCAGATTATACAGCGAACCAAACGCCCCTCCCCTAGGATCATGCGCACCAAAGATCAATTTCTTGACCCGAGCCTGCAAGATAGCTCCAGCACACATCAAACAGGGCTCGATGGTGACGTAAAGAATTGTTCCCGGCAACCTGTAATTAACATGAGTTTTAGCCGCCTGGCGGAGAGCCAGTATCTCCGCATGAGCCGTGGGATCACTCAGTGCGATGACCTGGTTATAGCCCGCTCCTAAAATCTGGTCATCTTCTCCCACGAGAACCGCCCCCACTGGAACCTCCCCTGCCTTTTTGCCTTGGTAGGCGGCCTCGAGGGCCTTACGCATAAAGCTTTCGTGATACCCCGGACTCTCGTCTTTTTTTAACATTTCAAACAGCAAATTAGATTTTATAAAATTAGAGTATCATTTTAGGTTTATGAAAGAAAAAATGCATTTTTTTTCAAAAAGCGCTGGCGTCACTTAAAGCTTTGTTGTAATAGTTCCCCAAGAGAAAGGGGAGCTACATGGAAGCCACCGTTTTTC
>DSAQ01000048.1 GCA_011046395.1 Pseudomonadota bacterium
CAAGGGGGCTTTCTGCACTACATTCTGTTTTTCAAAGAGCAGGGTTGAAATCACTACATTTTTCCGAAAATGCCCACCGCTTTTTTGCAAAATATCGGTGCTAACTGCGGAAGATGGGCTAATCGCTGATCGCTGAAAGCGTGAAGTTCGCCCCGGCGAATCTGCCTATGGCACGACCGGAAACGGTAGTTTACGGATGAGCACTAATTGGGTCTAAAAAGTGGGAAGGGCCGGGGTTAAACTTTCAGGGTGCCCAGACGGCAGACGTAGGCCTTTGAAAACCTTGCTGTGAGGCCAAAATATCAAGATGGAGGGTCAGCAGGTCTTCCAGCGCCAACACCGGTTCGTAGTCAAGATTCCTTGAGTCCACGGTTTTAATGTACTGATGACACTGGTCGCATAGGTCCACCCGGTAGCCTTCGTTCCCTTCCGCAAAGAAATAATGCAAGGTTTTGTGGTCCTTATTCCCGCAAAAGGGGCAGGTCAAACGCTGTATCTGCCATTCATAACCACAGAAGGAACATAGAACGTATCTCTTGCCACCATCTTTTCCAAACAAGGCCATACATGGCGCAGAACCACAAATCGGGCAATAGCCCTTCGACCAGATATCCATGGTTATGGGTTCTCTAAACTGCCTGACATTGGCCTTGACAGATGATTCAACGCTGGTTCGAACTAGAAAAGAAAGCGCAGGATAGTCTATTTTTAGTTGATAAGCGGTGTCCTGAAGGAATTTTTCATCAAGATAATTTGACAGTACAGTCGCAATATCCAGGGCCTTATGCAAAATGGCCTGTTTAATCTTCTCCATCTCTTCTCTCAGCCTGGGCGGAGCCTTTTCTTCAAGCCGTAAGACCGATTCAAAGATTTTTTGAGCAGTTAAGACGTCCACATGAAAATCTTCTTTATTTAATAAGGAAAATCCCTCCCGGAGTTTGATCTTCTTCAGATTTTCTTCTATTTCTACCGGCGGGATATCAATGGTTGTTTTTATTTCATTCTGTGCTTCCCAGATGCCTTCATAAAAATCCAACACTTGCCTGTAAGCCGGCTTTTTCTCTCTAAACCAAGCAATCCTTTCTTTAAATTGACCCAGATCGTCTTCCATATATAAATACTCAGCTACGTAAACCTTTGGCAAAAATAATCATGGGGGACACGCTAAGTGTCCCCCATGTGCTTTATTCCTAACCCAACCAATTCGCCAGATTGGTCAAAGGCCGGATCATTTTTTTGATGGCCGCCAGTCTGGTAACACCAAAGATGTCATTAGCCGCGGCGAATTTGTGATACTTTTGAGGATCGTCGACTACCAGAAAGATAGTCCGGACTGAATCTGCATTAAGAAGCTGGGCCTTGGGATGCCTGGTCTTAAGTTCTTTCACCCTCTTATTGGCTAAAGCCAGCATCTTTTCCCGATCCCCGAAATTCATGGCACCGGAAGGACAGGTCTTGACGCAGGCCGGCTGTAGACCGCTAGTGATACGGTCGAAACACATGGTGCATTTGGCCATGGTCTTGGCCTTCTCATTCCAGCGTGGGATATCATAAGGGCAGGCTGACCGGATCTCCTCGAAATCAGCCTTGCTGACTTTTATTTTAGGGTTGAACAAGACAGCGCCAGTAGCCGCATCCTGGCTAATAGCCTTGGACCCAAGCCCCCGGGCCATTTCCATACAGGGCGCATCAATACAATGCCGGCACTGGTCAGGAAAGAAATACCATTTGACCGTGTTGCCCTCTTCCAACTCATTGAACCGTACCAGTTTAAAGGTGTTAGGAGTTAAATCCGGAGGGTTCTGGTAATTACCCCAGTTTCGCTGGGTGGTCACCTCTGCCTTATTCTTGTTCCACTGCTTACAGGCTACCTGACATCCCCGGCAGGCCGAACAGATGCTTGTATCCACAAAAAACGATTTATCAGCCATTCTAGGTCACCCCCTAACTCTTACTTTTTATTTTTCTTACGTTGGCCATGAAGGCCTTGGACTCCGGAATCATGGTATTGGCATCGCCGATATTGGGCGTCAGCAGGTTAGCGCTGTCTCCACCCCGACTGAACTTCTTATCCTCCGGCCAGCGCCAGCCGAAATGCCAGGGGATGCCAATCTGATGCACCGTCTGTCCGGCAATATTAAACGGCCTCAGGCGCGCAGTCACAATAGCTACCGCTTTTACCTTGCCCCGGGCCGATTCCACCTCTACCACATCCCCGTTTTTGATACCCTTTAGCTCACCCAGTTCCTTACTCATCTCAACGAAAAGCTGTGGTTGGGTCTCAAGCAACCAGGGGAGCCAGCGGGTTAGAACGCCGGTCTGCCAGTGCTCGGTAACCCGGTAGGTAGTACAGACAAAGGGATACCTCGGATCGCAGGTAAGGTACTGATCCATTGTACCCGCAAAGACTTTAGCCGCCGGATTTATACGCTGCGAAGATAAGAGATTTCTGTTGACCGGACATTCCAGCGGTTCGTAATGTTCAGGGAAAGGTCCTTCGTTCAGGCCAGGTCCGAAGATAGAAGCCACGCCGTGAGGCTTCATGATAAATGGCAGTTTCGTCTTCTCCTTATCAACCATGGGAGGCCAGCCGCCGTCCGGCACATCTCCGATCCAACCGCCCTTCCCATCCCCCGCGGCAGGATCCCACCGGATAACCGCTCTTTTAGGATCCCAGGGATTCCCGTTTAAATCCACTGAGGCCCGGTTGTAAATGATACGGCGGTTGACCGGCCAGCACCAGGCCCATTTGGAATAAAGACCGATACCGGTAGGATCCGATCGATCCCGGCGGGCCATCATATTGCCGTCCTCATTGTAGCTGCCGCTATAAATCCAGCTACCACACGAAGTAGTGCCATCATCCTTAAGCTTGGTGAAATTAGCGACCAGTTTCCCCGTGGTCAGGTCATAACCGTTAACCTCTTTGGCCACCTTGTGGGCATCGAATTTTCCGTTGGTAGCATAGTCCATCTTCAGATTCAAAATGGGTTCCGGAAATTTGCCGCCTTCTTTGGCATAAAGCTTCCGGACGCTTTCGTGTAGTTCAAGCATAATGTCGCCATCCGGTTTCGCCTCGCCCGGGGGGTCAACCGCCTTGTACCGCCACTGCACCCAGCGGCCGCTGTTGGCAAGGCTGCCTTCCTTTTCCATAAAGGAGGCGCAGGGTAGTTGAAAAACCTCGGTCTTGATCTTCTTGGGGTTCATTCCCGGGCCATGCCAGAAGGAACCAGTCTCGTTGTCGAAGAGATTCACGTTAACCATCCAGTCGAGACTGGCCAGACCCTGCCTCACCTTGTTCGCATTAGCCCCGGAGCAGGCCGGATTCATGCCCCAAGCGAAGAAACCGGTGAATTCCCCTCTATGCATGGCATCGAAGAGCATGAGCCACGAGCAATTCTGATCATCGTCCAATTTGGGATGCCAGTCATATCCGAAATCATTTTCCTTAGTACCTGCCTTGCCATACATGGATTTCAAATAGCTGACCATGTACTTGGGACGGTTCTGCCACCAGTTGGCGCTCATGGGTTCTTTTGTCTTTGGAGTAGTCGTCTCGTTGTAGGTGGCCAGGTCTTTGTGCTTGGCCCGCGGCGTGGGATTATAGGCCGGGATAATGTGGAACAACAGGCACATATCTGTCGAGCCCTGCACGTTTGATTCTCCCCGCAACGCGTTGATACCGCCTCCGGCCATCCCCACATTACCCAGGAGCAACTGGAGCATAGCCATAGCGCGGATATTCTGGGTACCCACGGTGTGCTGCGTCCAACCCATGGCATAAAGTTCAGTCCCTACCCGGTCCGGTCTTCCGGTAGAACCATAGATCTGATAAACTTTTAAGAGATCTTCCTTTGGGGTACCGGTTATTTGGGAAACAACATCCCGGTCATAACGAGCGTAATGCTTTTTCAACAACTGGTATACACAGCGCGGATCCTGTAAGGTTGGATCCTTTTTGATGACCCCATTTTCGTCTGTTTCAAACGCCCAATTCGACTTGTCATACTTTCTTTTCACCGGATCATAGCCGCTGAAGAGTCCATCCATAAAATCATACTTTGATCCCACGATAAATGAGGCATTGGTGTAATTCACCACATATTCCCTCTGGATCAGGTCGTTATCCAATATGTACTTGATCATGCCTCCCAGGAAGGCAATATCCGTACCGGACCGTAATGGTACGTAATGATCCGCCTTGGCCGAAGTTCTGGTGAAGCGGGGATCGACGTGAATAAAGACCGCCCCTCTGTCCTGGGCTGCCTTTATCCACTTGTAAGACACGGGATGATTCTCGCAGACGTTACTCCCCATGTTGAGAATGACGTCCGCATTTCGGAAATCTATGTAGTGGTTCGTCATTGCGCCGCGTCCGAACGACTCTGCCAGAGCCGCTACAGTGGCGCTGTGTCAGATACGGGCCTGGTGTTCTATCCAGACGAGACCCAGCCCTCGGAGGAAGGTTTGGTAGAGGAAACACTCTTCATTGTCCAGAGCCGCGCTGCCCACAGAGGCAATACCATTCGTCCGATTGACGACCTGCCCTTTGTCGTTCTTCTCGACAAAACTGGAGTCCCGGCTCTTCTTGATGTTTCTGGCTATCTTTTCCAGTGCCCACTCCCAGCTCACCTCTTTCCATGAAGTGCCATAGGGAGCGCGGTATCGCACCTTCTTCAGGCGATTGGGGTTGTCGTGTATCTGATAAGCAGCTGCGCCCTTGGCGCAAAGCGCCCCTTCACTGATAGGGTGATCCGGGTCACCTTCAAAATTAATCAATTTGCCCTTTGAAACGTGCGCAATCTGACCGCAACTTACCGAACAATAACAGCAGATATGGGTGATTTCCTTGGCGCCTTTGATCTTGAGTCCTGCCGCATAACTCTCTATCGGGGAGAGGTCAAAGCCGAGCTGGCTCAGTCCCAGCCCTGCGGCGGCCACGCCGGAGGCCTTGATAAAGTTACGACGTGAGATTTTCACAATAGAGTCCCCCTTTCGTTAAAAGTTTTCACCTTGAACTTATCGGCAACATGCAAGCTAATCTTGAACCCACCCCCCTTCTCTCTTCATAATTATGTCAACTTTTATACAAACTATCCAGAAGTTATCTACCGTATAAGGAAGAGATGCTTACACGTTCTGTCCAACCGCTAGTCAGCGAAAATCAACAAAGAACAGCCCTTCAAAATTAAATTGTGATATGTTTCACTTAATTTGCCATAAGTTTCTTTGCAGTTCTTTGGGGCTCAACCAAAATTTATTTATTTCATAGTAGGCTATCACTAAAAACCTACAAGGTCAACAATTATCTCCGGTCCCAAAATAGACATTTAAGTCCCCGGCATAGATAGGCAAATCCCAACAGCCTCTAATTGTAAGATTTTTAAGGAGAATCTTTTTGACAACGACCTACTTTTAGACTATGTTGCACGCCGTGAACGGCAATCATTTCTTATCCTTAGTAAAAGATGATCTCCAACGTATTGAAGCGGCTATAGCCCATAATCTGTCCTCCCATGTACCGTTTATCTCGAACGTCAGCCGCTATATATTATTTAGCGGGGGCAAGTGCATTCGTCCGCTCCTGATGATCCTATCGGCCCGGATGTGCGACTGTCACGGTGACCACAAATTTGATCTGTCCGCCATTTTTGAATACCTTCATGCGGCCACGCTATTACACGACGACGTGGTAGATAATGCGGAAATCCGCAGGGGAAAGGCCCCGGCCAAAGATGTTTATGGAAATCAAGCGGTTATCCTGGTAGGCGATTTCCTTTATTCAAAATCCCTGTTCATTTCTGCCCTCCAGGGCAATATCCGCATCATGGAAGCCCTCTTAAAGGCCACCACCCTCATGGCCGAGGGAGAAGTCCTGCAATTACTCAATGCCGAAAACCTTGAAATTACCGAAGACGAATACATGCAGGTTATACATCGCAAGACGGCCGTTCTTATGGCCGCCGCCTGTGAGGTAGGCGCCATCCTGGGCAATGTGCCTGCTGAAAAAGAAGAGGCCATGCGCTCCTATGGTGAAAATCTGGGGATAGCCTTCCAGTTGACCGACGATGTCCTGGACTATACGGCAGACATAAAGGAGTTTGGCAAAAAAGTGGGAAATGATCTGTGTGAGGGCAAGGTCACCCTGCCTCTTATCTCTGCCCTAGATAAGAGCACAAAGGCTGACCATGATAAGTTGAAAGAAATGTTCATGCAGGAGCACATCAGTCAGGATGACTTTATCACCACACGAGGACTGATTGAAAGATATGGCGGTTTTGGCTATACTTATGCCCGGGCACAGAAATCAATCGAAAGGGCGAAGGATAGCCTCTCCGTCTTTCCTCCCTCCCCAACCAAGGATATACTTCTGGGCCTGGCTGATTACATAATTACCCGCCGTAAGTAAGATTAAGCTTTCAGCGGTCAGCAGTCAGCCATCAGCTATCAAATAACAAGCCTAAGAAGGTCTTCGGCTATGATTAATTCACCATCATAATGGCGGCGGCAGGGTTCGATCAAATTGCTATCATCGCAGATTGGATAAAGATGCGTCAGCATCAGCTGCTTACAACCAGCTTCCGCAGCCATCCGGCCGGCCAGAGAGGGGGTCAGATGCCCTTCCACCTTCATACCTTCAGGACACGAGCACTCGCAGACAAACAGATCCGCCCACCTGGCTAATTGAACCAAACTGGTTGAATAGTCCGTGTCCCCGGAATAGACTATCGACCGGCCATCCTCTGTATCAATGCGGATAGCCAGACCCTCGGGGGTGTGTGGCACGGGAGAAAACCTCAGTTTCAGACCTCCCTGAGAAATAATCTTGTCTGTGTCTGCCTCCAACTCTTTAACCTGCATGAGGTCTGATGGCGGCACCACCCAATGGCCAAAGGCACTTTTCAGGGCCTCATATAACCCGCTAAACCGGCTGTGCGCTAATATAGCGAATGGTACGGTACGCTGGTAGCCAAGATTATATTTAGTCGCAAAAAGAAAGGGTACCAGGTCTCCTACATGGTCAGGATGGAAATGGCTTAACCCAAGTTTACCACAAAAATTGATTTTTACCTCAAAATTATCCTAGATTTGACCCGATTGGTTTGATAACCTATTGATATTATTGGATGCGAGTTTTGGAAAGTCATTTGTAGTGA
>DSAQ01000240.1 GCA_011046395.1 Pseudomonadota bacterium
AAACGGTGGCTTCCATGTAGCTCCCCTTTCTCTTGGGGAACTATTACAACAAAGCTTTAAGTGACGCCAGCGCTTTTTGAAAAAAAATGCATTTTTTCTTTCATAAACCTAAAATGATACAATTCCGATAAGAAGGGGGGAACGGTAATGAATGATATGGATACAGGGAAACCTATTGAGATTATACTGGTAGAGGATAGCCCGGGCGACGTGCGCCTGACACGGGAAGCCCTCAGGGAATCCGAGGTGCGTAACAACCTCCACGTAGCAATTGATGGTGTAGAGGCCATGGCCTTTTTGCGCAGAGAGGGCAAGTATGCAAACGCACCTAAGCCGGATCTCATCCTGCTGGATCTGAACCTCCCCAAAAAAGACGGTCGCGAGGTTCTTGCCGAAATCAAATCCGATGAGCATCTGAGGTCCATTCCGGTGGTGATTTTGACTACTTCACAGGCAGAAGAAGACATCCTTAGAACTTACAATCTTCATGCGAACTGCTACATTACTAAGCCGGTTAATTTCGACCGCTTCGTCGAGGTTGTGAGGTGTATCGAAAATTTCTGGCTCACTATCGTGAAGCTGCCGAGGACTGGATAAAATGGACCAGAAACCGATCAAGGTACTTCTCATAGAGGATAATCCTGGTGACGTCAGACTGATACGGGAATTGCTGAAGGAGATAGCGGGTACCCAGTTCGAACTGCAGCATGCTGACCGGCTCTCGAGAGGGCTGATATGCCTTACAGAAGGAGCTTTTGATGTACTACTACTGGACCTCGGACTCCCGGACTCTCAGGGGTTTGATACGCTCTCTATCGTTTACGCCCAAAGACCTAAGGCGCCTATTGTAGTGCTGACCGGCCTCGCCGATGAAATGGTTGGTATCGAGGCGATTCACAGGGGAGCGCAGGACTATCTTGCGAAGGGGAAACTGAACGGCGAGCTGTTAGTGCGCACTATCCGTTATGCCATTGAGCGATATGTTCTCTTAAGAGAACTGGAACGGACGACTCATGATCTTGAACAGACGGTCGAGGAATTAAGAAATGCCAACAAGAGGATCAAAGATCAACAGAAATCCGTTATTGAGGAAGAACGGCTTAATGTATTGCTCCAGATGGCTGGGGCCACAGCACACGAGCTAAGTCAGCCACTTACAGGTCTATTGGCCGGTATCGAGTTAATGAGGCTGAAGATGGATGACCCTGAAAAGTTGGCTCAATACATGCACACGATCGAAGAGACAGGCCAACGGATATCTCATATTGTAAGAAGGATTCAAACCATACGCCATGACGAGACGAAACCTTATGTTGGCGGAAGCTCCATTATTAACCTGTACCAGGACTTAAATATCCTTTCCGTGGAAGACGAGGATGCCATTTTTGATAAGGTACATAATAGTCTGAAAGATAGCCCCCATATCAACCTGTCCCGGGCAGGTAGTATCCGAGAGGCAATACCCATACTGAAAAATAACCGGTTTGATCTTGTTCTTTCGAACCATGTGCTCCCGGATGGAGATTCTCTCGAATTTTTGAAGGTTCTGGCTGACAAGGGGCTGGAAGTACCCGTAGTGGTCGTTACTGCTCGGGGAAACGAGATGATCGCTACCAAGGTGATTCGCGCAGGAGCCTGCGATTACCTCCCAAGTGACAGTATTAGTAAAGGGACCCTTTCTGAAAGCATCTATAACGCCATGGAAAATTTTCGTCTCAAAAGAGAGGCAAATCTGGCTCTCCGGAAAATGGCTCAAATGGCAACCAGGGACGAATTGACCGGAGTGTATAATAGGCGATTTTTTGTCGAGGCACTGGAACGTGAGATGACAAGGGCCAAAAGGTACGGGACCGATCTGGTGATCTTAATGATAGATCTGGATTACTTCAAAAAGGTCAATGATACCTATGGTCATACAGCAGGGGATATGGTCCTGCGTGAGATTGGCAAGATGCTCCTAGACAGCATGCGACAAAGCGATCTGATATGTCGTTATGGCGGTGAAGAATTTGCCGTCATTTTGCCCAATACTGATGTGAAAAAGGCAACTGTGGTAAGCGAGAGGTTCAGGGAGAGGGTTAGTAAACACCAGTTTGAATATGACTCGCAAAAACTCCGGATAACTGTCAGCATAGGAATCGCTTCATTTGACAGTTCCAGCGACAAACAATCTCCTACAGAGTTGGTTGACAATGCCGACCAAGCTCTTTATCAGGCAAAGAGAGAAGGTAGAAATAGGGTCAAGGGCCCAATGATCTCAATCGACAAGGGAGTCGGTAAGCCGGCGTCAATTGCGATAGGCTAGACCCAATCTGACATTCCTGAATGAATCGGGTACAAGCCAGAGAACTCGAAGGAGGAGTGTCGGATAAAGTCTAACCTGTTACAAGAGCGCAGGCAGCCTCTTGTGGAACAAGCCGCGCCCTATGCCACTCGAGTGAGAATCAGTCGAGTTTATCTCTCTGCAATGCCTCGAAGACGTTATCAGCGTCCTGTCAGGCCTGCTGATTTTCTGCCTCTCAGGACACCGCTCCGAATCCCTATGCCTACTTCCTCCGATGTAATCTCTTTTCCTGCCGCTTCCATTCCCCGCGGGCGGCTGTCCCTTAGGCTACGAGATATTTGCGGGTAACCGTAATGACGTGACCCCGCTGCTTGCAGCGGGGTTAGCGAGCGAATATGATGTATTTTATCTTGCATACGGAGATTCCCCGTCCGCCGCCCGCCTGCGGCGGACGGGGAGCTTCAATAAATCGGGCATTTATATGTCTAAAGATGGAACTACAATGGAGGTCTAATCCCATAGGAAAAGTGCGTAACAACCTGCCGTTCTTGAAAGAATTGGCTAATAAGAATTTTACACAAAGTTCTTGACAGTACCCTTTGGAAAATTAAAGATGTTGGCAAGCTATACGTGGAATTTTGGAGCGGGGCAGCCAGGTACAATATGCAATGGATTAACCGGTTTTTCCGTTTTAGGCTACTGTCCGATAAGAATCTTATCGCGAGTTGCTCCAGATCGGAATATAGAAATAGAATTGCTTTGGATTATCAGGCGTCTGGGGTGAAAAGGAGCATGAGAGTACCTTGAGCATGCTAAAAGGACATCGGCACCACATGCCATCGTCAGTATGGGCATATTAGGGTATTGATAGAGATATGGCAAATGGCGAAAGGATGGAAAGAGATAAGCTTGCATTTCTGGCCAGCCTAAGAACTAAGATCATATTGGGGGCAGGCCTGGTCCTAGTTATAGTGCTGGGCGTTTTTATGTACGTGGATGTGATGTTACGTAAAAGCATCCTGTTGGAGGCGGAAGAAAAACGTGCCCTTGATGTCAGCTATACTCTGATGAAGAGTATAGAGCATCCCATGCTTGATGGGGAGATGGATCAGGTGCAGATTGTGCTCCAGAAGGTAATTGAACTTGAGGATATGCGGGTGGCGTATATTTCTGGTTTAAGCGGCGCCATCGTGTACGGTGGAGTCCCGGACAGCAGAGGCAAGGTCAGCAGGTCTGAGACGGTCAAGGAGGCCTTACGCACGAATGCGTTAGCTAAAGGCCTAGAGATATATAGGGGAGAAAAGATACTAGCTCATGCCATGCCCATCCATAATGAGAATCACTGTTTTAAGTGCCATGGAAGCGAAGAGAAGGTGTTGGGGGTATTGTTGGTGGGGATTGCCTGGGGGCCTATAGAGAAGAACATAGATGCGATGACGACTCAACGCAGCATCTATTTTTTAGTTTGCCTGGCCTTAGTGATAGGATTGATTGCGATTCTCCTGAATTATCTGGTCATAGCCCCCGTTAGATCACTTACCAGGGCTACCGTGGTAATGGCCAAAGGGGACCTCAGCCGCAGAGTGCCTGTCAAGAGAGATGATGAAATAGGCCATCTTGGAATTGCCTTCAACCAGATGGCGGCAAACCTGGAGAAATCAAGGGAAGAATTGCTACAAGCCCAGGCGACGCTAGAAAAATCGGTAGTGCAGTTACAGAAAAAAACTCAAGAGCTAGAAGACTTCACCTATATAGTTTCCCATGACCTGAAGGAGCCGCTCAGGGGGATTACCTCTTTTGCCCAATTTGTCCTTGAAGACTATGCCGATAACTTGGACCAGAAAGGTGAGAGTTATCTGGCAACCATTACGAACAGTGCAGAACGATTAAAAAGGTTGATCGACGACTTGCTTGCACTTTCCAGAGTTACCCGCGCCGAGGCCTCCTTTCAGACTACCAAGGCATCAGGGATAATTGAGGAAGCGATTGAACGGGTCAAATATAGCATCGACCAAAAAGGCGTTGAAGTGGTTGTTGCCCAGGACCTGCCCAGCGTATATTGCGATAGGGGGCAACTGATACAAGTCTTTGCCAACCTGCTTAGCAACGCCGTCAAATTCATGGACAAGGAGAACCCGATAATCGAAATCGGGTATCAAGGTACGGCGGATTACCACCAGTTTTACGTTAAAGATAATGGTATGGGCATTGAAAGAGAGTATCAACAAAAGATATTTGGAATGTTTCAACGACTGCACAGAAGGGAGGATTATGAAGGAACAGGGGCCGGGCTCCATATCGCCCAGAAGATAATTGAAAGGCATCATGGCAAGATCTGGGTGGAATCTGAATTAGGCCTGGGTAGCACTTTTTATTTTACCTTGCCCAAAGGGCAATTAGACATGAGCGGAGTGAAGAAATGAAAGAGAAAAAACAGAAAGAAATAGTAATATTATTGGTGGAAGATAACCCTGTAGACATCGAAATAACCAGAAGGGCCTTTGAAAAAAGCAACATCAAATACAAGTTGTGTGCGGTGAGGGATGGTGAAGAGGCCCTGGATTTCCTCTACCACAAGGGACAATATGCTGACGGGGGCCAAGCGCCACGACCGGATTTGATCTTACTGGACATTAACCTGCCCAGAATAGGCGGTATAGATGTCTTGAAGACACTGAAAGCCGATCCAGACTTGAAGAGAATCCCCATAACCATGTTGACGGTCTCGGATAAAGACGAAGACATCATAAGGAGCTTCGACTTGGGGGTCAATAGCTACATTACTAAGCCTGTGGACTTCAATAAATTTGTTGAGGCAATGAAAACTCATCATTTTTACTGGACGGTTATCACTGAACTACCTCCAAAGTAACCTGGCAGGAGATCTAAAATGAAAGAAGGAAGGGTCAGTATCCTGATTATTGAGGACAGTCCAACTGATATTACCATTATAACAAGGCAGTTGGCCAAATATGGTTTTGACCTTGATTTTGCTACTTCTGGAGAAGACGCTCTAAAAAGCTTACAAGAAAAGAAGTATGATATGGTAGTTACTGATTATTCAATGCCCGGTATGACCGGCCTTGATGTTTTGGATAGAATGAAAAAAGAGGGTTATGATATGCCTACGGTGATTATGACCGGCGCTGGCAGTGAGAGGCTTGCCGTAGAGGCCATGAAAAAGGGGGCCTGTGATTATCTTATCAAATCCACGGATCCAGGTTGGTTAGAAGTTTTCCCCTCAGTAATTCAAAGCAACATCGAAAAATACCGGTTGGTGAAGGAAAGGAGAAAGATAGAGGAAGAAAAGAAACAATTGGCAATGCGGCTCCAACAAGCTCAGAAGATGGAGTCCATTGGTACCCTTGCTGGTGGTATTGCCCATGACTTTAACAACCTGCTCATGGGGATCATGGGCCACATCTCCCTGATGTTGTTGCGTACCGACTCTGACCCACAGCTTTTTGAACATCTTAAGGCAATAGAGGATATTGTTCAAAAGGGATCGGATCTAACCAAACAACTTTTGGGTTTTGCCAGGGGCGGCAAATACGAGGTCAAGCTGACTGATCTAAACGGGCTAATTGAGAAGACTCTTGAACTCTTCGGCCGCACCAAAAAAGAGATGCGGATTCACAGTAAGTACCAAAAGGGAATCTGGCCAGTCGAAGTGGATCGAGGGCAGATTGAGCAGGTTCTGCTAAACCTCTATGTCAACGCCTGGGAGGCTACGCCCGGTGGTGGAGAATTTTTCGTTGAAACCAGCAACGTTGTACTCGACAAAAACTATATCAAGCCATTTGCTGTAAGACCTGGCCATTATGTTAAGATATCTGTGACTGATACTGGAGTTGGTATGGATAAGGCCACTCAAAAAAGGATATTCGAGCCATTCTTTACTACAAAAGAGATGGGCAGGGGAGCCGGCCTCGGTCTTGCCTCGGCCTACGGAATCATCAAGAACCATGGCGGCATGATAAACGTTTATAGTGAAATAGGACACGGAACTACCTTCAACGTTTATCTGCCAGCCTCGGAAAAGGATGCCACAGTGTTTGAAGAACATAAAGTGGCTGAAGAGATCTTGAAAGGTACAGAAACGGTTCTTATCGTAGACGACGAGGCTATAGTTCTTGACGTGTGCAAGGATATGCTCACAGAAATTGGCTACAAGGTGCTGGTAGCCAGAAGCGGGAGAGAAGCTGTGGAAATCTACGGCAAGCAGAAGGAGGAAATTGATCTGGTTATTCTTGACATGATCATGCCGGACATGGGCGGCGGGGAAGCCTATGACAGGATAAAGGAAATGCATCCAAAGGCGAAAGTTCTCCTTTCCAGTGGTTACAGCATTGATGGTGAAGCCAGCGAAATATTGGCACGAGGATGCAATGGGTTTATTCAGAAGCCCTTCAATATAAAAGAGTTATATGAAAAAATAAGGGCCCTCCTGCAAAAGTAAGCGGTAATAGTATTTTTCCCTTTCGTCAAAATGATTTTGTGTTACAGCTTGAGTAAAGGAATTCGCAATGATAGATTCTGACATCTATAATGCCTCCTTATGGGGTGGGGTACTCAGGGGCGGCTATAAATAAGTAAGTCATTAAACCAGTTGATACTTGTTTTGTCTGGCAATCCATTCTCACCGGCTCACAGCATACCCTGCCGCTGGCCGGGTCATGTAAATCACGGGTGCAGTCTTGAGAAATGCTTCTATCCTGGGCACATTCTGCACGAACGTTATATATTAGGCGATCAATAGGTTACACCTCAAACGGTGACACAGAAAAAAATAATTATTCAGATACCAAAAAAATTGTCCTCCTGCTAAGAAGAAAAAAGAATTTTCCCCAAA
>DSAQ01000170.1 GCA_011046395.1 Pseudomonadota bacterium
AAAAGAAGGGAAGAAAACGGAAGAAAAAATTTTATGGATGGGTTGGAAGAAAATAGAAGAAGATCAAAACCGGCATTTTCACACCGCCGGACTTAATACATTTTCAGATTACCACTGACACTTGTTCATGCGGATATCGCTTTTCACGTGCTGGCGGGTCTTTTACTGCTTATCGCCTGCGGATTTATCATGTATTACGGGATTATTAATCTTAGGCAGCCATCCCGCGGGGCCATAATAAGCCTGGTGAATGATGTGCTCCTGGCCCTGATTATCCTTGAGCTTTTCTGGACCATTATCCGTTTCCTTAGGAAACAGAGATTTACACTCGGACCTTTTCTTTCCATCGGGATCATAGCCTCGGTTCGGCGGATACTGCTGGTCGAGATCGAGATATCACATGTGGAGCACGTTCAGGTGGAACGGCTCTGGGAGATCGGGCTTAGCGCCTTGGTAATTTTATGCCTGGTTTTTGCTTATTATCTGGCTGCGAAGGTAGAAAAGATGGGAGCAAACTGAAAGTAACCTCTTTTTACAATAGCATCAGGAAAGAGCGGCCCAGGTAGCCAGAAAGAGGGTGATGCTGATTATGCCGTTCATGGTAAAGAAAGAGAGGTTGATTTTTGAAAGGTCTTTGGGCGTAACAAATATATGTTGCAGCGCCATAGCCATCGCCGTCAGGGCGATGCCCGCATAATAGACCCACCCCAATCCGGTCATAATGCCGGTATAGAGAAAAAACATAAAAGCCAGGATATGGAATCCTACAGCAAAAGCAAGCGCCCTTTCTTTGCCGAATTTGCAGGGTATCGAGTGTAGTCCTTCGCGGCGATCAAATTCGAAATCCATACATGCATAAATGGTGTCAAAACCTGCCACCCAAAATATAACCCCGGCGCTCAGGATAAGAGGCGCGGCGTCGAGCGCCCCTTTAACGGCGATCCATCCGGCGGAGGGGGCAATGCCCAGGGCCAGACCCAGGAATATATGCGACAACCAGGTAAATCGTTTGGTGTAAGAGTAAGCAAGGACTATGGCCAGGGCCAGGGGGGATAGCATGAATGTCAGCCGGTTTAGCTTATAGGCCGCAAAGAAGAATAGCAGGGAGGCCAGGATCACAAAGAGCCGGGCCTCGTTGACCTTTATCGCCCCTTGCGGCAGGGCCCGGCTTGCGGTGCGGGGATTTTTGCGGTCATAGGGGAGGTCAATTATCCGGTTAAAGCCCATAGCCGCCGTGCGCGCCCCGACCATGGCCGAAAGGATCCAGAGACATTTTGCCGGCTCCGGCACGCCGCCCGCCGCCAGGAAGGCCCCCATGAAGGCAAAGGGGAGGGCAAAGATGGTGTGCTCGAATTTAATCATCTCCAGGAAGGTATGGGTCTTTCGTATCATGACTCGATACCCCACCTTTTGGCCTCTGGATCGGGCAGGCCGAGGACATCCAGGATTCTGTCCACGAACATAGCGACCAATTCTTCAATGCTCGTGGGGTGATGATAAAACCCGGGCATGGCCGGCATGATGGTCGCTCCGGCCTCCGCCAGGCGCAGCATATTGGTTATGTGTATCCTGTTTAGCGGGGTCTCCCGCAAAATCAATAAGAGCCTTCGGCCTTCTTTTAAGGTCACATCCGCAGACCGATGGATAAGGTTGTTTGATATGCCGTTGGCTATGGCGCCCAGTGTGCCCATGGTGCAGGGGATAATAATCATGCCGTCATGGGGGAAAGACCCGCTGGCTACCGGCGCGGCAAAATCTTTTTCGTCGTAGAGCCTGGTCATGTAGCGGCTGACCTCTGAGGTAGAAAGCCCGGTTTCCAACTTCAATACCTGGGCCCCGGCCGCAGACACGAGGCCGTGTATTTCCACATTTTTTGCCGCTAATTTCTGCAGAAGCGATACGGCGTAGGGCATGCCGCTCGCCCCGGTCAGGGCCACGATATAACGTTTAGGTGGATGTGCCGTCATAAATCCAGCTTTCCCCAGAGGGCGTCTATTTTTTTTCTTACTGCCTCATCCATTTCAATGACCTCCGGCCAGTCGCGTTCAAATCCCTCCTCCGGCCACTTGCGCGTGGCATCGATGCCCATCTTCCCGCCATAGTGGGGCAGGGGAGAGGCATGATCCAGGGCATCCACCGGCCCATCGGTAATAACCGTATCCCGCCGCGGATCGACGTTGTTACCGATACGCCAGAGGACCTGTGACAGGTCCTGGACATCGACTTCCCGGTCAAAGATGACTATAATCTTGGTGAACATCATCTGGCCCATCCCCCACAGGGCGTGCATCACCTTCCGGGCATGCCCCGGATAACGTTTATCAATAGAGATGAAGGCGAGATTGTGGAAGACACCTTCCAGGGGGAGGTTCATATCCACGATCTCCGGGAGCTGTTTTTTTATCAGGGGCAGAAAGATGCGCTCCGTGGCCTTGGCCATATAACAGTCTTCCATGGGAGGCCGACCCACGATGGTGGCCGGATAGACGGCCTCTTTGCGATGGGTGATACAGGTGACATGAAAGACCGGATACTTATCCGCCAGTGAATAATAGCCGGTATGGTCGCCGAAGGGGCCTTCTACGCGTCTTTCGCCCGGCTCTACATAGCCCTCGATGATAATCTGCGCCTCGGCCGGTACCTGTTGATCGACGGTAAGGCACTGTACTAGCTCGACCGGTTCGGAACGGAGAAAACCGGAGAAGACCATCTCGTCGATGTCTTCCGGAAGAGGAGCCGTGGCGGAATACGTGGTAGCCGGGTCTGCACCGATGGCTACCGCCACTTCCAGCCGCTCGCCGCGTTTTTCGGCTATGCGGTAATGCTGGGCCCCGCCCTTGTGGGTGTGCCAGTGCATACCGGTTGTGGTGGCGTCAAAGACCTGTATGCGGTACATCCCGCAGTTACGCACGCCGGTCTCCGGGTGTTTGGTAAAGACCAGAGGAAGGGTGATAAAACGTCCGCCGTCCTTAGGCCAGCAGTGCAGCGCCGGAAGGCGCCTAAGGTCGATATTATCTTCTATTACCATTTCCTGGCAGGGGGCCTTGCTCACCATCTTCGGGAACATATCGGCCAGCCGTTTAAGCTTTGGTATCATCTTGAGCTTTTTGATCAAGGTATCCGGGGCTTCGGCCTCCAGGAAGGTCAGGATGTCTTTTCCGATTTCTTCGAAGTTCGAGACCTGAAGGGCCAGGCACATGCGCCGGTAGGATCCGAAGGCGTTCATCAAAACCGGCATGTCGTGACCGACGACATTGGTGAAAAGGAGAGCGGGTCCGCCTTTTTTGCAGACACGGTCGGTTATCTCGGTAATCTCCAGATAGGGGCTGGCCGGTTCAGTGATCCTCTTTAATTCACCTTCTTTTTCCAGAAGGCGGATGAATTCCTGCAGATTCTTATAGCCCAAGATGATCCTCCTGTTTTTGCCGCAAATCCAGAAGTGATGCCCTCGTAAAAAGTAAAATTTTTCCTCCCCGGCGGGCGGTAGGGGGAACATCACTTATACAGGTTAAGTAACATTTGGTTAAATAGGGTGTCAAGCGGATTTGCGAATTCCCCGGCGCGGTTATAGGAATAGTTTGACAATTCCGATAGATATAAGAGAATATGAGGGCTGTAATCGAGATTGGCAACATATTTGTCAGGGGGGAGATTCCGGCACTCCAGCCAGCTTGCCTACAGCGGGCCGAGGATGGAGTTAGCATATCCGAACTACCACGCGGGCGATAGATTGGGCAAAGGAATAACGGGATAGACAAAAAGCATGGTGAGAAACAACGTTATATCTTGGGCCAGCAAGTCCCCAAATCGTTCGCGGTTTAGCGGCTTCGCTGAAATGCCCCTATGATTGTGCAATATGGCGTGTTCAGGTAAAACGAGACAAAACAATCTGTACCTGTGATTCGCAACCTTCCAGGTTGCGAATCACAGGATCCCGAATTGCACAATCAGACGGAGGGAGCAGATGATCAATAATACTAATCTTGCACACTGGAGCAGGCTCCAAGCGAAAAGCCTGGACGCTCAGTTTACGAACGAAATGGTTACTGGGCTGAACTGCTCTCCCTTTGAGGCTGAAGCGATCGTAGAGAAAGTTCACGAAATATATACCCCCTTATTGGAAACCTCGCAAGGACTCAAGCCAGGACAGATTCAAGTGACGGTCATCGACGCTTCGGTGGCACCCAACATTCCACTGGTTAAGGCTAAACAGAGACTCGTAACCCTGACCCTTCATGCCGGGGTAGAAGATATCGAAGCCCGGAAAATCGGATCGGTGCCGGCACTCCGCCAGAAACGATTGTGCCGTATGTGCCAGGAGGCCTTTCAGCAGGGAGGTTTGCTGACCTTGGAGGATTTAGCCAATCTGTTCAATTGCGGCGTCCGCACTTTAGTGAACGACCTGGCAGCCTTGCGTAAGAAGAATATTGTACCGCCGCTGCGCTCCACGACTAAGGACATGGGGCGGGCCATTACTCATCGCCGGTTAATTATTACTCTTTGGCTGCAGGGATTCGAGTATTCCGAAATCGCCCGTAAAGCTTGTCATAACGTTGACTCCGTGGCCAACTACGTGGACAAGTTTAAACGCTGTGCAGCGCTATTTGCTTCTGGGTTCGATGTTCATGCAGTTGCCCTGATGGTAAAGCTCTCGACGCCTCTTGCCCAGGAATTCCAGCAAATCCATGCCCAGATCCAAGGGGTCCCCCATCGTCTTCGGGAATTGGAGGAATTCTTTAAAAAAAATCGAGTTCGGAACCTAAAACAGAGGAGCCAGCCATGATTGCACCGCCTCAATCTCAAAAGCACTTCGGCTCCGCCCATAAGCGGTTCCTGCAATATTCCATTGCGAGCTTTCTGGACAGGGAGTTTCCTAGAACTTTTGGACCGGTGATCCGGCAGAAACTGGCTGAAAAGATTGTAGATCTGGTCAACCAACAACTCCCTCCCAAAGAGCATGTACGGCCAGGACAGTGCGTTTGGAATGCCGTATCCATCACCACTCGGCCCGATAGCCCGAACTGTCGGCTGGTCCCGGTGATTCTCACACTCGTGGATTCCTGCGATGTTGAACGACTTGCCCGCGGAATTCCCATGTCGGTGATCACCCAGCAATCTGTTGCTCGCATCTGTCGAGAAGCATTTGAACAAGGAGCGCTGCTCTCGATGCGCGACATCGGGCTTCTGGTGTGGCGTAGTAATTCCGCCATCTCGGTAATTCGAGAAAAGTGGGAAGCCGCTCAACAAACAGCCTTGCCTCATGTGGGAACCATTCAGGACTTCGGTACCTGCATAAGCCACAAAACCGCCATCATTCGCAAAGTTGTTTACGAAGGGAAAGACCCCCGTCGCGTGGCCGATGAAACCAAACATACGCAGCAAGCTGTTGATCGATACTTGAAAGACTTCCATCGAGTCAGAACCTGTTATGAACATATGCCAGATATCGAATTTATTGTACGCACAACAGGGTTATCAAAAAACCTGGTTAACCAATACGTCGGCATCATAAATAAAAATGAGAAACTACCTACAAAAACTGCTTGACAAGCAATATTGCGTAAACTTGGTATACCGTCGCGGATAAGCTCCACTATCACCTTATCTTCAATGATGAGGTCGGCTTTAAAGCCTTCATCAAATTTTATTCCATCAAAAATAATCGCCACCGGCACTTGCCTCTCGACCTTCACACCTCTTTTCTTCAACTCATACGCCAAAATAATCTCGTAGACACTCTCCAATAATCCAAGCCCCAATCTTTTATGAACATAATATGCCGCATCAACGATTTCCTTGGCTATTTCATTCTCAGCCATAATTTTCTATCTTAGCGGCCTTGCGCCTTTGCGTGAGATATTTAATCTGCGAAATCTGCGGATTGAAAGATTGTCTGCAGGGAATGGCGTGGTTTGAAACCGGTTTTCAACATTTTTTCATTATTAAAAACCAGACTTGAAGCCAGCTTATCATAACAGGAATGCAGCCATCTCTTTTTGTCAGGTAAAAGGCACCCGGCCATCCTGGTTGCCAACCAGACAACAGGCAGGGGAACCGGGATAACCGGCCGGTTGGGACGTGCGCCGCAGCTTTTAAAGAGTTGGATAATCGTGTTAAATTCATAAGGCTCAGCATCACAAACGTTTAAGATATTCACTCCAGTATCTTTTTCTTTTTTACGTCCTATGTGTCTGTGTGCGTCCGTGGCTAATTTGCTTTTTATTAGAAATTCAATAAAATGAACCAAATTAGGCCTGGCCAATGCAGACATCCTTTGCCGACCCGAGCCGAAACGGATATAGGTTATTTTCAGAGGTGCTAATACCCGACGATTAAGGTTGAAACTCCATTCACGATCATACACAGGTGCCAGACGTAGGATGATTAGATCATTGAGTATGCCCTCATCAGCTAAAGCAATAAGACGCCTTTCGGCATCAAGCTTATTGCGGGCATAATCGCTTGAAGGCTGACATTTGCCATTCTCACCAATCCCATTATAATTCTTTCTTTTTTGCGCCGTTGCGCCTTTGCGTGAGGTAATCCCCGGACCTTCACCATACACGGACACGGAAGACAGAAAAATAAAACGCACATCAGGATTAACTTGAGAAGCGGCCTTTGCCAGATTTTCCGTGGACTCACTGTTCACACGCATGTATGTGGAGGAATCTACTGACCCTACCTTCTGGTGTGCAATCCCTGCACAGTGAATGACTACATCCGGAGAATATTTTTCGCAAACGGCGGCTACTGAATTATGATTGGTTAGGTCAGCTTGTTCCCAGGCAACGTTTGCAGGGTTAGCAGTTTTTTTCATGATAAACCCCGATTACTTTATTATCGGATACCAATCGGTTGCATAAAGCACTCCCGATAAATCCCGTTGCACCGGTTATTAGGATGTTTAGCATTCGTTAATAGCAACAATTGATTATTTCGCGCTTTTTACGAAATCGTCACTTTTGATTATCTTACGATAACCCATTTCCATAAAGGGTAAATATGAACGGGTGTACGCCTCACATTACGTCTGAAAGTGGGGAAAATGCTGCCCGATGAAGTACAGCCAAAAGCTTTCCCAGCGATTGCTCAACATGAGGGATCGAAGGGTCAGAACAGTCTGTCCACCAT
>DSAQ01000134.1 GCA_011046395.1 Pseudomonadota bacterium
ACTCCCGGAAAAAATGGGAGCAATACTGGAAAGAAAAACTCGGAATCAACGGCTACTTCAACATCCGGATCGCATCGGTTGAATTGTCACCATGTAAACACTTTTGAACGTTACCAAAAGATTTTATTAAAAACTATGATTATGTCCGAGCAAATGTAATATTAAGGAATAAACTGCCTGGTATGACGAATCCTGGTCCTTTCATAATTGCTTACCATCTTCCACTAAGCACTATGCCAAAAAATCCAGAAAAGAAAGAAATACTGATTATAGACCTTTCACGGATTGATGAAGAATTATTTAGTGAAGTCCTTGCTTCCTTTCAAGGAAAGGTAGTTGATGATCCGAAAACTTGGAAAGGAACGTTTGATTGGGAATTAGTTCGAATTCATTTTTATTCAGCGATTAGACTGCACGGGGAGCCTATACTTTACGCCGCTGAGTGGGTGGGGGAATTTTTCGGAGTTAAAAAGGCTTTTGCTGAGCCTTAAATGTTCCTCGGAGATGAGATCGGAGACGAGGGACATCCATAAATTTATAAGTTTCTTGTGGCCCGTAACGGCAGATAACACAGGTCAAAGGATTAACATCCAGATGCAGACGCACTTCTTTTGGCCTTGAACGGTTATCGCCGGGGTTGCGCCTTACTCCACTGTAACACTCTTGGCCAGATTGCGCGGCTGGTCAACATCACAGCCTCTTAGGACGGCTATCTCATAGGCCAGGAGTTGGAGGGGCACGGTATAAAGGATGGGCGCCATCTCTTCGGAAACCTTTGGAAGAAACAGCGTGTGCGTGGCAATATCAGCGACCTTTTTATCCCCTTCATCGGCCAGCGTAATGACTATCCCCCGCCTGGCTACGACCTCCAGTACATTACTTAAAACCTTATCATAGACCGGCGAAGAGGGGGCCAGGGCTACTACCGGCATGGCCTCATCGATCAAAGCAATAGGCCCGTGTTTCATCTCGCCGGCCGCATAACCCTCGGCGTGGATGTAGGATATTTCTTTGAGCTTTAAAGCGCCTTCCAGGGCAATGGGAAACATATAATTACGGCCCAGATAAAGGAAATCCCTCTTCTTGTAGAATTCCAGGGCCAGTTCCTTCACCGCCGCATGTATATTTTTGATATTATCTTCGAGAAGCGGGGGAAGGTCTATGATGTCCTTAATCATAAGCCGGGCCTTTTCCTTTGAGATAGCCCCCCGTACCCGGCCCAGATAGATGGTCAGGAGGTAGAGGGCGGTCAACTGGCTGGTAAACGCCTTGGTCGAGGCCACGCCTATCTCCGGACCGGCGTGGGTATATATCGTCCCGTGCGATTCCCGGCTGACCGTGCTCCCCACCACATTGCAGATGGATATAATCTTGGAGCCCTTTTCTTTGGCTATACGGAGTCCGGCCAGGGTGTCCGCGGTCTCACCGGATTGGGATATGGGAACGGTCAGTGTGTCTCCACCTATAAGCAAGGAGCGATACCTGAACTCCGAGGCCAAATCTACTTCCGTGGGCAGGCCAACCCATTTTTCCAGATAATATTTGGCCAGTAGGGCCGCATGCCAGGAGGTCCCGCAGGCCACAAGCATTACGCGTCGAATATCCTTCAGTTCTTTTTCCGACAGGTCTATCTCCGGGAGATAGGCCTCGCCCTCTTCTACCGATACCCTCCCCCTTACGGTATTTAAAATAGCCTGCGGCTGCTCGTAGATCTCCTTGAGCATAAAGTGTTTAAATCCGGCCTTCTCAGCCATGGCCGCATCCCAGGTTATCCTCTCCGCCTTCTTTTTTACCTCTTCCCCGGTAGCCGCCTTTTTTATCTGTATCCCATCCCGGCGCACGATAACCATCTCACCATCGTCCAGGAACATAACATCCTTGGTATAACGCAGAAAAGCGGGTATGTCCGAGGCCAGGAAATACTCCCCTTCGCCCAATCCTAATACCAGGGGGCTCTGGTAACGTGCCGCCACCAGGACCCCGTCCTGAGTGCACATCGCGGCCAGGGCATAAGAACCCTCGACCTCCTGCACCGCCCGGGCCACCGCCTCACTCAGATCGCCTGTAAAGTATTTCTCGATAAGATGGGCCAGGACTTCGGTATCGGTGTCTGACCGGAATTCATGGCCTTCCGCCTTTAGGTTCTCCCGCAGGCTGAAATAGTTTTCAATGATGCCGTTATGAACTACCACCAGCTCGTTCTTGCAATCCGTATGCGGATGGGCATTCCTTTCATTGGGGACACCGTGGGTAGCCCAACGCGTATGACCCAGACCGGTGAAACTGACCTCATCCCGCTTCCCGTTTAACTTAAGGTCCAGGTTCTCCAGTTTGCCCTCGGCCCGGCTGACCTTTATCTTGCCATCCTTAAGATAAGCTATACCCGCCGAATCATAGCCGCGGTACTCCAGCATCTTGAGGCCATCCAGGAGAACTGGTATCACCCTCCTATGGCCCACATAACCTATTATGCCACACATGGGATTATCCTCTCCATCTTCCGCCCGGACCTAACGTGATCCCCGACCAAAGAGCACAATTTTAATAGTCTTTACCACAATTAACAAGTCCATTACCACAGACATGTGCTTGATATAATAAAGATCGTACTTCAACTTTTGTAACGCATCATCCTCAGATGCCCCATAAGGATAGAGAACCTGCGCCCAACCGGTTATCCCCGGCTTCACTGTGTGTCTTTGATCATAGTAGGGCACGCTTTTTCTTAACTCATTTACAAAATGAGGCCTCTCCGGACGGGGCCCCACAAAGCTCATATTTCCTTTAAGGACATTCCACATCTGGGGTATCTCATCGATTCTCAAGTTACGTATAATTCTACCTACCCGGGTAATGCGCGGATCATCTTCCTGCGCCCAGACCGGGCCGCTGTTTAGCTCCGCATCTGTTCTCATCGACCTGAATTTATAGACCTTGAATATCCGGCCGTTCTCGCCTATCCGCTCCTGCTTAAAAAACACCGGGCCTCTGGAATCAAGCTTAATGGCTATGGCGGTAATCAATATAACCGGCGCAGTTATTAAAAGGCCGATCGATGCGAGAGCAAACCCCACGAGCCTTTTTGTCACCCGGTGCAGGGGCGTCTTCTTAAACCCCTCGGAAAATATGAGCCAACTCGGGTTAATTTTTTCTACCAGAATCTTACCCGTCAATATCTCATAGAAGGTCTCACCTTCTATGACCGGTGTACCGTTCATCCGGCAATCAAGAAGCTCGGCAACCGGAAGTGCGCCTCTTCTCTCGTCCATAGAGACCACAATCTTGTCAACTTTTTCCTCTTCGACAAGCCTCTTTAAGTCCTGGATATTCTCAAAAATAGGAATTTCTGTTTGCGATGTCCTCTCCCCCCTGGCCATCGGAACCAAACCCACTATCTTATAACCTGAATCTAGTTTATCTTCCAGCTCCGCTAAGATGTCTGCGGCCAACCTGCCATTTCCCACCAGTAACAGCCTTTGCGCAAACATATTCTTGCGTAATATTAAATTGTAGATAAAGCGCCAGGAAGTGACCAAAAGAACCAGAAAGGCCAGGGTAATAAAAAAAATACCCCGCCCCATGATGAGCTGTGGGAATATATAATAGATTACGGCGAGACCGATAGAAGCTACCCCAAGGGCATGGAGGAGACGGATCCCCAGCTCCAGGAAGGTATCGGTAACTTTTAGATCATAAAGATCAAAGTAATAGAGGCTAACCTGACAGACCAGGGTAATGAGAAAAATCTTGCTCCATATCAGATTATCCCCCAGCCATCCGTCATCCAGTCCCCCAAGGCGAACTATGGCGGCCAAAATGACGGACAGAAAGATAAGACCGCCCTCACCAACTACAAAGAGGACGTTCCTGATGGGATAGTACTGGTTAAATATCTTAATCATAACCTAATCCGCATCCGCCATAGACAGAGGAATAGAGAGTAATTGTACAATTTGAAGCTCCCCCGCAGCAAGTTGCGGGGAATCTCCGTATGCAAGGTAAAATGCATCGTATTCGCTCGCTAACCCCGCTGCAAGCAGCGGGGAATGCGCTCGCTATGCATGTTCAAATACCAAAATCCCAAGTTCAAATCAAATCCAAATGACTAAATGTCAAAAAAATCGCCATCTAATTTCCAACCGGAAACTCCCCTCCCCTGGCGGGAGGGGATTAAGGGGAGGGGGAACATCATGTTGAAATTGCACAATCTTTTCACCCCTACCCTGGCCCTCCCCCTTTGACGGGGGAGGGCCAGGGTAGGGGTTCCGGATGAGAACTATTTAATTTTTGGTACTTTGGAATTCATTTGAACTTTGAGCTTTGACCTTTGTCATTTTCCGGATTACCTCTTGTGTATGCCATATTCGCACATTTTATTCAAAAGGGATTTATAGCTTATCTTAAGGCGAGAAGCGCAAGCCCGTCTATTCCACATTGTCTTCTCCAGGCAGGCTTTTATAGCCTCTGTTTCAATTGTTCTTATACATTCCTGACCTATCTTTTTCAGAGAAAGCCCCCCCTGACATAAGAGGTTATATACCAGACATCTGTCAACTATGGCAGGAGATCGTCCTCCCCGGCCATCATTCTTATCTCTTGAGCCTATCAGTCGGCCCCTGATCTCCGCATAAGCCACAGACTCATTTTCCAAGACCACAATATTTTTAACAATATTTTCCAATTCTCTCACGTTGCCCGGCCAGATGTATTCCGAGAAAAGGTCCATAATCCTTTTTGAAAAATGCATATATGGTTTGTTATATGCTGCACAGTATTTTTCCAAAAAATACTCTTTCAGTAAGGGTATGTCTCCTTTTCTATCCCTGAAAGGAGGTATGGTTATATGGGCTACGTTAAGCCTATAATATAAATCTGATCTAAACCTGCCCTGTTCAACAAGCCGCGGCAAATCGGCATTTGTTGCAGCGATCACCCGGACATCGGTACAGACGTCTTCCCTGCCGCCCAGCCGGGAAAATTCGCCGTTCTGTAAGACCTGTAATAGCTTGGATTGCAAGGGCAGCGGGATATCCCCTACTTCATCTAAAAATAACGTCCCTCTATGGGCCAGATCAAACTTCCCAGGTTTTGCACAGTAAGCGCCGGTAAAAGCCCCTTTTTCATAACCAAAAAACTCGCTTTCCAGAAGCGTTCCCGGGATAGCCGCGCCGTTTACCTTGATAAACTGTTCTTTATGGCGTGGAGACTGCTCATGTACCAAACGAGCTGCGATCTCCTTACCGGTACCGCTTTCACCCTGGATAAGTACAGTAATATTGGTCTGGCTGATCCGCTGTATTTTCTCCCTGATCTCAATTACTTTGCTGTCCTCACCGAAGAAATAATGGCTACTCCTGTTAACTTCTTGCTCAGATGGGCAAACTCTTTGCAGGGCCTTAGCCAATTGCTGCGGAGTAAACGGCCTCTTAAGAAAGACCACGCCTGATTTTTTAGAAAGATTAAGCGCGTCCAACGCCTGTTCTCTTTCATAAATAAGAAGCACAGGACAGGGGCAGGCCTTCCGCTCTCCCAATATATCAAAAAGGGATGATTTATCCCCACCATTCAGGCTTAAGATAATTACGTGAGGAGACTCACCACCAGGGCCCCTGCTGTTTTCCCAGCCAGGCCAATATGTTAAACGCAGCCGGTATCTATAATGGTGGATAACCGCCTGGATATATCTGGCAAGGTCTTCATCAGTGATGTAAAGGCAAGCAATTCTATCCATAATTTTTTAAAAAGTACCCCCGAAATGACATATATATGATGCAACTGACATGCCAAGAAAAATCTGCGGGGGAAAACAGATTCTTTGGGCCGATTATAGGCAGATTACCGAGGTGCCCAAAGAAATGGGAAAATATTTTTCCCTGTGCGAGGAAAAACTTTTCCTTGGCAGAAGAGAAATATATTACCACTTAGAATGCAGGAGGCAGGATTCACCGGTCATTAGTCGATAGTCGGCAGTCAAAAGAAGGGAGGAGGTAACCGTTCACCGTTGTCCGTGAAAAACACGAAAACGTCTTTTTCGGTGAACGGTGAACTATTTCCATAGCTACGCCGCAGTGACGAAGGATGCCGCGCAACGCAGCAAATGGACTTTTTGCAAAGCCGCCACGTTTGAGGCTATACGCTACCTTAGTAGGAGCACCTTTCGTCCTCGGCCCGCCTACGGCGGGCCAGGTGCGATCCAAGAAAGACTGAAAGCGCAAGGCTGAACATGCATAGCGAGCGCATTCCCCCTGCTTGCAGCGGGGTTAGCGAGCGAATACGATGCATTTTACCTTGCATACGGAGATTCCCCGCAGTTTGCTGCGGGGAGCTTCAATATCGTTAGGCGGGTAGTAAACGGGTGATGGCATCCTTCAGGTCGGATATCTCGAAGGGTTTGCTCAAAACAAAATCGGCCTTCTTCTCCTGAGCCAGCTCTTCTGCATACCGGCCAAAACCAGTTATGGCAATGACGGGAATATTTGGATAATCCTTTTTAATAACGCTGATTATTCCTATGCCACTGATGTAAGGCATACTAAGATCGGTAATCACCATATCATAAAGTCCGGTTCGCAAGTGCTTCAGGCCCTCTAAACCATCCGCCGCCCCGGTAGTTTCATATCCTAAAAAGGTAAGATAGTCCAATAACATAGATAAGACTTCCTGATCGTCTTCTACTACCAGTACTTTCTTGTTTGGTGCCATCTTCTGTCCCTCCCGGGTAATACCCGTTAATCCCTCTCTTATAGGATATATGCCTGGCAAAAAGCAAATATTTTTTAAGCTTTTTACTTACAGGCAACGTCACTGATCACTGGTCATTAGCCATTGGTTGGGTTGGGTAGATTGATCACTTTTACTAGTGACAAATGACTATTGACTGATGACATTC
>DSAQ01000148.1 GCA_011046395.1 Pseudomonadota bacterium
AACCTTAAAACGTAAAGCAAAAAACCTTGGCTATAAACTTATAACTATCAAAGAACATGAACAAATTATACCAGCTACGTCAACCTGAGTTCGTTGGAAGTAATATTTTACCGCAGGTCGCGGAGAACGCATAGATAGCATATTGAATAATATATCTTTTTCTCTGCGGACTTTGCGTGCTCAGCGGTGAAAAGGTTTTTTGCAAAGAGGGGGCAGGGGAGATTTTGTTAAAGTTGCGGGGTACATTATGAGATTATTTTTGACGGCTCTGTTGATAATCTTTGTCTGGTTTGCCTTGAATAAGTGGATTCTACCCAAGTTTGGCATCAAGACCTGAATGAGCCAGTCATGCCGTATTGAGGATCAATGCGATAAGAAAAAAACAGGCGGCCCTAACTGAAACCACATCTACCTGTTTGCCGGAACGGGGGTAATTTGTCTTTGACAAAACATGGCAAAGGGGTTAAGAATACATCCCACCCGATAACTTGCGCCCATGGCTCAGCGGATAGAGCGACGGACTACGAATCCGTAGGTCGCAGGTTCGATTCCTGCTGGGCGCGCCACTAAAATCAAGGGGTTATCCACCATAGGCGGATAGCCCTTTTTAGTTTTTAATACCTGTTTGATACCTTAAGCACAAAAACCAGCCAAGATGAGCAAAGTTCCTTCACCGGATAGTCGTTTCTTTAGGGGTTCGTAAGCCGCATTCTTTCTTTACGGAACTTATGAAAAAGTGCGCAAGCACCCCAGCTGCTCGCCACAAGATATAGTAGTTATTCAATCGTGTGTACTAAATATGGCATTTCGTTCTTCTCAACCTGCCTCGTATACATCCTCGCCCGCATTTTTCATTTGTTATCTAAAATTTTTCTTGATTTTTTTGGGAACAATGACGATACTACTTATAAAGTGAGATGCTATTAAATGCCCCTTGTGACATTTCGGAATTGTATAAAACTGCCGAAATCGACCAAGGGGCTTTGTTATTTATGGAGGTAAAATGCCGCGTAAGGTAGTATTTGTGATTGATGGTTGGTTTATGAGAAAGAGAATTTATAAGTTAAAAACGTTTTATTATTCTGGACCAGAGATTCGCAAGTACTGCGTGAGCCACTTAGAGCCAGATGATTATCTATATCGAATATTCTACTACGATACTGAGCCCTTAGACAAGAAAGGCCATAACCCAATAACGAAGAAGTTTATAGATTTCAGCTCCACCCCCGTGGCATCAGGACAAAGAGAGTTACTTAAATCACTAAAAACTACGCCGAATTTTGCCCTTAGGCTAGGGAAAACAGTCTGGAAAAATAATGGATGGGTTTTAAAACCTGAGAAGTTTAAAGAATTATTAAACAAAACAATATCTGTTGGTGACCTTTGCGAGGAAGATGTCCAGCCGCTCATACAACAAAAAGCCGTAGATATGAAAATTGGCCTTGACATAGCATTAATAGCCATAAAAAGGCTGGCAGATTTGTTAATTATCATAACCGGCGACGCTGACATTGTGCCAGCTCTAAAATTTGCCAGACGAGAAGGTATGCAGGTTTGTCTTGACCCGTTGCGAAATCCTGTTCAACCAGAATTAACTGAACATGTTGATTGGATAGAAACAAGAATACCTGAACTAACCCCTTGAACTTCAAAATTAACGAGATACATTGCGCAAGGTTTTGACGATTTTGGCAGGCCTGCGATTTCCCCCAAGACCGTCTCAACTGTGGCACGTGATACGCCATGTTGAACTGATACCACCGGCGAGAACCTGGTCTTTGCCACGGCAAAGTTAGGAAAGCTGCTAAAGGGAATACCCCCAAAAGAATCATACACTGGGTTCCAAATAAAAGGAACTCAGTGTTGCCCCCTGACATCACCAAGAAAACCTCCCACCTTTGCTAAGCTATTGCAAACAATCTGGATGTCGGCGGAAAGAGCAAGAAAGAAGAAAAGCAGAGACGAATAGAAAACGAGGTGAGGCTATATGCGGCTTACCTTATGTGGGGAAAGGGGAATTCAGAAAAGAAAGTGCGGTATTATCTGATACCAAAAAGTCCCGACGTGTCCGTGGAACCATAGCCAAAGAAACCAAGGTGTCATCTTGTGTCATGTTTATTCTGTGTCGTAGCACGAAAACAACTACCGGCCAGAAAATTATCTAAGTTAACGCCCTACCTTACGAACCACTCATGACCAGAATTTTCAAAGTGTAATAAGTCAGTTATTCGTTGACTATTTAAATAGACTCTCATAGGATCAGTTAAACGTCAACGTGCTAGGTTTGACATAGGTTGTTAACCTGGATTAATGACATAAAAAGGGGGGCGGAGATGATGATAGAACCAAGAAAGGGACATCTACAGCAACTTCTCTTTGTCTTCAGCTTTCTTCTTTTTATTGCTTCGTTGGCCGATGCTAAAATCCCGGACGCGGGTTTGGAGCAGAAAAACTCCGTTGTGACCACTTGTACTTATAAAGATGGGCGCGCGGATGTTATAGGAAGCGGCGTGCGCGGACAAAGCGGCCTTATTCAAATAACGGCCCCTGTCTCACCGGGGAGCAGTGGAAGCCCTGTATTTAACACAAAGGGCGAAGTAATTGGTATGGCAAGTTTCCTTGTTGAAGGCGGACAAAACCTTAACTTTGCAATCCCTGTTAAATATGTGGCAAACCTTCTTGCTGGACACAACGAAGAGAATTTGTCCGAGCAGTTGCCAGCCCCACCTCCAGCTCCTGCTCCAGAAGATCCCGCTCCACAGCCCATGACTCCTGAATTATGTTATGACCGGTATCAAGAGGCGCTACGCAAGATAAATAGTAAAGACTACGCTGGGGCCTTGTCTCTATTAGAAGATTTGTCTGTACGCTTACCCTTAGTCCCAAAACAACCTGAAGATTGCCCTCAACTCGTACAATATACCATTGAATTGTGTAACAAGATTATTCGGAATAAGCCGGATTTAGCCCAGACCCATTACATTCTGGGACAAGCCCTATCTGCATCGGGGGATAACGCAGGGGCTATTAAAGCATACCAAAAAGCTATAGGTCTTAAACCTGACGAATCCCAATATCATGTGGGGCTTGGAAGAGCATATCTGGTTGCTGATAATCCCCAAAAAGCCCGTCAAGCATTCCTCGCGGCCGTAATAAAGCTTCGAAGTGTACGGCAGATATATGCGGCCTATCGGCATACCGGGCATCAAAAAGACGCCGCCAAGATTTTGCAGGAGATAGTTGATAAGCTAAAGGCTGATCCAAAAACTTGCCCGCCGGGCATTTTAGCGGAGGCTTACTATTGCCTTGGGGATTCTTACGAGCAACTTGGTCAACATGACAAAGCTATAAAAGCCTTAAGTCAAGCTGTTAAGATTGAGCCTGACCATGATGTATACATAAACAGACTGGGCGACATTTATTATGCGATTGATAATTATAAGCAAGCCATTCAGTGTTACGAAATGGCTTTATTACTATTATCATCGGATTCTGACCGGTATTGGTATACTGATTGGTGTCAACCCTACATTTACGGACGCTTGGCCGGTTCCTATCATAAAATGGGCGAGTATGCTAAGGCCATCAACGCATATAAGAAGGCAATAGAGTTTGACCCGGAAAATACTGCGGCATTGTATATGCTTGGTTTAGCGTATTTCCAACTTAGCCAATATCCAGAGGCCATATCTGTCTTTAGCTTGTACATCAAGGCCAAGCCCGATGACCCTCATGCCCATTACTTGTTAGGACGTGCATATTATGAGAATAAAAATTACGACAGCGCTCAATCAGCCCTTCTAAAGGCCGTCCAGCTCAAGAGCGATCTTTCAAGCGCTGCCCTCAGCGACCTCTATTTTAATCTCGGGCTTGTTTACTCAAAGCTAAAAAGGTTGGAGGATGCGGAAAATGCGTATAAAAAGGTGCTCGAAATAGATAAGGACGATCCTGCCACGTTAATAAATCTCGGGATTTGCCATGCCCGAAGGGGTCAGACGGTGCTCGCGGCTGATTATTACTATAGGGCTGGTATTATATTTCTACAGAGAGGCGATCGGGAAGGCGCAGTTACAGCCCTCAACAACCTCAGCACGACAGATTCACCATTATATGAAAAACTTTACTCCAAGATTTATCCCGATGTACCACGAAAGAAAGAAAAGGAGAAGAAGTAATCGTCCTTATCTGAAGCATGCAAAAATTTTGGGGCCACCATTTAAATTTTATCTTATTGTGTTACTTGGTAGATTCTTATATGATTATCCTCACATGCAGTTCCTGACGAAAAAAGTCGAGTCTATATAGTTTATAACGTTAGAACTCAATGGAGGCTAAAAGATGAGACGAGGTATCGTTTTTTTGTCAATCTCTTTTACCTTGCTACTGGGATGTGCCATTGGTCCGATGTACCATGTTAAGATCGACTCGATCAGTGGCGTGGATGCCGATATGAAGAGAAAATACATCTTGCTATCTGGCCTCAAAGACGTCCATCCAAATGACTTAGAGTTCAGAGAGTATGCATCGTATGTTGAGAAAGCTTTAGCTTCTGCAGGATATATCAGGGCTGGCAATTTCAAAGATGCCAATATCGCTATTTTCCTTGCCTACGGGATCGGCGATCCAAAAGAACATCAATATACATATTCGCTTCCAGTGCGGGGGCAAACAGGTGTATCCTCTTCAACAACTTATGGTACAATAACCTCGTACGGTGGCTACGGCACTTACCACGGGACTACAACGTACACCCCAACTTATGGAATCACAGGATACACAACTCACGTTGGTTCCTACACCTCATTCTTCAGGTTTTTTATCCTCGATGCTGTTGACCTAGAGGAATATCAACGATCGGATAAGGTAGTCCAGATATGGAGAACCACAGTGACCAGCAGAGGTTCAAGTGGTGACCTTCGCAAAGTATTTCCGATTCTGGTGGCAGCCGCAAAGTCATATATCGGCACTGATACAGGCAAACAGATTGAAGTGACATTAACTGAGGATGACAAGGCGGTATTAGAAATAAAGGGGTTACCCAAATGATTTTGTTCTAGCCAGCGGCTCAAGTTGGACGTGGCTTATAGCTGTGTCTCTTAGTCGCACCGTTAGGAGTGCAAAATGATCAGCGACAAGTTGCATTATATATTTCCCAATGGCATAAGTAACCTCGAAGTCGCATATATTCAACAATTCATTTCCGAGATCGTTGCAGACGGGATCCTTGAAGACTGTAGCTGTGACAATATACGAGTTTTTGTTGGTGGACTTACTCCTTTACGATCGCATTTTAGCGTCAGCTTTGAATGTGACTGCGGGAAAAAAAGACCACCAATAAAAGATAAACGGATTGACTTCTAGCCACCGCCTGCACCGGAGTAAACGTTAGGTGGTTCGCTTCGCTCAAAGAGCTTCGCTGGCTGGCCGGTGAGGCAGGCGCTGAAGATTTTATTATGGAAGAAATCTTGTACGTTGAAGATGTTATAGTTCCGTTAATCGCCATACCCGAAAATGCTGCTAATAAGTTTCGCTTTTTGGGTACCGGTTTTTATATAGACGAAAAAGGATATTTAATTACCTGCCGACACATTACAGACGCTGTCAATGAAAACGAAAGGCTATTCACTTATCAACTTGGCAAGAGAAGGGAATTAGAATTAAAGCTTATAAATCGGTCGACCCAATACGATATTTCCCTGTGCAAAAGTGATCCATCAGAAGTAGAAAATCCATGGCCATTTTTTGACGCGCCATATATTAATATTGGTAGCGATGTAGAAGTTTATGGATATTTTCATGAGCCATTAGGACCGAAAGAACTGCCTTTTAGGCAGCGGTACATGAAAGGCTATATTTCAGGAATTTCAAGAGAAACGAGCTATCCAGACTCATATGAACTAAATTTTCCAATTCTTTTCGGAATGAGTGGCTCTCCCCTTGTTTGTCATATCCCAATTGAAGGAGAGAATAAAAGGCAGACTGGCATTGTTGGATGTGTATATGGTTCTCGGGAATCTGAAGTCGTACATTACACAGTTATTTCATCCGAAAATTACGAAGAAAGAGTTTCAAGAATTGTTGAACTCGGCCTATCATATATGCCTAAAGCATTATTTTCGGTTTTTGAAGGGTCTGGGATAAACATTCGTATCTTCTCTTAGAAAGACCTTGGCATCTGACGAAAAAGCCGAAATCAATACCAGTTCAAACAGAAAGTCTAATGAGCAAAACCCTACAAAAGTAATCAGCCTAACTGACAACGTTCAGGACATCGTTCACTAAATTAGCATTCAAGACATCGTTCACAAACGCTCTTTGACAATCGAGTAGCCACAACCTGTATTATCATGGGCACCTAATCCTTTAAGGAGGTGTTCATGAAAAAGAAGATTCTGAAGCAACGGGCATCAGCAGTGGAGCGGTATTTCGCCGGAGAAGATCCAGGTCGAAGAATACAAATATCAACTGCGATGACCGATGATGCGGGTCACGGCATCGCAAGATCAGACAGTTTCAAAGTTGCGATTGAACGATGTCGTGACCATTATTTCTATGAACGATGTCCTGAACGTTGTCACCTAACACTTATAATGCCTCCGTTTGTCAAGGGCAAAAAGGATCGTTAACGGGTCTTTAATAATTTTGGTTCCTCCGCAGAATTTGTGGGTCCGTTTTAGGTATTGATAGTGTAACCACTGTAATATGAAGCCATAAAAAAAGCATCCTGTTCTCTTTTCTGGTATGGAGATTTGTGACAAGCAAA
>DSAQ01000036.1 GCA_011046395.1 Pseudomonadota bacterium
AAACGGTATCAGTTACCTGCTACGCCCTTTAAATATCTTTGCTGCTTTTTGGTGTTATAGTCAAGTTCGTTGCATATAGGATACCGTTAACGGTATAAATTAGCTTTTTACGAGGTCATCAAAGATAGAAATTGAATTATGAGAGCCTCAATACAGTATTTTCGAATATATCATTCATCTGGGGCGAAACAGCATCATCAGGAATGCTGTCTGATCCTAAAAGAGAAATTTGGTTGAAATTGATCTGGTCAAGTAAAAACGGACACCCCGGTGAATTCGGCAGCCAGACGCGGGGAGATCTACAGGTTAGGGTGGGATGATGTTGACTAGGGGCGGCTTACTTTGCCGTCTTGAGACATAAGAAGCTGTCAACAACCGAGAGTTACCTGCACAGGCTGGAGGACCTCAAATCTGCCCTTCAGGTGTTAGAGAGAAAGGGTAACCTGGTATAGGTGGGAACAAAAAAGCCTTCTGAGGAGCCGTCTCTCCTCAGAAGGCCGTTAACGGATGTAGTTCGCTAGCTGATAACTAGCCTACATCACCACTAAATTGGCGGGGCCGACGAGACTCGAACTCGCGACCTCCGGCGTGACAGGCCGGCGTTCTAACCAAACTGAACTACGACCCCGGCGATTATTTTAGGACAAGAAATGGTAGGCGGAACAGGGCTTGAACCTGTGACCCCCGGCTTGTAAGGCCGATGCTCTCCCAACTGAGCTATCCGCCCCTAATCAGGTTCGTACTATTAACAACTCCATTTTGGCAAGTCAAGCAAAATGTACATAAAGTTATAAGAAGCAATACATCAATGGGCGGTCATTTCTGGAAGAGCTTCCTCCTTAGGAAAAACACCTACCGGAGAGGATGCCGGACCCTTGAATAGAGACTCTGGATCATCCAATACCAGCGCCTTCTTGAGTACCTCATCCATACTTTCAACCATTTCCACTTGAATAGATTTAATCAACTTAGGGGGGATATCTTTGAGGTCCTTTTCATTCTCACGAGGGATAAACACCGCACTCACATTACTCCGCCTTGCCGCCAGTATCTTTTCTTTAAGCCCGCCAATAGGCAGTACACGGCCCCTCAATGTAATTTCGCCCGTCATGGCTGTATCTTTATGGACCGGAATCTTAAGCAAGGCCGAGGTTATAGCCGTGGCCATGGTAATACCGGCCGACGGACCATCTTTGGGGATAGCTCCTTCCGGCACATGAATATGAATATCCAGCTTCTGGTAAAAATCAGCATCCAGTCCAAAGTTCTCAGCCCTGGAACGGACATAGCTCAGAGCGGCCCGAGCCGATTCTTGCATGACATCGCCCAGCTTACCGGTGATGGTCAGGTTGCCTTTTCCGGGCATGATAACTGCTTCAATCTGCAATATCTCTCCGCCAAACTCTGTCCAGGCCAAACCGGTGGCCACACCGATCTCATCCTTAACTTCAGCCAGGCCATAGCGGTAACGAGGAACACCGAGATACTTTTCCAGGGACTGTACATTAACCACCGCCTTTCGCCTCTCCTCTTTGTTTTTGGCAATTTCCTTGGCCACCTTACGGCATATACTGGAAATCTCCCTCTCTAAATTACGGACGCCGGCTTCCCGGGTATAACGGCGGCTGATCCCCAGAATAGCATTATCTGTAATATCCAGATCACCCTTCTGAAGACCATTAGCCGGAATCTGTTTCGGAATTAAAAATTTCCTGGCAATATTTAATTTCTCTTCTTCCGTATATCCGGAAAGTTGAATAACCTCCATCCTATCCTGTAAAGGAGGTGGAATAGCGTGGAGAGTATTAGCCGTAGTTATAAAGAGGATTTCCGATAAATCATAATCGACATCAAGATAATGGTCATTAAAGCTATAATTTTGTTCCGGATCAAGCACCTCCAAGAGGGCAGCGGAAGGATCGCCACGGAAATCCATGCTCATCTTGTCCACTTCATCCAGACAGAAGACCGGGTTATTGACCTTGGCCTTGCGCAAAGATTGTATTATCTTCCCGGGCATAGCCCCTATATATGTCCGCCGGTGACCGCGGATTTCCGCCTCATCCCTTACTCCACCCAGAGATAAGCGGATAAAGTTTCGCTTGGTTGCCCGCGCTATGGACTTGGCCAGAGAAGTCTTTCCTACCCCGGGCGGACCTACCAGACAGAGAATCGGCCCTTTCATCTTCTTAACAAGACTCTGGACCGCCAGGTATTCAAGAATCCTTTCCTTCGGCTTCTTAAGACCATAGTGATCCTCTTCCAGGATCCTCTCTGCCTCGTTAATATCTATCTGATTCCTGCTCTTTTCATACCAGGGGAGAGAAATCAACCAGTCTATATAATTACGGACAACGGTGGCCTCAGCGGACATAGGTGACATCATCTTCAGTTTCTTGAACTCATTACGCACCTTGGTTGCAGCCTCTTTTGACATCCGCTTCCGTTTAATCTTTTGCTCGAGTTCATTCAGCTCACTTTTAAAGTCATCTTTGCCGCCCATCTCCTTCTGGATGGCACGCATCTGTTCGCCGAGATAATACTCCTTCTGGGTCTTCTCCATCTGCTTTTTGACCCGGTCTTTTATGCGATGCTCGATCTGGGCGACCTCTATCTCAGCGCACATCAGATGATAAAGCTTTTCCAGGCGCTTGGCCAGATTCAACGTCTCCAGGATGGCCTGTTTGTCTGCGAGACGCAAGGTCAAATGGGACGCCATGGTATCGGCTAACTTAGAGACATCGTCAATAGAAGCAAGAGATAAAAGTACTTCTGAAGGTATCTTTTTGTTAAATTTTGCATACTCCTCAAAGGTAGAACGTACGGTGCGTACCAACGCTTCTATTTCCAGACCATGCTCACCCGTATCAGACATCTCCTCAACTTCAACCAGAAAGAAGTTTTTATGGGGCAGGAATTGCGTTATCTTCCCGCGTCTCTTACCCTCAACCAGGAGTTTTACCGTCCCGTCCGGCAGGCGCAGGAGTTGTAATATACTACCTATGGTTCCAACGCGTTC
This sequence comes from Pseudomonadota bacterium, assembly GCA_011046395.1. Lineage (GTDB taxonomy): Bacteria > Desulfobacterota > QYQD01 > QYQD01 > QYQD01 > QYQD01. The sequence goes on from DSAQ01000036.1 coordinate 3,020, forward strand.
TATATCTCTTTCGCCGGGTTCATCTCTTTTGGCATCCTTTTGAGCTGTAAGAAAAAGATCCGCCTTTCGACCCATAGCATCTTCTAATGCCTGGATGGACTTCTCCCTTCCCACAAAAAGCGGCGCTACCATGTGCGGAAAAATCAGTATATCACGCAGCGGTAAAAGTGGGATAACGGTCTTCCCCCTTTTCAAAGCATCCTCTTTTTCCTTTGCGTTAGAACTAAACATAAATATGCCCCTTATGCACTACGCGCCTTTGTTGTCTCATACAGGATAATGGGCTCCTCTTTATTGAGTATAACCTCCTCGCTGATCACACATTCCCTTGCGTCCCCCTTAGAGGGGAGTTCATACATTATCTCCAACATGGCATTCTCAAGAATAGATCTTAATCCTCTGGCGCCGGACTTCCTCTTCATACTTTCACGGGCCACAGCCACCAGTGCTCCTTCGGTGAAGCGTAAGTTAATATGATCAAGCTCGAAAAGCTTCTTATACTGTTTGACCAGGGCATTTTTAGGCTCTTTCAATATCTTGATAAGCGCCTCTTCATCCAGTTCTTCCAGTGTGGCCACGACCGGCAATCTTCCCACAAATTCCGGTATAAGGCCAAAACGCAAGAGGTCTTCCGGCTTGACCTCAGCCAGGACATCACCAATCCTCGACTGGGATGCCCCGCGAATATCAGCGCCAAAGCCCATGGACTTGACTCCGATCCTGTTTCTGATGATGTTTTCCAGGCCAACAAATGCCCCACCGCAGATGAAAAGGATATTAGTAGTATCCACCTTGACAAATTCCTGCTGAGGGTGTTTACGACCACCCTTGGGTGGGACGTTAGCCGTAGTCCCTTCTATAATCTTAAGTAATGCCTGCTGTACGCCTTCGCCGGAGACGTCCCGGGTGATAGACGGGTTATCTGATTTTCGGGCGATCTTATCGATTTCATCAATGTAAACTATACCCCGCGAGGCCAGAGCCACATCATAGTCAGCCGCCTGCAGCAGGCTTAAGATAATATTCTCAACATCCTCACCCACATAACCGGCCTCAGTGAGAGAAGTAGCATCGGCAATAGTAAAGGGGACATTCAGTATTTTAGCCAGGGTCTGGGCCAGAAGAGTCTTCCCGCAACCCGTTGGGCCGACGAGGAGGATGTTACTCTTTTGCAGTTCTATACCTTGTGTATCGATCCGGCTATCAATTCTTTTATAGTGGTTGTGAACCGCTACGGCCAGTATCTTTTTTGCCCTTTCCTGGCCGATTACATATTCATCCATGATCTTTTTGATCTCTTGAGGCTTTGGTATCGAGCCGCTCCTCTTGGCCACCTCTTCCTTCTCATACTCCTCAGCCATAATATCATTACAGAGCTCGATACACTCATCACAGATATAGACAGCCGGACCTGCGATCAGCTTCTTGACCTCATCCTGGCTTTTACCGCAAAAAGAACAGAGTAACTCGCTTCCCTTTCTATCACCCTTTTTTGACATTAAACTTCCTCCTTTTTAGGCACAGGCCGTTTAGCTATAACCTCATCAATGAGGCCGTATTCCCTGGCCTGCCCGCCACCCATGAAGAAATCGCGGTCCGTATCCCTGCTAATCCGCTCAATGGATTGGCCGGTGTGGTCCGACAAAACCTTGTTCAGCTCTTCACGCAGCCGCAGAATCTCCCGCGCCTGAATATCTACGTCTGTGGCCTGCCCTTGGGCGCCGCCCAGGGGCTGATGGATCAAAATACGCGAATGCGGCAGCGCATAGCGCTTGCCCTTAGCTCCTGCGGCCAGGAGTAGTGCGGCCATACTGGAAGCCTGCCCCATACACAGAGTCACAATATTTGGTTTTATGTACTGCATGGTATCGTAGATGGCCAATCCGGCCGTCACCATCCCCCCGGGGGAATTAATGTACAGGGTAATATCCTTATCCGGGTCTTCAGCTTCCAAAAAAAGCATCTGTGCAATTACCAGGTTAGCCAGGTCGTCATCTATTGGAGACCCCAAAAAGATTATCCTTTCCTTCAAAAGGCGCGAATAGATATCATAAGCCCGTTCACCACGTGAGCTCTGTTCTACAACAATAGGTATTAATGTCATCTTCTAGTCTCCATCTAATTTCATATAGTTATCCCACAGCAGTCCAACTCATTTTATCTTCGCATGTTCCATAAGATAATCCAATGTCTTCTGAGGTAATATATAATCCGGCAACGATTGCATGAGGTTAGGGTTGGCGCGAAGGTGCTTAGCCTCTTCCTGCCTCATATTGAGTGTGCGGGCGACCTTAGCAAATTCTTCGTCAATATCCTTCTCTTCTACCCTTAGATTTTCCCGGCGTGCTATCTCCTCTAAGATGAGCGAACCCCGGGCCCGCTTCCCCGCCTCTTCTCTAAATTTGTCACGTAGATCTTTATCGGAAATACCCGTAGATTCAACGGGTATGCCCATTCTTGCCAGCTTACGCCGGGACTCATCCACCATAGCGTCTATTTCTTCTTCCAACAGACTCTCCGGCAATTCAAAATCACATTTTGCTATCAGCAGATCAATAACCTGATTCCGCATATCGGCTTCAGCCTGCTTTTTTCGAGCCTCAACCAAGGTCTCTTTGACCTTATTGCGTAAGTCTTCGAGGTTCTTAAAGTCAGCGCCCAGGTCCACAGCAAATGCATCATCTAATACCGGAACAACCTTTTCTTTTATGTCATTTACAGCAACCTGGAAGTCCATGGTCTTCCCGGCCATTGTTTTGTTTGCAAAATCCTCTGAGAAGGTCACTTTTATTTCTGTTTCGGCATTTTTTGACAAACCGATTAATTGCCCTTCAAAATCCGGGTTAAAAAGCCCGGATCCGACCTCCAGATAATAACTCTGTCCGTTACTTCCCTCTACGGGGTTACCATCCAAAAATCCCTTATAATCAATAACCGCCACGTCTCCCTCTCTGATCGGCCGGTCTTCATCAATGGATTTAAAATGCGCATTCATCTGCCGGATCTCAACCAGTTTTTTCTCCACGTCCTGGTCGGTAACTGGCACTTCCTTCTTCTCAATCTCCAACTCCAGGTAATCCTTCACTTCTATAACCGGCTTAACCTCTACCGTAGCTGTGTATTTAAGATCCTCCCCGGGCTTAAACTCTTCCTCATCAATCACGGGCCTAGCCACCGGAGAAAGCCTTGCCTCTTGAACGGCCTTGGGGTAGGAATCGTTGAGAAGTTTATCCAGGACATCTATTTCCACATTTTGACGGTAGTAACGTTCTAAAATCTCCCTGGGAACCTTGCCCGGACGGAAACCTTTTATCCTCACCTTCTTGTTTAAGGCCCTGTAAGCGTTTTCAGTCTCCTCAGCCACGACGCCTCGAGGGATCTCAACATAGATCTTTTTGCGGACGGCGCTTAGATCCTCAACCCTGCATTTCACTTTTTCTGTACTCCTGACCTTTTGAATTAGTAATGGTGCGAGAGGGGGGATTTGAACCCCCACCCACGATAGCGGACTGGATCCTAAGTCCAGCGCGTCTGCCAATTCCGCCACTCTCGCTTACGCATTAAATTTAATGCAGATGCTAAGTTAAGTCAAGAAGAGAAAAATTCCTGTCAAGCCAAGTCAGATGATCTCGTAAAAAGCTAATTTATACCGTTAACGGTATCCTATATGCAACGAACTTGACTATAACACCAAAAAGCAGCAAAGATATTTAAAGGGCGTAGCAGGTAACTGATACCGTTTGT
>DSAQ01000261.1 GCA_011046395.1 Pseudomonadota bacterium
GATGTATATAGATACATTACTGGTCAAATCGGCACTAAAACATTTACGAGCTTTCCCACTAACAGTAATCCATGTTCTGGTTGCCATAATGTCCATATCGCCAAGCGCAATAAGGCATACCCCGGAGATCCAACATACACGGCTATATCCAAACCTTCGGATCACAGCGCCCTTTGGGGCGACGGGAATCCCGACGAAAGAATGAGTAGCGCCGCATACGGAACCAGTTATCAACCTCCACTTTATTACACGCCTTCCACCAATCTGGAGCCTGATGGCGCAAGTAGCGACCGGGCCACACAGGCAGGGAAAACACCCGACTATGTCACTTTCTGTACCGCTTGCCATACTAGCACCGCCAGCAGTGTGTGGAGTACCACACTAGGTGGATGGTTAAAATCCATTAATTGGAGTAGCACCGGGGATTATCATGGCCAAAGGAATGGAGGGGGCGGGAAAGAAGCCCCTTATAACTATAGCAACAATTTTGTCTTGGCCTGTACAGATTGTCATGAGCCTCATGGTTCTCCTAGCTATCGTTATTTAATACGAAAAGAAGTAAACGGTGGCGCTACAGACTTTTCGGGGAACACCCGGGCGTATTGGGATTCTCTATGTAACCGATGCCACCCGAGCAAACTCTCGAGTCACCACGGCAGTAAACTTTGCTCGGAGTGTCACTATCATGGTAATAACTTCTAGCTGATTGTTGGCAAGGGCTTATCGACCTATCAAAGGCGAGGATCGGGGGCGTCCATATATGAAACATCCATCCGCCTGCGGCGGACAAAGGATGACGAAACTTGCAAGCGGGACAGCCGGGACGGCTGTCCTACCACGAATGGTGATTTTGTAATCAGAAGGACAGGCGTCTCGCCTGTCAAGATGGTATTTACAGATGAAAAAAATAATTTTAACCTCAGCATTTATTGTCTTCACGATAGCGTTGTCTGGTCTATCCCACGCCAAGGTTACGGGCGTTTGTTACAACTGTCATACCATGCACAACAGCCAGGGCGGCGCGGCCATGGCCTACCAGCTCAAGGCGACGCTTGATGGCTTTGAGGCGGACCAAACCCCAAATCCGTGTCTCCTGACTTATGACTGCATCGGTTGTCATTTTTCCAGTACGGCCAATACCATTGTGAGTAATACCCCCATAGTTCTGAATAGCACTGCCCCTGCTTCTCCTCTGGCGGGTGGTAATTTTTACTGGAGTCTGAGCGATAACAAAAAAGGGCATAATGTATATGGGATTACGGCTCAGGAAGGCTCGCCGATGGATGCCCCGCCGGGTTTCAAGGCCAGCGCCAGCTTACCCAGTAGTTATGGAACCGGACCCGCCTCATGGGCCACTCAGCTAAATTGCGCCGGGGTATATGGATGTCACGGTGATCGTACTCAAGGCGCAACGGCTGCCACTGTCGTAGAGGCCATGCGGGGGAGCCATCATACCGATGACAGCGCCATAGATGGCACCAGTACAGGCAAAAGCTACCGGTTTTTAAGGGGCGTGAACGGTGTGGAGTTGAATGCTGCTGGCTACAAGTGGGAGCAGACGGCGAATTCGACCAATCATAACGGCTACAAAGGCGGGGCTACACCCGGGACAACCACCGACAGCATCAGCTATCTATGCGGCAGTTGCCACGGCAACTTCCACGGGCACGGCAACCTCGGTGGCTCCTCGGAAGTGGGCTCTTCTTCCCCGTGGTTCAGGCATCCCTCTGATCTTGCCTTTTCCGGTGTGGGGGGGGGTTATGGTGGGTCTGAATATGCCGCATATACCAGTTATTCAACCACCGCTCCGGTTGCCTTGTCCACACCGTCGACATCGACTTCAACCGTTGACAGCGGAAGCATGGTTATCTGCCTTTCCTGTCACCGTGCCCACGGGTCGCCTTATTACAAGATGCTCCGCTGGGATTATAAGAGCGCCACACTTTCGACGGCCCTGAGCGGCTGTAACGTCTGCCACACTTCCAAAAATTGACGGCTTCGCAACCCTTACCTTCACCCTGTTAAATAGATAGATTATTTAACAGGGCAAGCCATTCGGTTTCCATAACGTAGGGGCGCCGCTTGCTGCGCCCTTGGTGGGCAGGGCAAGCCCTGCCCCTACGCCTCATCTGAAAATCCTCCTGCCCCGCTCAGTGCATTTTGTTGCGAAACCGGCCGTTTTCTGATACCTTATAATGAATATTTACCGCAAAGATTGTAAGACCAGTTGAGTAGTTAAGTAGTCGAGTGGTTGAGTGGTTACTCAATAACGCAACTGTTTTTACCATTTATCTACTCAACCAATTGACCGCAGTTAGCGAAAGGAATCCAGAGTTGTCCTACCCCTTCCTTACACAGGTGAGAAAACCCGGCCGTTACCTGGGCACTGAAATAAACGCCGTCCGCAAAGACTGGCAGAAGGCCAGGGTGCGCCTGGCCCTTATCTTCCCGGATCTGTATGAAATAGGCATGTCCCACCTGGGGTTGTCTATTCTCTATCACATAGTAAACAGCAATGCGGACTTCCTGGCCGAACGGGCCTTTGTCCCGGATCTTGATCTGGAGGAATTGCTCCGCCGCGAGGATTATCCGTTACTTTCTCTTGAATCACAAAAACCGCTCCGGGAATTCGACATCTTAGGGTTTACACTGCCCTATGAGCTTTGTTATACGAATGTGCTTACCGTGTTAGACACAGCCGGCATCCCCTTCTATGCCCGGGAGAGAGACGAAAATTATCCACTGGTCATTGCCGGCGGGTCATGCGCGGCAAATCCCGAACCGGTGGCTGATTTCTTTGATGCCATCCTGATCGGTGATGGTGAGGAGGCCATAGTTGAAATAGCCAATACTTATTCCTGCTGGAAAGAAAGCGCAGATGGGAAAGATAAGCTTTTAGAATTATTGGCCCGGATTGAAGGCGTATATATACCGTCTTACTTCAAGATGTCCTATGGCCCGGAAGGAAATATTCGTGCTATCGATCCCCTCAGAGCTGGCTATACAGAGGTCTCACGGCGGGTAGTGAGCGATCTCGACCAGGCTCCATATCCCGTGAGACCCGTGATCCCGCATGCAAAGCCGGTTCATGACCGTATCAGCCTGGAAATATCACGCGGCTGTGCGCGCGGCTGCCGGTTCTGCCAGGCGGGCATTACCTACCGCCCGGTCCGCGAAAGGCACCCCAGGACTATTCTCCGGATCGCCGAAGAGACCCTGGCCGCCACCGGCCATGAAGAGCTTTCCCTTCTCTCTCTTAGCACGGGAGACTATGGAAATCTGGAAGCGCTCCTAACGGCCCTTATGAATCGCTATTCCAGTGAACAGGTGGCTATATCTCTGCCCTCCCTGCGCGTGGGAACCCTGACCCCTGAGATCATGGCCGAGATAAAGCGAGTCCGTAAAACAGGTTTTACACTTGCCCCGGAGTCCGGCACCGTCAGGCTTAGGGCCGTCATTAATAAGGATATCTCGGAAGAAGACCTCCTGGTCACGGCCAGGGAGGCGTTCCAGGCCGGGTGGAACCTTTTGAAACTCTATTTCATGATCGGGCTACCGACCGAAACTTATGAAGACCTGGATGGCATAGCCGATCTGGCCAAACGGGTGTTAGCCTGCGGTCGCCACACCGGCAGACGCTGCCAGGTCAATGTGGCCATCTCCACCTTTGTCCCCAAGGCACATACCCCGTTCCAATGGGAGCCCCAGATAAGTATCGAGGAGAGCTGGCATCGCCTGGATTATATCAAAAACGCCTTGCAGAACCGAAGAATCCAGGTCAAATGGCATGATCCGCGCCAGAGTTTGCTGGAGGGCGTCTTCTCCAGGGGTGACCGGAGGTTAGCCAGCCTTATAGAACGCGCTTACCGGCTTGGTTGCCGGCTCGATGGTTGGGGAGACCACTTCCGCTTTTCTCTCTGGCAGCAGGCCGCAGCCGAAACCGGCCTGGAACTGGAATCTTATATAAGGAAACGGGACCCTGACGAAATACTGCCTTGGGAACATATAGACTGTCTCGTAGATAAGGAATTCCTCATAAAAGAAAAAGATAAGGCTATCCATGGTGAAACAACACCGGATTGTCGGAAGGATGGGTGTGTCTTTTGTGGCGTCTGCGACGGGAAAGGGAGGGTTCTCCGGCTCGCAGAGCCGTTTCAGGACAGTTTCACCCCGTCAAAACGCCTGGAATCCACAGAGACAACACGCCTAAGGATTTACTACGGTAAACTGGAACAGGCGCGGTTCCTTAGCCATCTGGAAATAACGCGCATCTTCAGCCGGGCGCTGAAGAGGGCCGGCATTAATCTGGCCTATTCTAAGGGATTTCATCCCATGCCGAAAATGTCCTTTAGCTCTGCCCTGCCGGTTGGAACGGAGAGTGTGGCCGAATATGTGGACTTAACGACGGTGGGACCAATTAAGCCGGACGATCTGGCTTCCCGTCTGCAAAAAGAGATGCCCGATGGTCTTATTATCTACGGCGCGGGAAAAGTACTTACAACCGCTGCTACTGCCGAAACAAGCTATTACCGGATACGGTCGGATAATGCCGTTTTTACGACCGGTCCGATACAGCGCTTCCTCTCAGCAGAAAACTTCCCGATAGAACAGAAAAGAAAAGAGCGCACGCGCCGGGTGGATATAAAACCGCTGGTGAAGGCCCTACAGTATATCGATGCCCGGACTATCGCCCTATCCCTGGCGAACAATCAAAAAGTCGGGGCTAAGCCGGCAGAAATAGTGGAGTCTATCTTCAATCTTTCCGAAGAAGAATTAAAGAATCTTCATATACTGAAATTACCGGATAACCCAGCAAAATATGAAACTACAGAAAAAGAATTTTACCACAGAGAACACAGAGAAAAAGAATTTTGATCAATTCGTAAAAAAGCCTTTTCACCGCTGAGCACGCAGAGAGCGCAGAGTTGGTAAAATCAGTTGAGTAGTTAAGTGGTTAAGTGGTTGAGTAGTTACTCAACGACTCATCTACTCAACCAATTGACCGCATAATATGTTATCTCCGCGTTCTTTGCGGTAAAACTTTTGATAATACTCCCAGAAATGGAAGGAAATTCTTTATGCCGGCAGAACTCATTATAAATGCCTCACCTTATGAAACCCGCGTAGCCCTATTGGAAGGGGGCTCTGTTGTCGAGTTCTATGTAGAACGCAGCCTGGAAAAAAGTATTATCGGCAACATATATAAAGGCCGGGTCACCCGTGTCTTACCGGGAATGCAGGCTGCCTTTGTGGATATAGGACTGGAGCGGACGGCTTTTATCCATGCGGCCGATATCTATAATCAGGTAACCGACTATGAATTGATGATGCTTTCTGCGGATACAGAAAGTGAGACGGCGGGAGAAAAACCAGAAAAAGATACAGAATATTACCCATCAGCCTCATGGAACATCGAAGACCTCTTACATGAAGGTCAGGATATAATAGTCCAGGCGTCCAAAGAGCCTTTAGGTACCAAGGGAGCCCGGCTAACTTCCTACATTACCCTGGCTGGCCGTAATTTGGTGCTTATGCCCATGACCGAGCATGTCGGCGTGTCCCGGCGCATCGAAGACGAGGAGGAACGAAGACGCCTCAATGATCTTATTGAGGCCGTTAAGCCACCCGAGGTCGGCTTTATAGCCCGTACAGCCAGCGAAGGTATAGATGTCGCCAAGATACAGGTAGAAATGGATTTTCTAATTAAAATGTGGGGTAATCTTCAGAAAAAGGCTGCTTCCGCACCGGTTCCCTCGCTCATATACGAAGATCTGGATATTGCCCTGAGGGCCGCACGTGATCTCTTCGCAAAAGAAGTAGATCGCTTGATTATTGATTCACCGGAAGAGTGCCAGAGAATACTTAATTTCATGGAAACTTTCGCTCCCCATCTGAAACCCGCTGTAGAGCTTTATACAAACATCACGCCCATCTTCGATACCTATGGTATTGAAGTGGAAATGGCCCGGGCGCTGGAAAAAAAGGTCTGGCTGAAATCCGGCGGTTATATAGTAATCGAAATGACGGAGGCCCTGACGGCTATCGACGTTAACACCGGACGTTTTGTGGGGAAAAGAGATCTGGAAGAAACCATCCTCAAAACCAATCTGGAGGCAGTAAAGGAAAGCGCCTATCAACTGCGACTGCGCAATATAGGGGGCTTAATCATCATCGATTTTATTGATATGAAAAGGGAAAAGCATCGTGAAGAGGTTTTTAATGCCCTGCGGGAGGCTCTCCGCAAAGACAAAAGCAAGACCACTATATTGAAAATGTCCGAGTTAGGATTGATTGAAATGACACGTAAAAGGACACGGGAAAGTCTGGGCCGGCTTCTCTGTGAACCTTGCTTCTACTGTGACGGCGAGGGATTTCTGAAATCAAGACGAACTATCTGTTATGAGATATTCAGAAAGATTGAAAGAGAATCTGCTGATGTAATAGCTCCGGGTGTCACTATCTCCGTTCATCCGGATATAAGTGAGATGTTTCTAAACGAGGAAGCGGGACAGATCGAACTTCTTGAGCGGAAAATAAAGAAACAAATTACTATTCAGTCCCACTCAGGCCTGCATCTGGAACAATACAAGATATCCTATAATTGACGGCCTTAACCCAAGTTTACCACAAAAATTGATTTTTACCTCAAAATTATCCTAGATTTGACCCGATTGGTTTGATAACCTATTGATATTATTGGATGCGAGTTTTGGAAAGTCATTTGTAGTGAC
>DSAQ01000186.1 GCA_011046395.1 Pseudomonadota bacterium
AATATGGCAGCCCGCCTGTTCAGGAGGGGAATTCTCGTAAGTTGACGGGGGATTGGAATACTGAAGTGTTGGGTTCCGGAAATTGTTCCAAGTTCACGGTTCTGGGTTCACGGTTTTTCAACCCGGAACTCGAAACTGTGAACTCAGAACTGATTTTTTACCCGTCATTCCATTATTCCACCATTCCGTTCACCCAATGAAAACGCAATCAGTTTTCAAAACGCTAAAATCTTACCTTATTATTTATTCTTTGCCTGAGGATGCTGGAAGGCTTAAATGTGACTACACGTCGGGGGGATAACATTAATTCTGCACCGGTCTGAGGGTTTCTGCCCCGCCTTTCCTTTTTATTCTTGACATTGAATTTACCAAAACCGCTGATGAGCACGCTATCATTATCAGCCAGGGAAGTCTTAATTATTTCTAATAAGGCTTCCATGGCCAGTACGGCTTCAGCCTTGCGAAGCTTGTTTTTTTCATAAATATGATTAACAAGATCAGCTTTAGTCAGGGTCATAAAACTAACCTCCAGGAGTAAACCTATCACTTTGTCGAAAACCAAACAAGACGGCCATCCTTGTAACCTCTACCGGGCAAAGCTTTCCCGGCCCATAAACAGCGCCGCAGGGCCCAGCTCTTCTTCGATGCGTAAAAGCTGGTTATATTTGGCCACACGTTCCGAACGCGAAGGGGCGCCGGTCTTGATCTGCCCCGTATTTAAAGCCACGGACAGATCAGCAATAACCGCATCTTCGGTCTCGCCTGAACGGTGAGAAATAACGGACCGATACCCGGCCCGATCTGCCATCTGAATGGCTTCTATAGTCTCGGTCAGGGTGCCGATCTGATTCAGTTTAATCAATATGGCGTTTGCCACGCCCTCTTGTATCCCCTTAGACAGGATGCCGGTATTGGTGACGAATATATCATCACCTACCAGTTGTATCTTGCCGCCTAACTGGCCGGTGAGTTTCTTCCATCCCTTCCAGTCATCTTCAGACAGACCGTCCTCTATGGAAATAATCGGGTATTTTTTCAGCCAGTCTGCATAAAAACCGATCATCTCATCTGTATTTTTATTCGGCTTTTTCTCGGCGAGCAGCGTATAGGTGCCCTTGTCGTAAAATTCGCTGGCGGCGGCATCCAGAGCAATATATATGTCCTTCCCCGGCTTGTACCCGGCCTTCTCAATCCCTTGCAGGATAACATCCATGGCCTCCTCATTTGACCTTAGGTTTGGCGCAAACCCGCCTTCGTCACCCACGGCCGTCTGATACCCCTTGCCTTTTAAGACCCCTTTCAGGGCATGAAAGGTCTCCACGCCCATGCGCATGGCCTCACTAAAGGAAGAGGCCCCGCAGGGTACGATCATGAACTCCTGGATATCCACGTTATTATCCGCATGAGCTCCGCCATTCAAAATATTCATCATGGGCACCGGCAGTACGCGGGTAGCAACACCGCCAAGATAGCGATAGAGCGGAATCCCTAATTCTTCTGCCGTAGCCTTGGCTACCGCTAAAGATACGGCCAGAATGGCATTGGCGCCCAGCTTACCCTTATTTTTTGTCCCGTCCAGGGCTATCATGTTCTTATCGATAAGCGCCTGCTCGGAAGACTCAAAACCTATCAACGCCGGAGCAATTTTCTCATTGACGTTCTTGACCGCCCTGGAAACGCCTTTACCCATATATTGGGTTTTAATCTTGTCGCGGAGTTCCACGGCCTCTTTTTTGCCGGTCGAGGCCCCGGACGGGACGGCGGCCCGCCCCATATAGCCGGATTCCAAATAAACGTCAACCTCTACAGTCGGGTTGCCCCTGGAATCAAAAATCTGCCTGCCGATTATATTAATGATTTCGCTCACTTATCCTCCATGGCAAAATAAAAAATGAGCAGCCGTTCAGAAAATCTGGGCTAAACATAGCAAAACACAGACACCCTGTCAATACATATATTTAACGACCTAATTGGGCTTCAAGGATATTGTCTTCTCCAAAGGAAGGGCTGTCTTGGGATGAACCTAACAATAAAGCCTTTTATCAGGCAGGTGATAGAACTGGCGGATTTTCTCCATTGGCCATCCTTTCCTTAAGAAACAGGAAAGCGCCTCATCGATAACGATATTCTTTGATATGGTTTGTGAAAACGGATGTTCCTGTTCACATACGAACCGGTAAAGATGTCTGTTTCTCCTGCTTAATCTTTTCTCGAAAGTATGCAGATTTAACCGCTTACCCAGGGCTGGAGAGTTTCTGACACAGGAATAAAGTTTTTCATCACCCAGATGTTCAAATAATAAGACGTTCTCGTAAAAAGACTCGTGCTTGGGATGGACCGCGATACAGAAATCATCAATGCCCGCACTCCTGGCATGAAAATACACGAGCTTGACTAATGCCAGGAAGATAAACATCCCCTTGCCACTCAAATCCTCGTGGACTGCCAGGCCAGAAAGCTCTGCCGCTTTTCTTCCATGATATCTCAAGAAGTCCATCTCAATGTTGTAGATTTCATCCATAGGCAGTCCTAATGGCGAGTCCGGGATAAGAGTAAGGGTCATTATCACTAAGTCATCCTTCTTGGCGATAAACGTCCGGGTGTCAGGGAGTAAATTATAAATCCCTATTCTCATTTCAGAATGGTGCGGTTTAACATATCCTCGTGTTACATAGGCTTTGTAGATAAGATTATATGATTGCTCCAATTCATCCAGAGTATCAACTATCTTGAATTCTATATCCTCGGCACTAACCAGGGATTTTGCCGGGACATCATCGTCTAAGATATCTAATGTTATCATAATACAGCCTCACCTATAATTTTTAATATAAGAGGTCCTTGCAAAACTCAAGAAAACCGTCACCCCCGCCCACCTGCGGCGGATAGACTATAGCGTGGGCCAGAATCTATTGAAAACACTGGATTCTCGCCCGCCCCGCTTGCAGCGGACCATAGGCAGGGTCGGCGTCCTCGTCTCCGCCTGAGGCGGAGGACCTGGGCGGCTTTCGCGGGAATGACGCCAGGAGATTTTTGTAAGAGACTTATACTAATTATAGCAAAAAATATATAAAGTGTGAATTTATTTTAACACTTTTTGTTACAGCAAGAAGATTTATGCCCGAGTAGAACACTATCTCGTAGAAAAATATCCGGGTGGAAGTAACCGGGTGAAGTCGTAGTCGGGATAGCATTTCTGGATGTAGGCCAGTTTATCGTCGTCAATTCCCACGAAGAGATCGGTCTTTTCTACAAAAAAATACCGTATATCCTCCAGGGACATCCTGAGTCCGCCAGTGGGATAGGACTTCCCCCATTCTGATTCATCGCCATTATTAGCCGTGAAGAAAAAGGTATAAAGGTCACAGTCAAAATCCTCCATATTATAGATATCAGCAAATCGTGCATGCGCTGTGCGCAGGTCCATGCGCTCCAAAATGGCCGGCGCATCCTTTACTGATGGGAAATATCTCAACTCTCCGATCGGCTCAAACAAAAGTATATCCTCATAGAAACGGGCATGCTTAGGGTTTACGGCGATACAGATGTCGTCGGTCTGCAGATACTGAGCGTAGGCATAAACCACTTTAAAAAGAAGCATGAAAATATTACTGCACTTAAATTCCTTTGCGGTGACCAGCGAAGAACCCTCGGATACCAGGCGGCCTTTGTTCCTTAACATATCCAGCTCTTTTTTATATATTGCATCGGATGGCAGTCCCAGGGGAGAATCGATAATAAGGGTGGCGGTAGCAACCGCCCTCCCCTCGTATCTGGCGGTAAATACCCGGGTCGAGGGTAATATGTTTTGAATCTTCAGCCTCATTGTCGAAGGATCCGGATCCATGTAACCCAGTTCTACGTATCTATCATGCGCCAGAGAAAAGGCCTCGATCCATTCCTCCCGTGAGGTGGCGGTTTTAATCCGGTAATCAAGGGATTGCCCTACTTCGGTAAGCCGGGACCGCCTCAGTCTTATGGCCCTGCGCCTCTCCGGAAGGTATTTTTTTTCTCTCAGAAGTTCTGCGTTTCTTATTAGCATCAGGCTTAACTTCTCTTGTTTATTTTTTTCGTTAACGTTCTTATCGGCCCTGTTCCAGTTTTGATAAAAACTTCTCATAAGGATACGAAACTCCTCCAATCAACTTTTTTATTAAAATTGCCGATTGAAAAAGCAGAGATTATCTATTACGATCTTGAAACCTGTCCCTCTTCGTTCTGAGAGCATTTTTTTCCTTTAGGGCTCCGATATTTTGTAACTTCATGTGTCGTGCTCAATAATAGAGATGCGTGAGCTGTTTTAAGGTGTACCGGTTTTCTTTGCATTTTTCTCAAAGAGCTTCTTGTGGTATAGTATAAAAGTCACGCGTCTCTTATATAGATAGAGGCGCTTAATCTTAATATTTTTTTCTGAATTTACCGATCGTAAGTAATAATGATATAATCTTAAAAATCCTCAGTAGAAACCGGGCCAATAACAACGTTAGATTGCAGAGGCTTTATGGACGTAGTAGAGGTAAAGGAATTAACCAAGGAATATTACCTGGGCAAGACCTTAATCCATGCCTTACAAGGTATAGACCTTAAGATACAAGAAGGGGAATTCCTCGCAATAGCCGGTCCGTCCGGTAGTGGAAAAACCACTCTGCTTAACCTAATTGGCTGCATAGATTTACCTACCTTGGGAAGTATCAAAATTGATAATACAGATATCAGCGATCTCTCTTCGGACCAATTGGCAGAGCTTAGGGCGGCAAAGATAGGTTTTATATTTCAAAGCTTTAATTTGATCCCGGTCCTTTCAGCATTTGAAAATGTAGAATATCCGCTTTTGAGAAGAAAAATCAAAAAAAATGAAAGAAAAGAAAGAGTAATGAATGCTCTGAAAAACGTAGGCTTGGAGACGTTTGCCAAACATAGGCCGGATGAACTGAGCGGAGGTCAGCGGCAACGGGTGGCTATAGCCAGGGCTCTTGTCTCTGAACCCAAAATCATATTAGCTGATGAGCCTACGGCCAACCTGGACCACCAAACTGGCGCTGCTGTTTTAGAAGTAATGAGAGGGATAAACGAAGAACAAGGGACTATTTTTATTTTTTCTACCCACGATCCTAAAGTAATGTCGCTGGCAAATAGAATTGTACAATTAATGGATGGAAAAATTGTTCCTTGAGGGGGTTGATCTGGTTAATATATGGAACTCTTAAATCTAAAACTGGCCTTTAGAAATGTTTTCAGAAATAAGGTTAGATCACTGATCACACTGGCAGCGATCGCCTTTGGTTGTATTTCCCTGATCATTGCTGGTGGTTTCTTTGAAGATACTTTTTTGCAAATGCGGGAGGGATATATCCATGGTCATCTCGGCCACATTCAGGTCTATGAAAAAGGCTACCTCGAAAAGGGGAACACAAGGCCTTTTGATTATATGATTGAACACCCTGAGAAAGTTAAAGAACTCATCGCCTCTGTTGATCATGTAAAGTTTATTACACCGAGGATAACATTTTCAGGACTTCTCAGTACAGGAGAAAATACGGTTTCTATACTCAGTCAAGGTATTAACCCTGAAGGGGAACAAGCGATCAGCGTCATTGAAACAGTTAAAGGAGCAAACACCGGTGTAGGGATTGAAGCGGGGGAAAACCTTTCACGGGGTGACATGTATGACGTGATTTTAGGCAGGGGTCTGGCAAAAGCTATGGGGTCAAAGGTTGGTAATTTTGTAATACTGGTCTCCAACACCGTAGGCGGTGCACTAAATGCCCTGGATATGAAGGTAAAAGGCGTATTCTTTACCGCCTCAAAAGAGTTTGATGACCATGCCTTGCGAATGCCGATCGCAACAGCTCAAGCTCTCCTTCGTACGGATAAAGTACAAACTTTGGTTGCCCTGTTAGACAAAACCGAAAACACTGACCTCGTGAAGAATCAGCTTGTGAATTTATTTAGAGATGAAGACTTGAATTTGGAACTTAAGCCATGGTATGAAATGGCAGATTTTTATAACAAAACCGTTGAGCTATACAGCAGGCAATTTCTTGTTCTGAAGTTAATAATCGCCGTTATCGTTGTTTTAAGCATCTTCAATACTATTAACATGTCAATATGGGAAAGAACGAGAGAAATTGGCACGATCATGGCCTTGGGCTCCAAACGATATGAAGTCCTAAAACTATTCTTGCTAGAAGGGCTTATTCTGGGCATTCTCGGAGGTCTGATAGGCGTTACTGTCGGAACTGGACTTGGGTACGTGATTTCCCTTATTGGAATCCCGATGCCCCCGCCTCCGGGAGCTACTGTCGGTTGGGTAGCCCACATTAGGGTAGTACCTCAACTGCTTTTTTCTTCGTTCCTTATAGCTCTAATCTCGTCATTGCTTTCCTCGTTCTATCCTGCCTTCAAGGCCTCCAGACTGGTAATAGCTGATGCTTTAAGGCATTTTTAAAAGGATACGCCGTGCCCGGGGCTAGGTAAAATGAAACATCCATGTCGTATAGCAACACAAAAGGCAATGAAAATAGTCCCACCTTTAGTAAAAGGGGTTCCTCCGCAGAATTTGTGGGTCCGTTTTAGGTATTGATAGTGTAACCACTGTAATATGAAGCCATAAAAAAAGCATCCTGTTCTCTTTTCTGGTATGGAGATTTGTGACAAGCAAATCC
>DSAQ01000224.1 GCA_011046395.1 Pseudomonadota bacterium
AGGGAAAAAATCCGGTTGAGACCGTTTTGTCTCTGGCCAAAGCATCTATCGGAAAACAGATGGCACCAGAACAGGAGCTGAAACGAGCAGCATAATTTTTCAAAGAGCTAAAGTCTTACCAAAATTCATTCTCGACAAGCATGCCAATTTCGATGATAAATCTCTTGCTTTTGACCTGATAAATCCTCCCATCGGTGCTGTGCATCCCGGAATGTATCACCTGATTTCCAAAACACAGCAAAACATTCCGGGTGAATTCCTTTACAGGATTTCACATCCTCTTGGGGAGTACATAGTCCAGACCGGAAAGGAGTACTCAACCCATCAGGCCAGTGTGAATTTCGACATTTCCCACCATCCGGCTAAGATATCCGTTATCGAAGAGCTTAAAGGACGCTCCGGCTGGCTTATCCTCAGGCGTCTGGTCATTGACTCCTTTGATCGGGAAGAATATCTTCTCTTCTCCGGCTTTGACGATAACGGCCGCTTGCTGGATCAGGAGACCTGCGAGAAATTGTTCAACTGCCAGGGGACAGTTTCCATTTGTGATGAAATGCCATCTCCGGTCAAGGACCGGCTGAATATCGAAGCAGAACGTCATGGGAAGGCCACCATAAGCAGGTCTCTGGAGGAAAATAACCGCCACTTCAGCGAGGCGCGGGAGAGGCTTGAAAAATGGGCCGATGACATGGTTCTTGCCGCTGAAAAGGAGCTTAAAGATACCAAGGAGCGCATTAAGGCCCTGACCCGGCAGGCAAGACTGGCAACCACGACGGAGGAGCAGCACAAGATTCAGGAACAGATAAGGGACTTGGAGAAGAAAAAACGTCGCCAGCGTCAGAGCATTTTCGATATAGAAGACGAGATAGTGGGAAAGCGCGATGCCCTCATAGAAGCCCTCGAAAGGCGGATGGCTCAGAAGACAACCACGGAAGAACTGTTCACAATCAGATGGACAGTCGCATGAAAAAACTCTTTACTTAATAAGGTAAAGATATTTTAGTATGAACATAGGTTTCAAGAGCCGGAAGTTGGAGAAGATATTCAACTCCGAAAAGGAATTGAATAGAGAATATGGCAAGAAAAGGGGGCTTTTTACGAGCCGGTCAATTGAAATTATAGACATACATAAGCTCCGTGAGGAGATGGGCGAGAAGACTGTGGCGGTGGATGCCTTTGAGGGGAATAACCTTGTGCTCGTGGACGAGGGCCATCGAGGCGCAAGCTCCTCCGAGACAGGCATATGGATGACGCGCCGAAACCAGTTATGCGAAAAAGGATTCTCATTTGAATACTCCGCCACATTCGGACAGGCCATGAAGGCAAGCGGAAGCAAGGCGCTGGAGCAGACATATGCAAAGTGCATAGTCTTTGACTATTCATATAAGTATTTCTATAGCGACGGTTACGGAAAGGACTACCGCATCCTGAACCTTGCAGACGACTCTGACGAAGCCGTCCGTCGCAGGTATCTGACGGCCTGTCTGCTCACATTTTATGAGCAATTAAAGCTCCATACCGAACAGAAAGGCATATTCCGCCCTTTCCTGCTCGAACGCCCTCTGTGGATATTTGTAGGAGGCAGTGTCAACGCCGTTCGGACTCAGCATAAACGCAAGGTATCCGACGTTGTGGATATCCTGCTTACTCTGGCCGAGTTTGTTCAGAAACGCTGGGAAAGCATAGCCGAAATAGAGAGGCTTCTGAGCGGAGATTCAGGACTCCTCGATGCCCATGGCCGTGACCTTTTTGCCGGGGCATATAAGTATTTGGGCGCTTTGAGGCTGTCTCCTGAAGAAGTATTTAACGACATCCTGAAGGTAATCTTGAATTCCGCATCATCTGCGGCCCTTCATGTGGAGAACTTGAAGGGGACTGAAGGGGAAATAGCCCTCAGGCTGGGCGATAACGAGCCTTTCGGCGTGATAAATGTTGGGGATGCCCCGAGTCTCTGTAAGCTCTGTGAGGAGCAGAGCGAGCTTGTTGTCACCGACAGGGAATTTTCGGACTCTCTCTTCAGAAACCTGAATGACGAAGACTCCACAGTAAATATCCTGATTGGTTCAAAGAAGTTTACCGAGGGCTGGAACAGCTGGCGCGTGAGCACCATGGGCCTTATGAACATAGGCCGAAACGAGGGGCCACAGATAATCCAGCTTTTCGGTCGCGGCGTGAGGCTGAAAGGCAAGGACTTCTCTCTCAAGCGCAGCCGAAGGCTTGAGGGATTGGCCGCTCCGAGGAATATAGAGACTCTGGAATCGCTGAACATATTCGGCATCCGTGCCGATTACATGAAGCAGTTTAAGGAATATCTGGAAGATGAGGGGCTTCCGTCAAATGAAGACCGCATCGAGTTTGTCCTGCCGGTCATCAAGAATCTCGGCACAAAGAAGCTGAAAATCGTCCGCCTGAAAGAAGGCATTGATTTTAAGAAGAACGGCCCGAAGCCTTCCCTTGATGTACCACCGGACTATCTTACCAGATACCCGGTTGTTCTGGACTGGTATCCCAAGCTTCAGGCCCTTGCAAGCGGCTCCGGTCGTAATGCCGGAACTATAGCCGAGAAGGAGATGCGCTATTTCGATGAAACCCATCTGGCATTCATGGATATTGATGCGATTTACTCCGAGCTTCAGCAATTCAAGAACGAGCGCGCATGGTATAACCTTAACCTGCCACCAGAGAGCATTGTTACGCTTTTAAGCCGGAATGACTGGTATAAGCTTCTTATTCCGAGGGACCAGATGGAATTCAGGTCATTCGAGCAGGTCAGACGCTGGCAGGAAATTGCCGTGGCCCTCCTTAAGAAGTATATAGACCGGTATTACAAGTTTAGGAAGCAGGAGTATGAAGGCCCACAACTGGAATATCGGGAATTGACCGAGGATGACCCTAATTTCATCAATGAGTACAGGCTTCTGATTGAACAATCACGGGAGGACATCGTCGAGAAGCTGGAAGAGCTGAAAGGTTTGATAATATCGGGTTCACTGAGGGATTTCGAATTTCACGCCCTTAAGTCCATTGCCTTCAATTATCATCTGTATGAACCGCTTCTTTATGCCAAAAACGACCTGATAGAAATAAAGCCCGTCGTCCTTGAGAACGAAGGCGAGAGGGATTTTGTACTGGACTTAAAGGCGTTCGTGGGCGGTAATGGGGATTCACTTGGCGGCAAAGAGATGTACCTTCTCAGGAACATGAGCCGGGGCAGAGGCATTGGCTTCTTTGAGGCCGGAAACTTCTATCCGGATTTTATCCTTTGGCTTCTTGACGGTACAAGACAGTATATCAACTTCATTGACCCCAAGGGATTGAGAAATCTTGAAGGGCCAGGCGACCCGAAGATTCGCTTTTACGAGACCATAAAAGAGCTCGAGCGCCAGCTTGGAGATACGGGGGTAACCCTGAACTCATTTATCATCTCCAGTACCAGGTACCCCGAAGTGGCGTGGTGGGGTGATGGCTTAAACAAAGAGGAATTTGAAAGGCGGAATGTCCTCTTCCAGATGGAGAACAGAGATACTTATATTCGAAAACTTCTAACAAAGGCACAGGGTGCATAGGAGGAGAATATACCACCTTTTTTATAAAATTATTGTCCATATTTTTGTCACAAATAATTTATTAAGTTACAGTAGGTTACATAATATGTAATAATATTTTTGTCAACATATTTGCCAACTGAAATGGCATGCGGTTGATTAAACAGCGCCTCCCTTCCCCCCCTTAGTGTAGTGCGTCATAAGTCCCCTTACTTTGATTGTCATTCCGGGCTTGACCCGGAATCCAGTCTTTTTACCTTTCTGGATTCCTGCTTTCGCAGGAATGACGGTTTTTGATGCCATAATATATGTAAAAAAACGTTGGACGCACTACATTAGCCTCCACATCAGGGAAATTATGCGGTTTCTGGACGGCCCCGGGATAGCAGATCTAAAATTGTCGCCAGATTGCGGCGGTCATCCATATCTGATTTTTTCGGGGTCTCAAGTATCCAGGGAAGACCATCAAAAAGGGAGTGGCTAAGAAGAGTAGCAAAACCGCCCAATCCAATACGTCCTTTCCCGATATGCTCATGCCGGTCCAGGTGAGAACCAAGCGCCCCCTTACAATCGTTCAGGTGTATAACTTTTAAGCGCTCCAGGCCGATCTCTCTTTCTATCTCATTTTGCAGATGATCCAGCGCCGCCTTTGTGCGCAGTTCGTATCCGCCGGCAAAGGCATGACACGTATCCAGGCAAAAGCCCAGCCTTAGTGGGTTACCGGCATCACGGATAAGCTGTCCTATGTGCCCTATACGTCCCCCTATCAGTTCCCCGTGGCCGGCGGTGTTTTCCAGAAGCAGCGCTACTCCGCTATCTTCTGTCGCCGTAAGTATCCTATCCAGGGCAGAGCTTACCATGGCCATGCCTTTTTGCAGGGACTGCCAGCGCGCACTGCCGATATGGGTTACTACATATTCTATCCCCAGGGCGTCTGCCCGCCGAATATCCTCCACCAATGCCCCTACCGATTTCTCAAATAGCGCCTTGTCAAAAGAGGCCAGGTTGACCAGGTAAGGCGTATGAATGACCGCAGGGCTAATGTCAACGCGCTGCCGTTTATCCCGGAACAGGCCGGCTATCTCCGGCGAAAGGGCCTGGACATGCCATGTCCTTGGATTCCGGGCAAAAATCTGCATGGTGGTGCAGCCCAGATTTATAGCCCGGTCAACCGCACGATCCAGTGACCCGGCAATAGACACCTGAACACCTAGACGCATCTTAGCTTCACATCCTTCCGTCGGTGGAACATCGGCAGAGACCATCTATAGAAAACTCCGGTAATTGAAATTGACACGTGTTTAATCAAATGATATTTGAGTATTAAAGACCAAGTCCAAATGGATTGTACCCTGGAAAGGGAACGGCATGAACAAAAACTTTCTCCAAACCTGCGTCGCGGCCACAGGTGAGTTTGTTTACGGCATCCACAAGCCGAAATACACGGCCCTTAATCTACGGCAAAACGATTATATCATAACCCTGGGCCATAGCCCTGACCAGACCAAGATTGATAATACAGACAATTTCCCGGCGGATAATATTCATGTTGCCTCCTCTGCCTGGGTCTTCGAGATCCCCAACGCCTTTCCTTTTATGGGGGCCACTTTCGTACTCAAGACTTACGCGGACGGCGCGGTAGGAAATGCTAACCCCTTCGAACGCAAAGACGAGAGTGGTCCTGGCCGTTCTTTAGAGAAATATGAACCTGCCGGTGATCTATCCCTTGAAAATCTACCGCACCCTTTGCTTCTTGCCCTAGCGAAAACGTCCAGCAACCCGCAAAACCTGGTCAAACTGGCCAATCTCTCCTGTCGCTTTGAGTTTGACCCAAAAACTGACCTGCCTATGGGCATTAGTTACACAAGGACGGAAAGGGGCGATTTGCGCCCGGCTATCCTGGATGAGCAGCTTTTTGATCTTGTATCCAATAATCCCTTCCTCCCGGATACGTACAAACAGCGTATGGTCTTAATTCCCGGTGTGCAGGGGAAAAGCCCCATTGTCGGCGAATATATAGGGGCCGGTACGCATATCTGGGAATACCTCCGGGAAAACAGCTATATTCCCTGGGGCCATTATGCAGCCAATATGGCGCACGATTCTATCCGCTACAAAATCAAGTCCCTCACAGAGAAAGACATAACCGGCCTCCGCCATCTTTATTACCAAAGGATATACGTCCAACTGGCCATAGAATTAGACATCATCGTACCAGCAAAAAGGCGGCCTTTATCCAGAGATGAGTTGGAAGACCTGCGACACTGCCTGCTCGTTAAGATACGGCAAACTGAAAAACAAGGCGGAAAATTGCCGTTCAATGCCACCATCTGGGGCCAGAACTTTGGTTTTGACCTCTCCCCTTCTGGCTACCGCCTCAATGCCTCACACCAGCAGATACACCAGCAGTTTGCCTTGGCGCCCCCTTGTGGACCGGCATTTAAGGGCGGAGAAAATGAAACCAGTCAGTGCACGTTCAGCACCTATACCCAGGGAGACCTGGTGGCCCGGTTCTGTAAGGAGTATAAAGAAAAGACCGGACGGGATTTCTTTGAGACCTATCTCCATGCCATTCAAAACAATAAGAGGATGGATGGCCGGGCCGACAAAGAAAACGATCTGATCTTCTATCAAGATGAAAACGTCCTGGCCTTTGTGCCCAAGGCCCAACGCTCCCAGGGAGAAGTCCAGATTATGCCCAAGGGAAGATACGGAAATATCCTTGAGACAGATACTCCGGTGCGCAGTTCCCTCGACCGCGCTATCCTGATCACCATGAAGGTATTAGAGAATCTGGGGGCAGAGATGATTACGATATACGAGATATCCAAGAGATTCGACCATCCGGACGAAGACCAGCGCCTCATCTGCTGCTTTCTCCCCAAACACCCCCAGTCTCCGGGCGGTCTTAGCGAATGGCAGCAGCGGTGGATCATCGGCCATTACCCCGAAGACTTTGCCCAGGCCTGCCGGGACGAAGTAAAAAAGATTAGTATCGTTCAAAAGGTGAGGCAAAAAGGTTTTGATTAAAACACGATCTCTTTCTAAGGTTAAAGTCGGCAGACCGAAACCAGGAGAAAGAGATCGTGATGGAACAAGAGATACATATA
>DSAQ01000062.1 GCA_011046395.1 Pseudomonadota bacterium
TGTATTTCTTGTTCCATCACGATCTCTTTCTCTTGGTTTTTGTTGGGGAACTCTAACCATAGAAAGAGATCGTGATTTAATCAATTTTTAGACCATGTAAACACTTTTGAACGTTACCAAAAAGTTATAAATATCCCCCTAAGGTTCCTAGAAACCCGTTTTTCACCTTCTCAGCTATTCCACTTATTGTGCCACTCTCGAATGAAGAAGATTTTCTTTCTCTTATTAAAGCTGCAAAGGATAATAAAGCACTATGATATGAGTTGTAAATTATGCCTAATGGGTAACCGGGGGCTTCTCTCCCCCGGGGGTCCCCACAGCACCCCGCATGCGGGTCCGCACGGGGCGCTTCACAGAGCCTATCGGGCCGTAGCCGGATAGTGAATGTTCACCCACAGCAGGTTCACATTCGGGTTTGGCTTTTTAATGACGTGCTCCATGTTCACTCCTCCATCCGGATTCATTGTGTCATGAAAACTCATTGACGCTCATTACCCTCCTCTGTGTTCGGCCCTTCACCATGTCCCCCCGATTAAAGAGGGTGTTTAGCACACTATGGCCTCTGCTGACTCCTGCTCAATCACCCCATGGGTTACCCCTTGGGATGCTTCCTGGGCTGCCTTAGGGTACGGTAGCTTATCCATTCCTTTCGAAATGGGCCTCAGTCCGGCGCCCATGGCACGAGTCGATGGCTGGACGGGCAGATCTCCCCGGATAAGGACGTGAACTGTCGCTACACAACCGCAGCATTTACCCTATCTCCTGAATCCGGGGCTTCGTTATGTTGTGCTAACTTGCCCGGAGACTGGGCCTTGTATGCTGTTTCTGTTCGTCGGCTCATAGCTTTGCGCTCCGGCTTCCTTCGGACGGTCCCTCACGGTTCCGCCCTTGCCTTCTGCTCGTACTTGTGTCAATGTTTCTGACATTGACAGGATTCACATACAGGGGACTTGACTTCGACTGAGCTCAGCCGAAGCCTCACCCCATAAGTTCACGCCCAGGCCGGGCGTACACGAGTCGTTTCAGCCAATCGCTGGGATATCCGGCTCTGGCTGAACTCTTTGTTCGCCGTGAAAATTGAATAGGTCCGCAATACCACAAAATCAAGCGGGTGATGATGGCCGTAAATTACACCTTCGAATGGTAAGACAATGGTCGCGGTAGGAATGCTCGAATAACATTTAGGGCATTCCTTGGTCATCACAGGAGGGGCTTCTACTTTTTTCTTAAGCCGATTCATTTGCCTGATGACTATGAAGATAGCGAACGCAACAATTATGAAATCTAGGACGGTGTTGACGAATATCCCATATTTGATGGTTACCGCCTCTGCCTCAGCCGTTTTTCCCTTGAGGGTGATCGCCAAGCTAGAAAAATCGACATTGCCGAGAAGCAAGCCTATTGGCGGCATGATAACATCGTTAACCAACGAACTGACTATCTTGCCAAATGCGCCACCTATAATAATACCGACGGCCATATCAATGACGTTTCCGCGTATGGCGAATTCTTTGAACTCCTTGATCATTCCCATCTTTATTCACCTCCCAGATTGTCTAGGGTAGGTATAGAAAAGACCAGGCATATATTTTAGATTACTCATGCGCACTATTTGTGCATGCCTGTCCCCCGGAAGGAGGTAACCCGCCATGAGGACCCCAAATATTTTCGAATTTGCGATATCCGAATTATCGCAAGGTGCGTTTCGGTGTTTTTTAATCTTAAGGCGATCTGAAAGATGAAAGTTTTTTCCGCAAAAATGGAAAAGAATTTCACAGGAGGAACTTTTTTTCCAGAGAATATCGGGAGCACAGAATTCCGGTTAGAGATGCTTTTTGGGCGTAGGCATAATTCAGCCTATTGTGACTACAAGCCCTTACGATATTCAGAGATGGACTACAGAGCTTGCGTAAAAGGGGGTGCACTGGTCAGCTGCTCCCCGTTTTTTCTTGCATCCGGAGAGGAAAAATTAGTAAACTATCAAATAAGTGTAATTATGCTATAATTACAAATTGCAGGAATTGAAATAAACTTAAGTTGGCACTAAAATTGCTAATACAAGATAATGAGTTCACTTTCATTTTTTCCTTGAAAGTAAGATGGGTTTCATGCTATGGACAACAATCAAAAGTTTTTAGGTAATTCTTATTAGTTGCCGATAAAAAAGAAAAGCTGTTATCTGACCTATCACATTCTGAGGGTGGGACAAGACAATGCCGAAGAAAAACATTAAAGCAACTACATCAAAAAAAGATTCGGCTAGCACAAGAGCGAAAGCCCGCTCGGGCAACTTCTTCGAAGATCTTATAAAATACGACCGACGTGTTGTTAAATGGATGAAAGAATCGGAAAAGACTAAGATCGTCGTTGGCCGTAGGCTAATTCCTACCGAGTCTTAGGTCGCCAATGCTGTGGAAGGGAATCGTTTTCACGGTTAATGCGCTTCATTGACATTACCCAGCCGTTTTCACTCTTTAAGCTCGCAGATGCATTTGGAAATCCTAAGCCACTGAAAAGAGTTCTTTCTTTGATGCGGTCATACGGTTGTATGTCGATTGCTGTACAGCCATTACATGATTGCATTCCATGCCAGCTTTTCACAAAGTGCTTGAGAGACCGCCATTCCATCAAGACAATTGATCGATCATGCTGCCGAATGCTGTTTTTCAAATCCTCTGTAAAGAACCTGCAAGGCGTGAAAGAGAATCGGGATTCATTTCTGGGGTACGTTGATATTTTTTCAAGCCACCATGATAGGGTGAAAAGCCCATTCAGCTATGACGATCTAAGCTATATCCATGGGGCTATAATTTCTTGTCCTCCAATCGATACATATTTTATTAAGAGCAAAAGGCTGTGCGATGTCTCCGTTGACGGGGGGATAACTCTTACCGTGGAGGGAAGCTTCTTCAATCAGCAGAATCAGATTTTCGATGGTTGCGTTCACACTTCTATAAAGAATGCGATTTGGAATTTACTAGGCCAAAAGGTCCATGCCGACCAGTTAGAAAAACTTGGAAAGTTCAATAAGGATAATTCCACAATAAGTGTGACTTTTCCAGAAGTAAGGGAGTTTCTTAAACAGTTCAATATTACATTGTTTGCTTTTGATTTTGAAAAAAAAGAAGGAATAGACGACGCAACTTTTCAACAACTTGTTTATTATGCAGTAGAATCGGGGTTCCCGGTCATTTTGGGTATTAGACTATTGGCCGACGCCGGTCATGTTGTGACCGTAGTCGGACACACTTTTAATAAAGATACGTGGTTACCCGAAGCAGAGAGGGACTATTTCAAAATCAAGAGCGTAAAACAAATTGAATATATCCCCAGTGTAGCCTGGGTGAATAACTTTATTGTACAAGATGACAACTATGGTCCTTACTACTGTCTTCCGATAAAATCACTCCAGAACAATATCTCTTTTGTGGCAGCTTTAACAGACTTTCACGGAAATCTATATGGAAACAGAGCAGAATACCTGGCTGCTGCCGTTCTATATAATACTCTGGAGAAACTGACCAATAATCTAAGGGCGCAGGGGCAAAGTACGGGAGGATACTGGTTTGACGTTCTAATTCGACATTGGGAAACCAAAAAATTGATATTCCGAACTTTGTACACCAAGAAACAAAAAATACCTTGATTCCCTGAAAGACTTGGCAGAGGAAAACGAGATGGCAATCATTAAGGATTCTGTACCTGATGATTTCTGGTTAGTTGAAGTTAGCGTACCTGAACTGTATCCAATAAACAAAGAGAAATTGGGGGAATTGATTGTCGACAGCCATTGTAAAGGCACAATACAACCATCTTTGGTTCGTTTGATCCATGTACCTGGTCTCTTTATTATTCCAGCTCCGAATGGAGAAGAAGAAAGAAATTTCATGCCGCAATGCCCATTCGCCAATAATTACCTGAACTCATGCTTGTCCAAAATAGCATATATGTACATATTGATTTTATTGGCTTTTATAAACGAGATTGCTTCGTCGCTATCACTCCTCGCAATGACCGGAACGTGGCGTCATTACTTGATTTGTCATTGCGAGCACAGCGAAGCAATCTCCTGTTTTGGACATTAATGACCTGAACTATTTCTTGTGCTTGGCCTTGTATGCCATTTCTGTTCGTCGGCTCATAGCCTTGCACTCCAGCTTCCTTCAGACGGTCTCTCACGATTCCGCCCTTGCCTTCGGCTAGTACTTCTGCTAACGTATCACTACGTGGGCAGGGTTCACGTACAGGGGACTTGCACCCCATAAGTTCACGCCCATGCCGGGCGTACACCATAGCATCCAGTGGATCGCCGATGCCGCCGGTTCCCGCTAATGCCTTCGTTGGACCTAGCAACCAATGGACCTTCTCGAACTAGTACGCAGACTGCCGGACGGAGACGTCGGACACAAGCCGGTGTCTGACTGTCTCAATCTGAAACGCGAGATCCGTCGTTTTTGCAGGGACCCTATGGACTCCTGCCTTACCCTAATCAATGATCAGGAGGCGCAACTTTTTCGAGGTGATATTGGAAGGTACGTCCAAGCCTTCGGCTGGTACTCTTTGTGCCTCAAACGAACGCTCAATCTTTGCTCCGTAGCGCGGCTACACGATAGAGAACTCCGATGGCATCCAGTAAACAGGGAATACTCGCCAAGGCAGAGAGGGATCGCGGCCAAGGCGAAGGCGGCAATGCCCTACATAGAACTGGATTACCAGAACCTTATAATCCATGCCTGCATTTTACTCGATAGAACAATTGCGATCTCCCGCCACTTCCTCCAAAGCGGCAACCTTCCGAGCTTTACGTCATTTTCTAAACACAAAGCTTTCCTGAAGACTAACGCCGGTGCCCTTGCTAAGTACCACGGTGAATATATCTACCTAGTCGCGAATGGCACGGGCTGGTTTGAAGTGCCCCTGAAACTCTTGAGAGATAAGTACCTGATGCATGCGGCAGAAAGGCATGTCGCTTTCTTTGGATGGTGCAATGGGGATGACTGGGATCTCACAATGACTACGATGATTGGTGAGCATCCACGCCAGATGAATCCGCTTGGGCGTGGGAAGTGGATAACGTTCAGTCCTCGTAGGCTTGCCCGAGATGTGGAGTCGTTCCTCGCGACGTTTTCGACATATGCTCAGAAGCACATAAGGGAGGTCCAACGTGAAAATTGAATAGGTCCGCAATACCACAAAATCAAGCGGGTGATGATGGCTGTAAATTACAATTTGAATTCACCAAATAGGCAGGAGGAAATAAATATCTTTATGAAGGCGGAAAAATTAATAGAGAAGATCAAGGCCCATCCAAAAATTGCGGACGCCGGAATGATTCTGTGCCATAATGGCCTGGTTCGCGTGACTTCGCGAGATGGACGGAAGGTTCTGGCTGTGGAAGTAAAAGTGGATCGGCAAAGACTGATAGAAGTAATACAGCGAATAAAGGGACGGTCCGGCATAGTTGAGTTTTTGGCAGAGGTAAGGGAAGGCCGGTTTTCTGTCGGCGATGACCTGATGATCCTGGTCATCGCCGGCGATTTTCGGGAAAACGTGATCGCAGCTATGACGGAGGCGATAGATTTTATTAAAAAGGATGTGGTGACGAAAAAAGAGGTCTTCGCTGTATGAATCCGCGGGCCTAATCCTATTTTTCTCTAAGACAGGTTTTCGTTGATTAGAGCGGCCACTTTTTCCCCGGAAAGAAGCATCCCGCCAAAAATAGGACCCATACGGTAGGAGCCAAAGGTGGCATTGGCAGCCATGCCCGCCACAAATACCCCCGGAAAGGCCTCCCTTGTGTTTTTTAATGTATTTTCTTCGGCCAGGTCCGCCCACATCGATTTTTCCCCAACAACCCGGCCTGTTTCCGTAAACAGCGTAGCCCCGACCTTTCGTTCGATAACCTTCATAACTTCCGAGGCATGTCCGGTGGCATCCACCACATACTGTGCTCGTATAGCCAGAGGGTCGACATGAAGACCGGCCATATCCACGGCCGTCCAATTTATTACCAGCCCGCAGACCTTGTTTTCGCGTACCATAACATCTTCTACGGTTATACAGTTAAAGACCCGGACTCCGGCCTGGCAGGCGCGAGAGCAGAGCGTAGTGACCGCTTCCACGGCATCTGCCGTGTAATAGCCGTCTCCATAATCTGCTGTTCTAATTCCCAGCTCGTCTAAAATGCGCTTTCCTTCCTTCTGCACGACTATCTCGTTAAACAGCATGCCACCACCCCACATGCCTCCGCCTATACTCAATTTGCGCTCAAAGATGGCTACCTTCCTGCCGGCTTTGGCCAGGCGATAAGCAGCAAGCATCCCGGAGGGCCCGGCACCCACTATGGCTACATCTAATTCCAGGCAAGAAGAGAATTTTTCAAGGTACCGGTTTAATATGGCCTTACTGATAACAATTTCATCTAACGGCATGTTAATTCCTCCAAAAAAGCAAAATCAACCCAGAATAAGTTGGTCTAAATTATCTACCCGCCGGACAGCTTCTTTATAAAGAAACCGCAGAGCTTGCTATATTGCAGTAAGCCTTGCGGATAAATGAAAAAGGCTATACTCATTTTGATTTGAGCCAATAGCAAGTTGGTTAACGCAAATCAAAAGAGGAGCATAGCCGTGGAAAA
>DSAQ01000060.1 GCA_011046395.1 Pseudomonadota bacterium
CTATAAACTTATAACTATCAAAGAACATGAACAAATTATACCAGCTACGTCAACCTGAGTTCGTTGGAAGTCAAAGTTTGGACGGCACAGTAAAAAGCTCCAGTTGCAAGGCGCGCAAATCCTGAGCAATGAGGCATGCATGTCGTTATCCGTTAACCGTTGTCCGTTCACCGATAATGCGTGGACATATTCCAGTCTGCTCTTTGCTGTCGGTGCACGGTGAACTGTGAACGGTGAACTATTTCCATAGCTACGCCGCAGTGATCCGCCGGAGGCGGACAACGCAGCAAATGGACTTTTTACGAAGCCGTCAAAGACCGGTACAGTAATTAACCCGGAGTAAAAAATGAATCTGTGTATCCCTAACCGGCCGCGTGAAGAATGCGGTGTATTTGGCATATATAATCATCCGGAAGCGTCAAAGCTGACCTACTTTGGTCTATATGCCCTGCAACATCGGGGGCAGGAAAGCGCCGGTATTGTGGTTTCAGATGGATCCAAAGTCCGGGAACACAAGGCCATGGGCTTGGTTCCCGATGTCTTTAATGAGGCCATCCTCTCTAACCTTCCCGGCCACCTGGCAGTAGGGCATGTGCGTTACTCTACCACCGGCTCTTCCCTCCTTAAAAATGCCCAACCCTTTACTGTCTGCCATAAGGGAAAGACCCTGGCCCTCGCCCACAACGGCAATTTGATAAATGCCCGAAGCATCCGCAGTAAGCTGGAAAATGAAGGTTCTATATTCCAATCCACCATGGACAGCGAGGTCGTTCTCCACCTGATTGCCAAGTCAGCACACAAGGGATTGGAAGAAGCTGTTATAGACGCCTTTTCTCTGCTAAAGGGGGCTTACTCTATCATCTTACTGACGGAAGATAAGTTAATCGCTATCCGCGACCCCCACGGCTTTCGTCCTCTCTGTCTGGGTAAATTAAATGACAGCTACGTATTAGCCTCTGAAACCTGCGCCCTGGACCTCATTGAGGCACACTATATGCGCGATGTAGAACCAGGAGAGATAATAATCATCGACCCAAACGGGCTCCGCTCTATAAAACCTTTTCCCGAAGTAAGGCCCTCTTTCTGTATATTTGAGTTGATCTATTTTGCCCGGCCGGACAGCAATATCTTCGGCACCAATGTTTATATGACCCGCAAACGCATGGGAGAGTTATTAGCCGAAGAGGCACAAATCCAGGGGGATTTCGTCATGCCCTTTCCTGACTCAGGTAATTATGCTGCTGTGGGTGTGGCCCAGGCCTCGGGCATACCCTTTGAGATAGGTGTGATACGCAATCATTATGTGGGGCGGACATTTATTCAGCCATCACAAACCATGCGTGACTTCGGAGTGAAGGTAAAACTCAATCCGGTTCGGTGTCTGCTTAAAAACAAACGCGTGATAATCGTTGAAGACTCCATCATAAGGGGCACAACATCGCGTACCCGCGTACACACCATCAGAGGAGCCGGGGCCAGAGAGGTGCACATGCTGGTAAGCTGCCCGCCCCATCGCTTTCCCTGCTATTACGGCATCGACTTCTCCAATCTGGGAGAATTAATCGCTTCTAAGTTCTCTGTAGAAGAAATTCGTCGTTATCTCGGGTTGGATAGCCTGCACTATCTTAGCCTGGAAGGACTCCTGAAGTCAGTCAATGGTGAGCAAAACCGTTTTTGTCTGGCCTGTTTTGACAGCAATTATCCCATACTGCTTGAAGAAGAATTCTCCAAATACTGTTTGGAAAAAGAAAAAACCTAACCTGAATATGATCTTTTGCCACAAAAAAACACGAATTTTAGAACTAGGAGCCTAATCGACTATGACGCTTAGGCAGGCCAAAGAAGTTCTCCAGATCGAAGCTGAAGGCATTCTAAAGCTCATAGATAAACTTGATAATGAGTTTATAAGGGCCGTAGAGCTGATCTACGAAACAAAAGGCAGAGTCATTGTCACCGGTATCGGCAAGTCCGGGATTGTGGGCCGGAAAATTGCCGCTACGTTGAGCAGTACAGGCACAGCCGCCCTTTTTCTGCATCCGGTAGAAGCCATGCACGGAGATCTGGGTATGGTAGGCAAACACGATATTGTAATTGCCATCTCCAACAGCGGAGAGACAAAGGAATTAACCGCCCTCATCCCACAGATCAAACACCTAGGAGCCAGGATTGTGGCCTTAACCGGGAATCTTAAATCCACACTGGCCGCACAAAGTGACGTAGCCATAGACGTCGGTGTAGAACGTGAAGCCTGCCCCCTGGGGCTGGCCCCCACAGCCAGCACTACGGCTGTACTGGCTATGGGTGATGCCATGGCTGTAACCCTCCTCCATAAACGTAACTTCAACGAGCGAGATTTTTACCGCTACCATCCCAGCGGCAGCCTGGGCGACAGACTGAAAGTCCTGGTCGGTGAAGTCATGTTGAAAGGTAAGGAGATCCCTGTGGTGCCCATAGGTGCTCACCTTCCCGAAGCCATAAAAGAGTTGAATAAAAAAAATATAGGGGCGGTACTTATAACCAGAGAAAAACAAAAGCTCGCCGGTATCATTACCGACGGAGATCTCAGACGTGCCATCTTACGGTACGACCGTCTCGATAGCATGAAGGTTGAAGAAATTATGACCACCGGCCCCAAAGCCATCAGTGCTGATATGCTGGCCGCCGATGCATTAAGCATAATGCAAAAACATGAAATCATGGTATTGCCCATAGTTGACACCAAAAAAAATATAAAGGGAATACTCCACCTCCATGATCTACTGGGGAAAGGCGAGTTTAAATTCCTCGTGTGAGCATAGAAACCTCCCTGTCTATTTTTTGGTATAATATTAAGAACTTCTCTATAATTTCCGATATAGCTGGCCAGGGACAAAGATTCGACTAAAACGAAAAGGGGCCGCCCCATGAAAGAGATTGATTACACCAAAGAAAAAATTGATACCGCCATACAGACACTCGGGCCGACTAAAATAGACTCCCCCATCCAGGATATTGACATCGGAGGAGAATATACCAACTTTGCTTCCGATAGCGATCGCATACTCTTTTACCAGAGAGAAAGATACTTTCGCCAATGCCTGGAAAAGAGGATAGATCCGGTTACGCTGGAGTTGGCCGGGCCACGAAAAAAAATATACTTTGACCCGAAAAAACTGAGATGCGCCATAGTCACCTGCGGCGGACTGTGTCCGGGGATCAATGATGTTATCCGCTCCATAGTCCTCGCCCTCTACCACACGTATGGCGTCCGTCATATCTACGGCATACGCTATGGACTACAGGGACTTATCCCTAAATACGGCCATGAGATGTTAGAGTTAAATCCATCGGTAGTGGCCAATATCCATGAGATGGGAGGGACGTTTCTGGCCTCTTCCCGGGGGCCTCAGGACATAGAAGAAATTGTCGATGCCTTAGAAAGACTGAACATTGGACTGTTTTTTCTTATCGGTGGCGACGGCACTCTCCATGCCGCTGCCTCCATAACGGATGAGGTGGCGCGGCGCGGGGAGAAGATATCCATTATCGGCATCCCAAAGACTATCGACAATGATATCTTCCTCGTGTCCAGGTCGTTCGGATTTGATACGGCAGTGGAAATGGCCGCCCAGGCTATCCGGTCGGCGCATACTGAGGCCATAGGAGCGCCGAACGGCGTCGGCCTGGTTAAGCTCATGGGTCGGCACTCTGGATTTATAGCCGCTAGTGCAGCCTTGGCCCTGAAAGAGGTTAATTTTGTACTCGTCCCTGAGATCGATCTTGATATTGAAGGTGAACATGGTCTCTTGAGTGTTTTACGAAAACGGCTTATCGATCGCAAGCATGCGGTTATTGTAGTAGCCGAAGGGGCCGGGCAAAAATATGTGATGCATAAAGAAGTTAAACGCGATCCTTCCGGTAACATCAAATTAGGTGATATAGGCAAGTACTTACGCGACCAGATCAAAAACTACTTTGACCGGATTAAAATGCCGGTCAACATACGATATATTGATCCCAGTTATATCATCCGTAGCGTTCCGGCGAATGTAAATGACCGTATATTCTGCGGCTTCCTGGGTCAAATGGCTGTCCATGCCGGTATGGCGGGGAAAACAGGCATGCTGGTCAGTCTGTGGAATAATCGCTATGTCCATGTCCCCCTGAAGAGTGCCATAGCCCGCAGGAAGGAAATTGATCCTAATGGCCGGCTCTGGCTTAGCGTTCTTGAGTCCACCGGTCAACCGTCTCTTAAGAATCCAGCACAGACGTCTGCAGAAATATGCCTTCAGGGGAAAAAGCGGACATTAAAAGCCGCAAGGCGTTGTCCCTTGAAGCGCAGTAAAGGTTGATTCAATTACGAATGTCTGGTAACATAACTTTTTTGCCCTTGACAAGTTTGCTTTGGGTATGGTAGCTATACGGCCTCTTTCCTGCAAATGCGGGCCGTTAACTCAGGTGGTAGAGTATCTGCCTTTTAAGCAGAGAGTCGCTGGTTCGAGTCCAGCACGGCCCACCAGTAAATAACAGAAGAAGCGAAACACGTCCCCATCGTCTAGTCAGGTCCAGGACACCGGCCTTTCACGCCGGCAACACCGGTTCAAATCCGGTTGGGGACGCCAGTAAAACCAAGAGGCTAACCAAAGATGGTTAGCCTCTTTTAGTTTGCCTGTGCAAACCTGAAATTAATACTCCTCAAGGTTAATCTGACAATAGCTTCTTTCGTGATCACAGGAAGGACATTTTTCCGGCGGCGTGGTTGCCTTAACTTTTCAAAACCTCTTCTCTTAATTCCTGTGATCTTCTGGTTGCTGCCTCAACCGTATCCATCAGGATGCCATTGAAACCGGCCCTGGCCATAACATGCAGACCGGCTATGGTGGTGCCGCCGGGCGAGGTGACCATCTCCTTAAGGCAGCCCAGGTGCTCACCCGTCTCCATAGCTAATTTCACCGAACCGAGTACGGTCTGCAGGGTAAGTACCCTGGCCACCTCACGGGAAAGTCCCATCCTGACCCCGGCATCAATGAAGGCCTCCATAATGGCAAACACATAGGCCGGGCCGCTCCCAGAAAGACCGGTGACGGCATCCAGATACTTTTCTTCAACAATTACCGTCCTGCCTACCGCAGAGAATACCTGTTCAGCAAGCTGTAAGTCCTTTATGCTGGCGTATCTACCTCTGGCCAAAGCCGTCGCTCCCTCGCCGATAAGGGCCGGGGTATTCGGCATGACCCGGATGATACGGATCTTTTCCGGCAGTCTGCCTTCCAGATATCGGAGCGGGATGCCCGCCGCAATGGAAATAACCAGGTGTTTCGCTGTCATCCCGGGCCTTATTTCATCCAGGACTGCGGCCATCACCTGGGGTTTGACCGCCAGTATGATTACGTCACTCCGGGTGACCAGTTCTTGGTTACTCCGGCAGACATTGATGCCGTAAGTCTCTTTAAGATGTTCCAGGCAACCGGCACTGGCGTCGAACACACAGACCTGTTCAGCCCTTACCACTTTGGCCTTAAGCAGACCCTTAAGGAGGGCCTCTCCCATCTTTCCGCCACCGATAAACCCTAACTCACCTTTTAGTCCCATTTTTGACCCCTTTACCTCTTGCATAGTCTCAAATCTTAACCACCGGGCACACAGAGAATTTATTGTCCACAAAAAACTCAAACTGCAAATGGTGAAGTTTTTGGTTCTCTTATGGTGAATTTGCCGACCCTCCTGCGGCGAATCTACCGATATTCAGTTAGTTGGGATTCACCTGAAAATCCCCCCGTATCCCCCTTTTCTTCCGCCTCAGGCGGATAAGCATGGAGGAGTTATAATAGCTTTAAGAATTCTTCAATGGTCAGTCCCATATCTTCTATGATTGCAGCCAAAGTTTTTGGCTTGATGTCCCTGCCAGAGTGTATGGGGATAACGACTCGTGCCCTGTCTTTTTTCCTGTAATAGACTGCGTGACTTCCTTTCTGACGATCCAAGACGAATCCAAGACGTTCGGCTACTCTTGCAACCTCACGAGCCTTTACGACCGGTAATTTGGGACTCATACCGCAACTTGAAGTGGCTTGATAAGGATATTTTCGGTAGGAATTGGTTCACTATGGGCTTTCAGACTTTCTATATAAGCCTCGATAGCTTCATGGATGTTGGCAAGGGCTTCTTCGATTGTGTCTCCCTGGCTGTGGCATCCTTTGAGTACGGGGCAAAATACATGATAGCCTGCCCCTTCTTCCTCTTCGATAATTACTGTGTAATACCGGCTTTCCACTGTCGAGCCTCCCTGCTTATTAATTCGGCTTTTGCAAAAAATCATAGGTTAATTCAGCCTTTTTCGCAAGACTTTTATTCCGGTTGTGGGTGTGGACGAAATGGGATGCTCTTGTTCTTTAAAAATATAAACGATTCCCTTGCTGTCCACTCAAGCGATTGGTTCGCTGTTAACCCAAGTTTACCACAAAAATTGATTTTTACCTCAAAATTATCCTAGATTTGACCCGATTGGTTTGATAACCTATTGATATTATTGGATGCGAGTTTTGGAAAGTCATTTGTAGTGA
>DSAQ01000081.1 GCA_011046395.1 Pseudomonadota bacterium
CAAACGGTATCAGTTACCTGCTACGCCCTTTAAATATCTTTGCTGCTTTTTGGTGTTATAGTCAAGTTCGTTGCATATAGGATACCGTTAACGGTATAAATTAGCTTTTTACGAGATCATCAAGGTTGAGTTAGGAGGAAACAGAAATGCCTGAATTGCGTAAAGATCCCATTGTTGGCCGATGGGTTATTATTTCTAAGGAACGGGGCAAAAGACCTTCTGATTTCGTGGTCGAGAAGGAGATCGCGAAAGGAGGGTTTTGTCCACTCTGCCCCGGTCACGAAAACACTACACCCGAAGAGGTTCTGGCTTATGGGCGTAATCATGGCGAGCCAAATACCCCGGGCTGGACACTGCGCGTGGTTCCCAATAAGTACCCGGCACTCATGATCGAAGGGGACTTAGACAAAGAGGGAGAAGGTGTTTATGACAAGATGAATGGTGTCGGCGCCCATGAAGTGATAGTAGAAACTCCTAATCACAATGAGACCCTGGCAGAGCTATCCCCCGAAAGGTTAGTACAAGTCCTGTGGTCTTACCGTGAGCGGATAGTTGATTTAAAAAAGGACATACGCTTTCGTTATGTTATGATATTTAAGAATTACGGGCGTGCAGCGGGGGCGTCCTTAGAGCATTCACATTCTCAACTTATTGCCCTTCCGGTTGTCCCGGAATTGGTGTGTGAAGAGCTGCAGGGAGCAAAGACTTATTATAATTACAAAGAGCGCTGCGTTTTCTGCGATATAATACGTCAGGAGCTAACCCGGGGGACCAGATTGGTATGCGAAAACGAAGACTTCTTAACTATTACTCCATTTGCCCCCCGCTCACCTTTTGAGATGTGGATATTACCAAAAAGGCATAGCTCCTCGTATATGGACGTGACCGATGGCGAGTTTAGCCGGCTGGCACAGATTTTCTCGGAAACATTTCGACGCCTTAACGGCGCAATCCCTCATGTCCCTTACAACTATGTCTTACATACTAAGCCTCTTAGGGAAGTCGCCTCGGATTACTATCATTGGCACTTTGAGATAATGCCTAAATTAACCATGATCGCAGGTTTTGAATGGGGAACAGGCTTCTATATAAATCCTACTCCGCCCGAAGATGCGGCCAAATTCCTGCGTGAATTGACGATCTAGGGTGATCCAGCCCCCTTAAGGAAGGCCAAAGATAACAAGAAGAGATGAGCCCTGACCATAGTCTTATTAAAAAAACAAAAGATCTTTTGCCCCGGCTGATTAAGATTAACCATGCCACCGTTGATTTAAAGGACCGGCTGGAGCAAACGGTTCTTTTAATAGTCGAGGCCTTTGAGGTGGCTTTTTGTGGCTTCTTCTCTCTCCAGACAGGTGGAGATCATTTTATTCTTGAGGCAGCAAGTGATTACTCACATCGAAAAGAGGGGCGCTGTCGTCTGGACATAAAGGAAGAGAACCTTCGACAGGCTATTCAGAAAAAGAGACCTCTGATAATAGCGGAATGGTCGAACGACTTCCCAAAGGAATACTGGCAAAAAATCGCCGGTTACGAACCGCGCTCCTTCTTAGGCATTCCCGTTAGCGATGAGAACGTTACCTACGGCGCACTTGTCCTGCTCCATGACCGGCCACGCGCCTGGGTACAGGAGGAGGTGAACTTACTGGACCTTGCTAGTCAAGAGATGGCCGGTATGCTCAGGAGTACCGATGTACTTCTGCCCTCCGAGGAAAGGATAGTGGAGACGCTGGCCCGCGAAAACGCAGGCATGGTACGGGAGCTTTCCACGCTTTATAAGATAAGCGGCCACCTGATGACCACCGTTTCGGTAGATGAAATAGGAAAAACAGTTATCAAGGCTATAACCGGTGATGAGGGCCTGGGCTTTGATCGAGCGGTAATCTGTTTGATGGATGAACAGGAGGAGGTTTTAAAAGAGGTATGGCGTGGGGAAAAAGGCGAGGAATCGTCAGCACGAGATATCATAATACCCTTAAACAAGGATGGTGGGGCACTGGCTCGAGCCGTGCAAGAAAGGGTACCCATAACTATTAATGCCAATTCAGATCCTGTGCTTAGCAAGATATGGTTTGAGGGATTGGACTGTGCTGACTGCGCAGTAGTTCCCATTATAGCCAAGTATAAGGTAATGGGCGTCATAGTAGTCGATAGTTTCTGTAATAATCGCGCCATAACTAAAGAGAATGTCTGTGTTATAAGCATGTTAGCCAATCATACCGGCCTCGCTCTGGATAATGCCAGGCTCTAC
Source organism: Pseudomonadota bacterium (assembly GCA_011046395.1). Classification (GTDB taxonomy): domain Bacteria; phylum Desulfobacterota; class QYQD01; order QYQD01; family QYQD01; genus QYQD01. The sequence goes on from DSAQ01000081.1 coordinate 2,252, forward strand.
ACCTTTCTTGATAGGACCAATAAAGAATTAGTGGAGGCCAGGGGACTTCTGGCAGAGGCGGAAAAATTGGCCGCCATGGGGGAGATGGCCTCTACCCTGGCACACGAGATCAGGAACCCCCTGGTATCCATAGGTGGTCTGGCACGGCGTGCGATTAAAGTAGTAAACGGAGATAATGGTGGAAAGCGATACCTCGAGGTAATTGTAGATGAAGTGGGGAGGCTGGAAAAGACCTTAAATGAATTACTGGATTACGCACAGGAACCAGAAGAGTCTTATGCAAAAAAAGATCTGAACCATATTGTCGAGGAATGTTTGGAACTGATGCATCGTGAATTTGAAGAAGCGTCTATAACTGTAAAAAAAGACCTAAAGTCTATTCCACTTATATGGTGCGATGAGCGACAAATTAAGCACACTTTATTTAATATCCTGCTAAACGCCCGTCAGGCGATGCCCGGGGGTGGGGCCATCCGGGTAAGCAGTTCTGTGGAAGAAGATGATGCAGGCGGGTATGTTACATGCACCATAAAAGATACCGGTGGAGGCATCCCGGAGGCCAGTCTTCACAATATATTCAACCCCTTCTTTACCACAAAAAAGGAGGGATCCGGGCTGGGCCTGGCTATTTCTTACCGGATAGTCTCTCATCATGGCGGCAAAATAGAGGTTGAGAACGAGCCGGGTCATGGGGTGGCTTTTTCCGTAAAACTGCCGATGAATCCTGAGCCTAGAGGGCATAATGTGTATAAACCAAAAAATAAGATAAAAAAACAAAAGCTCGAATAATGGAGGGTTGGCTGTGGAAGAGAGCAAGAAAATCCTTGTGGTAGATGATGAAGAAAGTATCCATCTGCTTTATCGGGAAGAGCTGGAAGAAGAAGGCTATCAAGTTTTTTCAGCGACAAACGGGGAAGAGGCCCTCGAAATATTTGGATCTAATCCCATAGATCTTGTGATTCTGGATATAAACATGCCAGGAATGGATGGTATAGAGGTGTTAAGGCAGCTCAAGGCCCAAAAGCCCTCCCTGCCCGTCATTCTAAGCACAGCATATAGCGAATACAAACACGACCTGGGGTCTTGGGCGTCTGATGATTATATCGTCAAGTCGTCAAGCCTGGATGAGCTGAAAACGTCTATTAGAAAACGCCTGGGATAGGCCGCATAGAGAACAATTAGAGTCAACGTGGAGACGAACGATGTGGCAATCTAAGCAGGTATTTTTACTGGAGCCGGCAGGGGGATTTGAACCCTCGACCTGCTGATTACGAATCAGCTGCTCTACCACTGAGCTATGCCGGCCCGGGCCGTGATGGCAAACGGATATAACACGAATTCAAGGGCTTGTCAATTTGTGCCCACCCTTCCCCTGTCCCGTTCGAACCAGTCCTTTCCCCACTTTCTTCACATGCCTACCCCATGAACCACCGCATGGCACTTTGGGCACATACCATTATTAACATTGTACTGCAGGATAGTGAACCCAAGGCGCTCAATTAATAGGTCGCCACATTTATGACAGTAAGTGTTTTCCCCTCCCTGACCCGGGATATTACCGGAATAGACATAATAGAGTCCGGCCTTCAAGCCGATCTCCCGGGCCTTGAGCACGGTTTGCACCGGCGTGGAGGGGACACTGGTTAACCTGTACATGGGATGGAACCGGCTGACGTGCCAGGGGGTTTCCGGCCCTAATTCTGTCCGGATAAAGTCGGCAATCTCCTGTAATTCTTTTTCAGAATCATTGAGTGTGGGGATGATAAGGGTCGTAACTTCCACCCAGATGCCTAGTTTTTTCATGAGCGTAAGGTTTTCAAGGACTGGTTTTAGCTTGGCCCCGCAGATTTCCTTATAAAATTTCTCGCTATAAGCCTTGAGGTCAATGTTCGCTGCATGGAGGTAGGGCTGAATGGTTTTGATAGCCTCTTGACCCATGTAGCCATTAGAGACAAAGACATTTTTTATCCCCCGGTCATTAGCCAGTCGCGCCGAATCATAGGCGTATTCAAAGAAGATAGTCGGTTCGGTATAAGTATAAGAAATAGATTGGCATTTCAGCTTCCCGGCGGCGGCTACTACTTCCTCCGGAGGAAAAGGCTCTCCCGCGATCCTTTTTTCGTCTTTGGGCCTCTGTGAAATCTCATAGTTCTGGCAGAAAAGGCAGTGAAAATTGCAGCCCACCGTGGCTATAGAGTAAGATTTTGAACCGGGATGGAAGTGAAAAAGGGGCTTTTTTTCTATAGGGTCTATATGGCGGGCAATGACCTGCCCGTAAACCAGGGAATACAGCACTCCGTCTTTATTTTCCCGCACACCGCAAATACCGTGCTTGCCGGGCATAATAAGGCAGTGGTGGTTACAGAGGGCGCACCTTACCTTCTGTTCCTCTTCCTTTACATAAAACATGGCCTCTTTCATGGCTTCTCCTTAAAGACGGCCCCGGTACTGCCGGAGGTCACCCACTGGGCGTACCGATAGGCATAGCCCTCCTTGATCTTTGGCTCCGGTGGTCTCCAACCCTTTTTGCGTCTGGCCAGCTCCTTCTCATTGACTTTCAGGGTTATCGTCTTTTCAGGAATGTCGATACGGATGCGATCACCCTCCTGAACAAAGGCAATGGTCCCGCCCTCCGCAGCTTCCGGAGAGACATGGCCGATAGCCGCCCCCTGTGTGCCACCACTGAAGCGTCCGTCCGTAATCAGAGCCACATCTTTCCCCAGGCCCATCCCCACGATAACCGAGGTTGGGGTTAGCATCTCGCGCATACCAGGGCCGCCTTTTGGTCCCTCATACCGTATGACGACAATATCGCCCTTTTTTATCTTCCCCCCTAAGATGGTGGAGACCGCCTGTTCCTCCGAATCAAAGACCCGGGCCGGCCCTTCGTGCCTTAACATTTCCGGGGCGACGGCCGACTGTTTCACCACGGCCCCGTCCGGCGCCAGGTTGCCATAGAGTATGGCGATGCCTCCCTCAGCATGGTAGGGGTCGTTGACCGTCCGTATGACGGCCTTATCAAGAATACGTTTACCTTTAAGATTATCTGCGAGCTTTTTACCGCTCGCGGTCATAACCGTAGTGTCTATTAAGCCGACCCCGGCCAACTCGGAGAGGATAGCCGGGATACCGCCGGCCGCATCGAGGTCCTGGAGATGATGGGGACCGGCCGGGCTAAGGCTACAAAGATGCGGCGTCTTTAGGCTCACTTCATTAAACAGCGAGAGGGGAAGGCTTATTTTGGCCTCATGGGCGATGGCCGGCACATGAAGAACGGTGTTGGTTGAACACCCCAGGGCCATATCTACGGCAATGGCATTCTTAAAGGCAGAGAGCGTGGCAATATCCCGCGGCTGCAGGTTCTTTTTCACCAACTCCATGATCTTAATGCCGGCTGCCTTGGCCAGGCGTTGACGGGCAGCTGAGACGGCCGGGATAGTGCCATTACCAGGCAGGCCCAGGCCCAGGGCCTCTGTAAGGCAGTTCATGGAGTTGGCCGTGAACATACCGGCACAAGAACCACAGCCTGGACAGGCCGCATCCTCAATGACTTGTAGCATTTTTGCCGGCATCTTGCCGGCCCTGACCTTACCTACGCCTTCAAATACGGTGATCAGGTTTATCTCCTTTCCCCGGAAGGAGCCCGCCAGCATCGGGCCGCCGCTGACCATTATGGCCGGTATGTTGAGGCGCAACATGGCCATTAACATGCCCGGGATGATCTTGTCGCAGTTAGGAATCAGTACTAATGCGTCAAAAGGGTGGGCCCTGGCCATGACCTCAACCGAATCGGCTATAAGCTCCCGGCTGGCCAGGGAGTACTTCATTCCTTCGTGATTCATGGCGAGCCCATCACAGACACCGATGGTGGAAAACTCAATAGGCGTTCCCCCGGCCATACGCACACCGGCCTTAACTGCGGCCGCGATCTGATTGAGATGGATATGGCCAGGAATTATCTCATTATAGGAATTGGCTATGCCGATGAGGGGCCGCCTGATCTCCTCGTCGGTGTAACCCATGGCCTTAAAAAGGGCGCGATGCGGTGATTTCTCCAGCCCCTTTTTCATTGCATCACTTCGCATATAAGCCTCCTCTGAAATTCAAATAATGACCACATCATACGGAAAAAGGGCGCGATTGACAAGGTCAAAGTGGTAAGAATAGGTTCTTTCTCATTTCAAGTGGGTAACCCAACTTTGCTGTAGTCCAATTTCCCTGTAAGCATATAGATTATTGTCCTGAGGTTTTTGAATGTCCTATAGCCTCTTGCTTTTGCTTTAGCTGC
>DSAQ01000217.1 GCA_011046395.1 Pseudomonadota bacterium
ACCGTGAACTTGGAACAATTTCCGGAACCCAACACTTCAGTATTCCAATCCCCCGTCAACTTACGAGAATTCCCCTCCTGAACAGGCGGGCTGCCATATTGTTTCATAGGGCTAAAGTGTTACATAATAACAAGATATAGGAATGACAAGATCGATATCTCAAGATAAAAGAGGTGGCTTTCTCATGTGGAAGTCTGTCTCTGATTCAAAGTTGTAGGCGACCTGTAATATCTTTTCCTCCGCAAAGTGATTACCAAGTATTTGAATCCCAATCGGCAGTCCTTCCGCACTGAACCCGCACGGCACAGAGATAGCGGGTAACCCGGCCAGGTTGGCCGGTACAGTGAAAATATCAGATAGATACATCTGGAAGGGATCGTTTACCTTTTCTCCGATTTTAAAGGGTGGCGTAGGCGCAACTGGCGTTAATATGACGTCGCACCGGTCAAAGCCCTTTTTGAAGTCTTCCGCGATCAGGGTGCGTACCTGCGAGGCCTTCTTGTAATAGGCATCGTAGTAACCGGAAGAGAGGGCATAGGTGCCGAGCATGATGCGACGTTTTACCTCGGCTCCAAAGCCTCTTGATCGGGTCTTTTCATACATCTCCAGGAGTTCTTTGGCATCAGCGTCGCGATAGCCGTATTTTACACCATCGTAACGGGCCAGGTTGGAGCTGGCCTCAGCCGGGGCAATTATATAGTAGATAGCCACTGCGTATTCGGTGTGGGGAAGAGACACATCTACGGTCTCTGCACCCAGGCCGGAAAGCACCTCTATAGCATTGCGCACAGATTTTTCAACATCAGGGGATAAGCCGGGGCCGAAGTATTCTTCGGGGATACCGATTTTAATTCCTTTAATTCCTTTAACCAGCGCCTTTGTATAGTCCACTTGCGGACGGGGGGCCGAGGTTGAATCCAGGGGGTCATGACCATGTACGGCATTTAGAAGCAGGGCGCAGTCAGTGACATCCTTGGTGAGCGGCCCAATCTGGTCTAATGATGAGGCAAAGGCAATCAGCCCGTAACGCGATACCGTACCGTAGGTGGGCTTTAATCCCACCACGCCGCAATGCGCTGCCGGCTGCCGGATGGATCCGCCGGTATCAGACCCAAGGGAAGCTACGCACTCATCTGCGGCCACGGCGGCTGCCGAACCGCCGCTTGACCCGCCCGGTATGTAGTCAAGGTGCCAGGGGTTTCTGGTTATGTGGAAGGCCGAGTTTTCCGTGGACGAACCCATGGCGAATTCATCCATATTTACCTTGCCGAGCAGAACGGCTCCGGCCTCTTTTAGTCTTCTGATTACCGTAGCGTCATAGATGGGGACAAAGTCCTTTAAAATATATGAACCACACGTGGTGTGTATGCCTTCGGTACATATAACATCTTTTATAGATATGGGGATGCCGGTTAGCGGTCCGCCTTCGCCTTTTTGCAAGATATGGTCGGCTTCTCTGGCCTGTTCCAGGGCCACTTCCGGTGTAAGTGTAATATAGGCGTGAACCTTATGGTCAACCTCTTTTATGCGTGCCAGGACAGACCCGGTTATCTCAACCGAGGTAACTTCTTTTTTGAGTAATAATTCTCTTAAGGCGTGGATGGTCAGGGCATAGAGTTGCATGGCAGACCTCAGATGACACGGGGCACAGTGAATGATCCATCTGCCTTTGCCGGGGCATTGGCCAGACTTGTTTCGTTAGACACAGATGGCCGAACCGCATCTTCCCGGAAGGCATTGGTGATGGCCAAGGCATGGTGTGTGGGCTCGACATGTGCCGTGTCCAGTTCGTTTAACTTATCCATGTAAGTCAATATCTGGTTCAATTGATTTGTAAATAGCTCGATATCTTCCTTGGAAAAAGAAAGCCTGGCCAGCTTAGACACATGCTCTACATCCTCGCGGCTGATCTTCACGTTTTTCGCTCGCTTTGCTATCTAAATGCCCAGGGGGCGTCAATTCCAGTGACTTACCCGCCAGAGGCGGACCACTGTCTAATAACATATCTTATTATATTTCACAAGATTCGCGTTTTAGGACTTTCCCCATACCCAGACTATCAGGGATTAGGTCAGGATAATCTCTAAAGAGGTTTTCGCGGGGAAGGTTATCCATAAGATTCTTTTGAAGCTCTTAAAAGTATATACAAAAAGACCTAAGCCGCAGATAATAAGGTGCGGCTTACCGGGATTGGCCATGAGGAGTGCCATATCCCTTAACGAAGGAGTGTAGCGATAAGGAAGAAGATGGGTGTGATAGGTACCGATTATCTCTGGTTTATCAAGGCCTAGCCACTTTTTTAAATTAGTCCCTATCATTTGGTAGGCCTTCACGGCAAAGCTCATGCCCTTGAAAGCCCGGATTTTGAAAAAGCCTTTTTCCTCTAGAAAGGAATTTTCCGTCAAGTCTTCCACATGGGCCATCTCACCCTGAATACGTCCGTGCAGCAGACCAAAACGCTCCTTTCTTTCTCCCTCGGAAAGATTGAACTCCTTAAAAAGTGACTCGTAGACCTGGCCTGGAATCGTCACCTTTCTTAAGGGCCAGGTACCCTCAGAGACTTTGAGCCAGCCCACCGTAATAAGTCTTTCCACCTCGGCCATGGCCTCCTTCATAGCCTTCCGTGGCCGTTCATCAGCTAAGGGGTGATAGAGGGCTACCTGGTAAGGCGTTGGATGTGAGGTCGAATCATCTTCAAATGCCCGGACCATATAATCGGGAAGCCCTTCCTCCTCGGAGGAGTCGAACCTGAGGAGAATCTCGGCGGGCTCCTCCCGGAAGTACCTCTGTATCAGGACACAAAGTCTTTTGAAAATATCGGAACAGAATCCCACAACCTTCCCACCATATATCCAGGCCTAACCTCAGCTCTGACTATAGCCACAGAGTCTATCTCCCAGGGTCTTCCTCCTAAACCTGGTTGTTAATTTTATATCATACTCTCAATATATTGTACAGTTTCGCTAGTTCTACAAACAAATACAGCCAAAGCTATCGTCAGAATGCAGCGGCGTTTGATTAAATGAGGTTATTTAACCCAGCGGTTATTGGGGTACTCGATATCAAGCTGCTCTAACAATTCCGGAGGGGCCATGTACCCGACTTCGAGCATCTTCTGTGTGCACTTTCTGGCCTGCTGGGTATTTCCCTGACGGAGGGAGGTGCGGGCCATCATGTAATTAGTCCACCAGGATTCCGGCGCCAGCTCCCGGCCTTTTTTAGCGCATTCATCGGCCAGCTTCCAGTTTTTGTGGCGTTCAGAGAAGTAATAGAGGTAGTATAGATAATCACCGACTATCTCCTGCTTACTTAGATTTTTAAAGAAATAGGGACTTTTCCACGCTCCCCACTTCCGCACGTACTTGCTATCTCCATATCTCAGGCCCCCCATCTATTGGTAGCCTCCAGATTAAACCGTTCCTGGCCATCGTCGTAGCGGATGAACATGTGGAACTCGCCGGCGTTAGGACAGGGGATGCCAACTGCGTAAAGTGGCAGCCCTAATCGCTCTCCCAGGGCGAGGCAGAGGAGGCTGAAGCCAAGGCAGTTTGGCCTTTTACTCTTCAGTATATCTGGAAGAGATACTATCCTTTCTTCGAGCTTTACACTTTGATAACTAAAACCTAAATGCGTTATTCTGTCCAGCATGCAGCCGATCAGTGTTTTGGCGTCGTTTCTGTTCCATTTCTTCATATCCTTTTTGATATCACGGGCGATGGCCTCCAGCTGGCTGATTATTTGAGCCTTATCGATTTTCTCTCCGAACAATTGAGGATAGACCTCCATATCGTAACCGAGGAGGTTTGCAGCCAGGTCCAACCGGTCATCGTATCGGTAATGGATTAAGTCCTTACTCCGGGGGGAAGATTGGGGAGTAAATACGATAGGGTCATTGGGTCGGCTCCTTCTTGATGCGTTGGATGGGGAAGGCTCAGCTGACTTAGGAGCAGAAAAATCTTTTGTCTCTACCCTATCCTGCAATGCTTCGGGAATAGCGGCGGGATCATCCGTGAAACAGGTAACGCCATTTTCATCGACATATTTGTAGGTAGCGCCCGCTACCGGGCCTGCATGGCCCAGCAAAATTATGATAAGAACGAGGACAGCGCTTATATGACTATCTGGCAGTTTTGTTTTCATCTCTGTTTTGATTAGTATCGGTAAGCAAAGATTTTTTGTGAAAAATTGGTATAATGATCTATGGATTTGAAAAACCTTATAGCCTTATCGGTTATCATTTTTTGGCCGGTCATCCCGCTCTTCTGGATCCCGGTCCACCTCATGACCGGTCTTTTCAAAAGGCTGGGCCTGGCGACCCTCATCTTTCCGATCATCTTCTGGCTGCCTCTGGCCTACAGCCTTTATGCCATAAAGGAACGCCTTCTTTTTTACCAAATTACGGCTCCAGCGTTCTTAACCTATCTGGGCTGGGCCTTCTTTATCTCCGGACTGGCCCTCCATATCCTGACCGGCATATACCTGAGGTTCGGACTCATTGGAATCCCGGAGTTTTCAGACAAGGTGAAGATACACCTGGTGAAAAAGGGGCCTTTTGCGATAGTGCGGCATCCTACCTATTTGGCGCACAGCATGATCTTTCTGGGGGCCTTCCTGATCTCAGGCATCTTGACCGTGGGCTTGATAGCCATCCTGGATTTCTTTACGGTTCACGTGATCATCATTCCATTCGAAGAAAAAGAATTACAGAGACGCTTCGGCGATGAATATATGGAGTACAAGAGAAGGGTCCCCAAATTTTTCCCTAATTTTATGCGGCATTCTTGCATTTCCCAGGCATTATGATAGGGTAAGGAAAATTGGAGTCCTTGCCCATGAGAGCTTTTTCCCTCCTTTTTCTCTTTTTTATTCTTTTTATCCCAATGACGGTCTCTGCGGACACTATTGTGCTCTCTAACGGGGACAGGCTGACCGGAAAGGTTACCGAATTTTCCCAGGGGCGATTAAAGGTGAAAACCGAATATGCCGCCGAGATAAAAGTTGACTGGCAGAGTATATCTGCCCTGGAAACAGAAGGGGCTTTTTTTATACAGATGGAAGGGGACGAGGCGCTTTGTGCCAGGATAAAAGCGGATGAAAAAGGATGGTCTCTCATAGACCAAAATGGGGTGACGCATTCTATTGCCAAAGTCCATATCAAGAGGTTCTCCAGCGAGAGGCCCAAGTATTGGACTATGCAGTTTGATCTCGGATACCAGAAGACCAGTGGCAACAGCACGAGTAACGATCTGCGGACTGAGATCAAGGCAAGGATGAAAAGACAGAGGGATAATCTGCTTTTGGGGGCCGCTTACGCCCGCGGGAAGACCGGAGACGAGGTCTCTACAGACCGATGGGACCTCAGGTCTAAGTACAGTCACCTGCCGAACAAAAAACTTTATGGGTCAGCAAACTTCTACCTTGAAAGGAACCGGGTGAGAGACATAGACCAACGCTGGCAGATCGGCCCGGCCATTGGCTGCCGGTTTTATGACACCGAGAAGTTTTTTCTCTCCTCTGATATAGGAGTGGTTTGGGAAAAGACAAGGTATGAGCCCAGTGGTTCCGAGTCGAAATTAAAGGGATTGCTGGGGATAGACTTCTCCTACGTCCCTCTGGCCGATATAAGGATCGAAGAGACTTTTCGCTGGATTCAGAGCTCAACCGAAGGGAGCGACTATGAGATAAGCTCGGAGACCGACGTTTACATCCCTATTTATGATGGGCTGTTCTTAAAGGCGAGTTTAATCGACCGCTATGATAACAAGCCCCAGCCAGGGCTGAAAAGGAATGACCTGACCTTTCTCACCTCCTTATCTTACCTTACCAGTTTTTAGTTTATACCGACCGACTTATTCTCCTAGAAATAGTTGACAAATAACCCTATTCTCACATAGTATTTTTATATTTTGTGCAACAAATAAAGTATATGTTGGGCCGCTTAGCTTAAAGACAGATGAATCAAAAGACTCTTGGGCCGCATCGAACAATACTATAGGCCATTTATTTGGGAGATAGACCGCTTTTCTATAGCTCTCAGCTATCTTTGGAGCGCTTTGATTGCGCACGGTTCGAATCAAGTCTTTACGAATCTAGCCATCCTGATCGAATCTTTATTGTCGACTCGATCTACCGAGTTAACCCACCTTGTTTCAGAACATGCCGCAACAATCTTGGGAAGGAGCGTGAAGGGCAAAGTCGATACTTACAGGGAGGTACGCAGCATCTATGCTCAACGAAGCAAAATCGTGCATGGAAAGGGGGTGCCAAAGAAAGGCCTAGGCCCTATAAATCGGAACACTTTCGTCGTTTCGTCGAAGTTATCTATTGTCCCTCATGAAACATTAACCCAAGTTTACCACAGTCATAGTTAAAAGTTTAGGAAAACCAATATGTTAAGCTAATAATGGGCATATTTATGGGCACTACAAATTTTACTGCTCTGTCATTTGAGTTGGCACAGGAAC
>DSAQ01000257.1 GCA_011046395.1 Pseudomonadota bacterium
AAGCATCAAAGTACAAACGGTATCAGTTACCTGCTACGCCCTTTAAATATCTTTGCTGCTTTTTGGTGTTATAGTCAAGTTCGTTGCATATAGGATACCGTTAACGGTATAAATTAGCTTTTTGCGAGATCATCAATTTTGACGGCTGCAAGTTTTTTCAGGGCGTTCTGGGCGGCCCTCTGTTCAGCCGCTTTCTTATTTTTGCCCATCCCACGGGCCAATATTTCACCTTTAAGTTTAACACCTATGGCAAATCTTTTCTGATGTTCGGGCCCTGATTCTTTCAATAGGAAATACTCCGGTATCGCCTTGAATTCCTCCTGTGTGTATTCTTGCAGCCGGCTCTTAAAATCCAGCAGAGATCTTCTGCTGATTGACGCAGGGAGAAGCGGCAGAAAATGCTTTTTTACCAGATTGTGTACTGGTTCCAGTCCGCTGTCAAGATAGATAGCAGCCAGGAGCGCCTCATAGGTATCGGCCAATATAGAATTTTTGGTGCGACCTCCAGATAATTCTTCACCTTTGCCCAACATGAGAAACTTCCCCAGGTTTAATTTCCTGGCCAATTGGGATAGGCTGTTTTCACTGACCATGTTGGCCTTTAACTGGGACAAAGTACCTTCTTCGTTATCCGGATATTTAACAAAAAGGAGATGACCGACGGCCAACCCCAGTACGGCGTCCCCCAGAAATTCAAGGCATTCGTTGTTTACTGGTTTTGATGCCTGTTCATAGCTGTATGAGCGATGTACAAATGCCTGATCCAGGAGCGTTTTATCTTTGAAAGTATAGGAAATTTTCTTTTCGAGACTGCGTAAAATTCTTTCCCGCATTGATTCCATGGCAATTAAGCATATTTATTGCGCCTGTCCTGTATTGTCAAGGCCATAAAAAACCAGGCCCTCCCCCTAAGGCGGACGGCCTGGTTTTTATACGAATTATTGATAACGAATATTATTACTTTATATGGCCTTTCAGGTCTTTTCCCGGCCTGAACTTGACCACCTTGGCTGCCTTAATCTTGATCGGCTGACCGGTTTGAGGATTGCGCCCTGTTCTGGCCTTACGTTTGGAGACAGTAAAGGTCCCGAAACCCGTAAGTGCCATTCTACCTTCTTTTTTGAGGACTTCTTTAACAGCGCCAAGAAGAGTATTAATGGCTTTTTCTGCTTCTACCTTTTTTATCCCCACTTCTTCGGCTACTTTTGTAACTAATTCCGCTTTGGTCATAATTTATTCTCCCCCTTAATTATTATTAGTGTGGTTAGCCTGCTAACCCTGGTGGCCTTATGTGTACTTACTTTAAGCCGGAGTATTCGCTAAAAAGCAGCCTATATCTTTATTTATAAAGATTGCTGGGACAAATATCACATCTACACTAGGATTTCAACAAAAAAAACAGCAAGATAAAAAAAATTTTATTTTTTACAGTCGTAGGTCAGCACATTTAATATTAAAAGTAGTGGGCTGCAACAGGAAAGGCGGCTAAAGTATGTAGGCCATTTTGCTTGGAAATTAGGACATTAACGTTGACAGGCATAGATAAAAATATTATCTTGATCCCGCTTTGCAGGGGGGAGAAGGTGGATCATATTATTCAGCGGAGTTTACAGGATTCCCTGAGAATAAAGGAAAAATTTATCCTGGAACATGCCGATCGAATTAAAGAATTGGCCGCATGGATTGCAGAGGCATTTGGCCGTAGCGGGAAACTGCTTATCTTCGGCAATGGTGGCAGTGCGGCTGATGCCCAGCATATAGCCGCAGAGTTTGTCAACCGCTTTATAATCGAAAGACCGCCCCTGCCCGCCTTAGCCTTAACCACCGACACATCGATTTTGACCAGTATCAGTAATGATTATGACTATAGTGAGGTCTTTGCTAAGCAGATAAGAGCCCTTGGTTGCGAAGGAGATATTGCCCTGGGTATCAGCACCAGCGGTAATTCGCCCAACGTAGTCAAGGGACTGGAAGTGTCCAGAGAGATGGGGATTAAAACCGTAGCCCTGGCCGGGAAGGATGGCGGCAGGATAGCCGGGGTGGCTGACCTGGCATTTGTCGTTTCTTCTGACCATGTGCCGCGCGTGCAGGAGGCACATGGTCTGTTCGGGCACATTCTCTGTGAACTGGTGGATTATATCCTTTTCCAACGTTGACGGCTTCGTAAAAAGTAACAAATTACCGCAGAGGTCGCAGAGAACGCGGAGATAACATATTGAATAGTCTATAGTTTTTCTCTGCGGACTCGGCGTGCTCAGCGGTGAAAAGGTTTTTTTACGAATTCATCAACGTTCGTCTGCGCAAATTAGCCGTTTTATCATCTCTACATCGGGCCGGACTTAAGGCATGAAACAAAAAATTAGGCCGATTGACACTGGAAAAATCAAGACCTATAGTCTCAAAGAAAGAGAGAGCAGGGTTTCCCGAGAACGTTTTGGCCGGGCTATCCGGCCCGGGGCCCGGTTCTCTGATTTTTTGCAGGCACTGCCCGATATCCTGGCAGGCAGTGATTTACGTGCCATTGTAAAAAGGGTGGCTGAGGCCGTCCGTAATGGCAGGCCAGTCTTGGTCGGGATGGGCGCCCATGTTATCAAGGTGGGCTTGAATCCCATCCTGATTACCCTTATGGAAAAGGGCGTTGTCTCCGGTCTGGCCGTAAACGGGGCCTGTATTATCCACGACACAGAAATAGCCATGGTAGGCCGGACCTCCGAGGATGTGGCTGCAGTACTGGGTGGCGGCGATTTTGGCATGGCTGAGGAAACGGGCGGCTTTCTCAATGAGGCTATAATCCGGGGGGCACGGGAAGGTCTGGGGCTTGGTGAAGCAGTGGGTAAAAAGATACTGGAAAGTGGCTTACCTTACGCCCACTTGAGCTTGCTGGCCACAGCAGCCAGGCTGGATATTCCGCTGACGGTTCACGTGGCTATCGGCGCCGATATCATCCATATGCACCCAAAGGCCGATGGCGCAGCTATAGGAAATACCAGCCTGCAAGATTTTAGGCTTTTTTGCAGCCTGGCAGCTATGCTGGAAGGTGGGGTATATTTTAATATCGGTTCAGCGGTAATCCTCCCGGAGGTCTTTTTAAAGGCTCTCAGTGTGGCCCGGAACCTCGGCCACGAGGTGAAACAGTTTACAACCGTGAATATGGACTTTATCCGCCATTATCGGCCCATGACTAATGTGGTTTCCCGGCCCACAATGGAAGGCGGCCAGGGTTATTGTCTGGTCGGACATCATGAGATTATGGTGCCGCTGCTGGCTGCGGCCATCCTGGAAGAGTTAGAGGCGGGCCGGGGTTAAGCATGGAGAAACACATCCACGTAGATGTTTCCGGTAGGCTGATCGAAGCCGTATTGAATGATACAGACACAGCCCATGCGATATGGGAGGCACTGCCGATAGAAAGCGAGTGTCAGACCTGGGGCAAAGAGATATATTTTTCTATCCCGGTTCATGTCCCCCTTGAGATCGGGGCACGTCAGATTGTGGAAAGGGGGACGCTCGGCTATTGGCCGACTGGTCATGCCTTTTGCATCTTTTGGGGTCCGACACCAGCCAGTAAGGGCGACGAAATCAGGGCGGCCAGCGAAGTCAACATCATCGGACAGGTAACCAAAGGGGTAGAAATTTTGGATGATGTCGAGGCCGGGACGCTGATCAGCGTAAGACGTGCCAGTGTTTTGTAGTTTAGGAGGGATAAAGGATGCCTATCTTTGAATTTCACTGCCTGGATTGTGGAAAAGACTTTGAAACTTTAGTACTCACTAAATCAGACCAGATTGATTGCCCCAAATGTCATAGTACCCATTTAGAGAGACTAATGTCCTCCTGCGCTTTTAAAAGTGGGAGTAAGTTTACGAGCACAGCCAGCTCAACTAGCTGTACAAGTTGCTCCAGCAAATCGTGCAGCACGTGTCATTAATATTGAACATATCCCGGCAGCCTTCCTGAGATGGAGGCTGCCGGTTTTTTATGTTTTTTGCCCGGTTAAGATAAGGACCTTGGATATGCCTTTTGACTTGAAAAACATACGCATCGGAACCCGTGGCAGTGCTCTGGCCATGACCCAATCTACATGGGTTAAGGATGAGATCGAGGCCAAGTTACCGGATTCCCGGGTTTCCTTAGTCAAGATAACTACTCAAGGCGATAAGATCCTGGACGTTCCTCTGGCGAAAGTCGGTGGAAAGGGTCTTTTTGTCAAGGAAATCGAGGAGGCCCTTTTGCGTGGTGAGATTGACCTGGCCGTGCACAGTATGAAGGATGTCCCTACGGATTTGCCGGCTGAACTTCATATTGGTATTACAACAGAAAGGGAAGACCCCCGTGATGTGCTTATCACTCAAGGGGGAGAAAAACTTGGCGGCCTTCCTTTAAAGGCCCGGATCGGCACGAGCAGTCTTCGACGCAGTGCCCAACTCCTGGCCTATCGGGGAGATTTTGAGATCATTTCACTCCGGGGGAATTTGGATACGCGCATACGGAAACTAAAGACAGAGTCCCTGCACGCGGTAATTGTGGCTGCGGCCGGTATCAATCGCATGGGCATTAAAGACGTGATTACTGAATATCTGCCGGTTGAGATTATGCTGCCGGCTATTGGGCAGGGGGCGCTCGGTATTGAACTTCGCCGTGAAGATAAAGACCTCTTAGAGGCCATTTCTTTCTTGAATCACAGTGAGACGGCTATAGCCGTCCAGGCCGAGCGGGCTTATTTGAAAAGGCTCGAGGGCGGCTGTCAGGTGCCGATCGGGGCCTTTGGGGAGATACGGGATGGGCGGCTTATCCTGCGCGGTATCGTGGCCGACCCATCAGGCAAGCGCCTTTTTAAGAAGGATATCGTCGGCCCGCTAAGTGAGCCGGAAGGTCTGGGTACGGTCCTGGCCGAAGATATTTTAGGTATGGGTGCACGGCAGGTGCTGGAAGAGGTATACGAACGAACTCTAGATTAATGGAAAAATAACGATGTCCAGTACTCAAATGAAGAAGAGCGGAAAGGTATTTCTGGTAGGGGCCGGGCCGGGCGATCCGGGCCTGATTACGGTCAAGGCCAGAGAGGTCCTGGGTGAGGCCGAGGTGGTCATATATGACTATCTGGCCAGTAAGCGCCACCTTGACTATGTTCCGGAAGAGGCGGAGCGCATCTATGTGGGGAAAAAAGGCGGCTGCCATACTATGGCCCAGGAGGATATAAACCGCCTCATTGTCGAACGTGCCAGGAAAGGGAAACGTGTGGTACGTCTTAAGGGCGGAGATCCTTTCATCTTTGGCCGGGGCGGAGAAGAGGCCGAGGAGTTGGTTGAGGCTGGAGTGCCGTTTGAGGTGGTACCCGGCGTAACTTCCGGGATTGCCGCGGCCGCCTATGCGGGCATACCGCTCACCCACCGCCGCTATACCACAAACGTGGCCTTCATTACCGGACATGAAGATCCGACCAAGGAGGAAAGCGGTATTGCCTGGGATAAGATTGCTACCGGCATAGGGACACTCGTTTTTTTTATGGGGGTAAAAAACCTTCCCCATATTGTAGAGAATCTCGTTGCGAATGGGCGGTCTCCCGAGACGCCCTGCGCAGTCATCCGCTGGGGTACGACCCTCAAACAGGAGACGGTCGTGGGACGCCTTTTAGATATCGTGCGATTGGTGAAAGAGAAAGGTCTGAAACCACCGGCCATAACCGTGGTGGGCGAGGTGGTAGGTTTACGGGAATCTCTCTCCTGGTTTGAAAACAAGCCTCTTTTTGGAAGACGTATTGTGGTTACCCGTACGCGGGAACAGGCGAGTGATCTGGTGCAAAAACTCGAAGAGTTGGGTGCGGCCTGCGAGGAATTTCCCACTATATGTATCGTTCCCCCGGACAGTTGGGAGCCGCTTGATAAGGCCATAAAGGATATCGAAGAATTTGATTGGGTCATCTTTACGAGCGTTAACGGCGTCAAGAATTTTTTGCTGAGGCTACGGGCTACCGGCTGTGATCTCCGTTCTTTAGGCAAATGTAAGGTGGCCGCTATTGGCCCCAAGACGGCTGAGATGCTGGAAGAGCTTTATCTAAAACCGGACTTTGTCCCTTCCGAATACCGGGCTGAGGGGATCATTGAAGGTCTGAAGGCCCTGGGTATAGCCGGTAAGAAAGTGCTTATTCCCCGGGCGGAAGTAGCCAGGGAGATATTGCCGGAGAAGCTGGTCGAGGCTGGTGCAGTGGTGGAGGTGGTACCCGCCTACAAGACAATCAAACCGGAGGCGGAAGAGGCCGAGGCCCTGGTTAAGCTTCTGGAAGGCAGAGAAATCGATATGGTGACCTTTACCAGCTCATCTACGGTCGGCAATTTTGTGGATATACTGGGAAGAGACC
>DSAQ01000124.1 GCA_011046395.1 Pseudomonadota bacterium
ATGATTAAAGGCCGAGCTTATGGTAATTTTTCTTTTGATTTCTTCCGGTTCGTAGTCCAGGATTGAGGTGCCGTCATCTACCCGGCCCAGACGATTTGTCCGTCCCGCTGCAAAAAGCATTGCTTCAGTCAGGGATGTTTTGCCTGCGCCGCTATGAGCAATCAAGGCTATATTGCGAACTTTGTCTAACTGAATCCCCATGTTTTCCCCTTTCTAAACTGTAAACTGAATCTTTGTACACAAGTTTTTAAAAGTATCGATTTAAAATTTTAAAGTCAAGCCTTAATTTTCTGGATGTCAAGCCAATTTAGAAATATCCTATTCTTACCAAAATAGACATAGTAGCTTCCAATGTAAGCAGGACAAGCGTTTGTCCTCAGCCGGCCTGTTCAGAAAGGTTGAATCCAGTGAGGCTCTTGCAAAAGTCCCAATTCTGTCATTCCCGCAGCGATTCTGAGCGGGAATCTGGTTCTAACTGTTCGCCTCGGCGAATCTGCCTTTGGCACGACTTGAAAAACCATATCCCCGATAGAAGCATTCGGGGATGACAAACAGTTTTGCAAGAGGCTCCAATGATTAAGGTTTTTCTTTTTTGTGTCGATATATGTGACGTAACTATTATGCATTCAGTCCGCCTGCGGCGGACCATCAGAGATCAGCAGGCTGAAAGCTGACGGCCTGGAGTGATAAATATTTAACCCAAGCGGAGGATTGGCTGAAGATGGCCCAGATTGATGCCTTCTTTAAATTGATGCATGAGCAGGGTGCCTCGGACCTGCATCTTATATCTGGATCTCAACCTATCTTGCGTATCCGGGGTGAGATGGAACGGGTCAAGTATAAGGTCATGGAAAATGACGAACTAAAGGCCATGCTCTACGAGATCACCCCGGAGGACAAGATCAAGATATTTGAGGAGACCGGTGATCTCGATTTCGGTCATGAGATTCCAGGCTTAGCCAGGTATCGCGCCAATTTTTTCATGCAGAAATACGGCATAGGGGCGGTTTTCAGAGAGATACCAAGCAATATCCTGTCGGCCGAACAATTGGGCCTGCCGGCGGTGGTTAAGAATCTGGCCATGCTCCCTAAAGGTATGATATTAGTGACCGGTCCCACCGGCAGCGGTAAATCAACGACGCTGGCTGCGATTATTGATCAGGCCAATACGATCCGCAAAGATCATATTATCACCGTCGAAGATCCTATCGAGTTCGTGCACAAGAGTAAGGGCTGTATTGTAAACCATCGTGAGGTAGGGACGCACACGAAGTCTTTCTCCGCGGCCCTCAGGGCCAGCTTGCGCGAAGACCCGGACATTATCCTGGTAGGTGAGCTGCGGGATCTGGAGACTATCGCCCTGGCCATGGAGGCGGCTATGACCGGCCATCTGGTCTTTGCTACCTTACACACACTGAACGCCTCCAAGACCGTGGACCGCATGATTGAAATCTTCCCGGCCAACCAGCAGCCCCAGGTGCGCTCTACTCTGGCTGATGCCTTGCGGGCTGTGGTCTCACAGACTATGTTCAAACGCGTGGATATTAAAGGCCGGTGTGTGGCCCTGGAAATATTGATTGCCACACCGGCAGTGCGCAACCTCATCCGTGAGGGAAAAACCTATCAGATCCCATCTGCCATGCAGACCGGTAAAAAATACGGCATGCAGACCCTGGACGATGCCATTATGGAACTCCTGCAGAAGGGGTGGATCGATGCCGCTGAAGCGTATAACAAGGGTATAAACAAAGAAAAATTTGTCCAACTTTTAAAGAAGCCGCCGGAAGATTTCACGGAGGTATAAAAATTGTCTCTGAATAAGGCTGACATTGATCATATCATAGCCCGGATGCTGGAGTCTCAGGAGAGCATCTCCGACCTCAACGTAACTGTGGGGCGGCCATTTCAGGTAGTTTCATCGGGTCGTCTGGTTCCGGTATCCCTGGATTCGCCCATTGAGCAGATTACGCCTTATCAGGCAGAGATATTTGCCCTTCACCTGATGGGTTCGGATGCAAGGCTGCTTAAGGCCCTGGTTCGGGAAGGTTCCTGTGATTTTTCCTATCAGCTTGCCGGTCAGGCGCGTTTCAGGGTAAACGTCTTTCAGCAGAAAGGTTATTACTCTACCGTGATGCGGAAGTTGAGCACCCATATCCCGACCGTTAAGGAACTTGAACTGCCCGAATCTTTTTATAAAATGGCCAGGGAAAAAAATGGGATAATTCTCTTTACCGGAGCCACGGGTACCGGTAAATCGACCTCTCTGGCGGCCATCCTCAATGAGATAAATGAGGCGGAGCCGCTGCACGTTATCACCCTGGAAGACCCGATAGAGTTTGTCCACGCCCATAGGAAGGCCACATTTAACCAGAGGGAACTGGGGGCGGATTTTGATAGCTTTGCCCATGGGCTTCGTGCGGCCCTCAGGCAGGCCCCGAATGTAATCCTGGTGGGCGAGATGCGCGACCGCGAAACCATAGAGATCGGTCTGAGCGCTGCGGAGACAGGTCATCTGGTGTTTTCCACCCTGCATACGGTAGATGCCGGTCAGACCGTCAACCGTATTATAGGCATGTTTAGTAAGGATGAAGAACAGCAGATCCGCATACGCCTCGCTGATACTATACGCTGGGTGGTCTGCCAGAAACTCCTGCCCAAAGTGGGCGGGGGGAGAGTGGCTGTTTTCGAGGTCATGAATAACAACGTACGGATCAAAGATTCTATTTTGAATGGCGAATCAGAAGGAAAGACATTTTACGAGATCATAGACAGCGGTGAGGCATTTAACATGCAGACCTTTGATAAAGATATTCTCCGTTGTTACGAGCGAGGCCTGATCACTGAAGAAACTGCTCTGGCTTATGCCTCACACCGTGCGGTGGTCAGCCGGGGCATAGACCAGCTTAAGGCCCAAAAAGGTGAAAAGACCTCCGATATTGAGGGGTTGAAGCTGGACGGGGATTATGGCAAGGAACACAGGAGGTAAGTCTTAAATATGGAAATCTCATGCCCGGGATGTCAGAAGCGCTTTCTTGTTCCAGATGAAAAGTTACCGGCGAACACTAAAGTCGTCCTTGCCTGTCCGGATTGCAAAGGTAAGATTTCTATAGATACGAGGGGAAAAAGTGAAGAGCCCGGCCCTTTGCCGGATACCGATCAGGATGTCGCCATTGAATTCTTCGAGGAAGGGACGAAGGCAGGGCTGGTTTGTGTGCCGGATGAGTCTATGAAGGAGAGCGTTGTTCGTGTCCTGGAGGAGTTTTACTACAAAACGAGTGCGGCCGATGACCTGCGGACCTTTTATGCCAAGGTACGTTATAATCATTATGGCGTGATGGTTGTAAGTGAAAAATCTGCGGAAGGAGGGGCGGAAAACAACCCCATTTTAAAGTATCTGGAGCGCCTTCCTATATCTATACGGCGCAATATCTTTCTATTTCTCATTTCCACTCAGTACCGGACACTGGATACGTTAATGGCTTTTTCCCTCTCTGTAGATGCTATTATCAATGAAAAGGACTTGGGCGAAATGCGGGAGATCTTGCAAAAGTCGCTATCCCAGCATGAGCATTTCTACAAGGTATTTAAGGATTGTCTGAGGGCTGAAGGCCGGGTCTAAAGGTAACGCCGCGTAGCTGAGACATTTACTAAACCCCCGCCATCTGATCCCAAATCCGCCGTCTAATCTGGCTATCAAGATTAAAATCAGCAGGTTCAGATTATGGAGTATTCCTGATCACCGGCAAGATATTAGATGCAAGGCGCCGAGGAGCGACGACAAGGCGTATGGAGCAATACGCCGCAAGGAGGAGCGATCGAAGGCAACGCCGTAGATGATGTCTTGATGGTGGATCAGGGTGATCGAAATCTCTTGATTTTCCCTTTTAGCTATGCTTATTTTTTGCCTATGATTCAGTACGAAGTGGCCGAGGACATTGGTACCTCAATAAAAGGCATTATTCATAAACTACAAATGACCCATGTGGATGAATCCAGGCTGGTTTGTATAAGGAGCAAAAACTCTAATAGCAAGAGGGTAATCGCCCGCTGCCACGGTCTTTCCAGAATCATGCAATTAGCCCTCAACCAGAGGCCTCATTATATTATTGAGGTTATTTCTGAAAGGTTTGATAAGCTCAGCAAAGAAGAGCAGATTAAGGTTCTTATCCACGAACTCATGCATATTCCTCATTCCTTTGGAGGTGGGTTCAGGGTCCACAAGCCGTATGTGACTCAGAAGACGGTTGAGAGTATGTACAGAAAGTTTGTACGGGTCGAAGATACGCCGTGGCGTGCCGGATAAGCCTGCCATGATGGCAATGGGGACATACATCACCAGGCATCCAGATAATAAATTGCCATACTTATGTCGAGTCGACATAACATTGATAATTACAACAAAAAGCAGACTTATGGATTTTATGCTATCGGCTTATCTAATTGATATTTAATTGGATTTCATTTTATTGTACTGTTTGCCAAATTGTAGTATCATCACTTTTCTATGCGAATTTTGATGAAAAAAGTCGAGGCGATATAATATATAATGTTGTATGGTTCAGGAGGGCTTGGCCATGCTACACCCTATCCTCTCCGAGGTTGTCGAAAGCTATAAGGTGTTTTTGGAAGTCAAATACCCAATGCACTATAAGACCTATTGTAGCCGCCTGAACTCTAACCCGCAGGGTGCAAGAGCTGAGGCAATCGTCTTCTCCTACTTCAGGTCCAACTTCGATAAAGTAACAATTTCCGAAGACATAAGCACTGGAGGTGCTGATTTTCTGGTAGTATCTGGGGAGAATAAGTTCATAACTGAAGTGTCCTGTATTCAAACTGAGTCTGTTGCAACTCAGTCCGGAATGACAAATGATGCCTTCGAATCCTCACCCGGTTGGTTCGGAATGATTACCCATGTGTTACGAACCAAGGTATCCGATAAAGCTCCCCAAGTCTCTGGATATCCTACACCGAGGGTCGTAGTAATTACATGTGAACACATAGGATCGGATATTTTAATTGGTCCACGCGGCGCCGAATCCTTAATGGGAAGTGATACGAAAATCAGAGTTCCCATAGGAGACGAATCTCCTTATAAAGTCGACCTTGTAACCGATCTCAAGGATTCTATCTTTTTTAAATTCGACAAGAATGGAGCAGTTGAATCATGTCGACGGAGTATATCTGCGGTCCTTTTGGTAAGCATCTTTAGTGATAAGAGCTTAGTAGTCGGGATACTACATCCTGACCCTCAATATCCATTCTCGATTTCACTATTGCGGTCAGTTCCCTTTCTTCGACTCAGGAAATGGCCCCCCGAAAATGGTGTACTTGAAATGGAGTGGGTGATTCGTAGCCCTAGAGCATTTGAATTCGGTCACCGGGAAATCACATTGAGGGATGAGGAATTGAAATCCATATAACATCAGGCTGGACAAGGATGCGCGGAAAAAGCGCCCGCGTACCTGTCAGCCTGGCCGTTATCTGCTAAGATATGACCGACGAACTATCGTCTTGATTGAGGAATTATAAAGCAACCATTAACATGAAGGAGGAAGGAAAAATGATGAGGAAAGGGATAGCCATAGGTTTTCTTATTTCTTGTATAGCAGTTTTTGCAGGCTGTAGTGCTGCAAGACACGCAGCCGGTACACAAGAAGGATTGCAAGGTGACCGATTAACAGTCGGGACAGTACAAAAAGAAATTAAAAAAGGTATGTCGGGCGCAGAAGTAGCAGCGGCGTTAGGCTCTCCCAATATTGTTTCTACAGACGAGCAGGGGCGTGAGGTATGGATATATGACAAAATATCTACCGATAGGGTTCAATCTGAAAGTTCAGGTTATGGTACGTTGATTTTGTTTGGTTATAAAGGAAGTGCAGGCTCATCTTCGACAAGTCAGCAAGCACTAACAATCATTATCAAATTTGACCATGACAAAAAGGTTCGTGATTTTGCATACCATGCATCAAGGTTTTAAGAGGGGGCGAACGATGAGAAGGTTTATACTTTTATTCCTTGTTAGTATTTTACTTATGACCGGATGTCAAACAATCCCAAAAGATGCCTTATCTTTAAGTCCCGAATCTCTCGCACAGCGCCAAATACAAACTAGAAAATATGAAACAAAAGACGAAGCAAAAATTCTCACGGCATGTGCCGGTCTCCTTCAAGATATGGGGTTTAATATAGTACTACAGCGACATATTATTTAATAGACAAGCAAAATGATTTCGTGTAGGATAGCTCCGGTTTGGGCGCATGTTGGAGACCTCGATCTGCGGGGTGATAGTTTTCACCTTGCCAGAACCG
>DSAQ01000226.1 GCA_011046395.1 Pseudomonadota bacterium
ATCTCGGTGACATGGCGGCCTCCTTTGTTGGATTGCCACCAATTATGCCACATATTGCCAAAAAACGAAATATTAAATGTTACATGGTACTAGGTTATTCCTGGATGTGTCGCTGTAGTAATAAGAAGCATGCCTTATTATAAGAGAAATTTACCCGCACTCTTTCACGATGAGCCTGTATCTTTTCCTGATTGGCGGTACCACTCGTACGTCCGCCGGATGCCGTCTCTCAGACCGATTTTGGGTTCCCAACCAAGTCCTTTTAATTTGCTGACGTCAAGAAGTTTTTGAGGCGTACCATCAGGTTTAGTGGTGTCGAAGACGAGTTCACCCTCAAAACCGACCACTTCTCTTGTCAATTCAGCCAATTCCTTGATGGCAAGGTCCTGGCCGCAGCCGATGTTTATAATGTCTGAATTGGATGCGGCAGCGGCTGTGGCATTAACATGCCTCATAATAAAGATGCAGGCATCCGCGAGGTCATCTACGTGCAGGAACTCACGACGGGGACCTCCGGTACCCCAGACGGTTACGCGAGGGGTGAGCCGTGAGGGGCAAGCTATGCCAAGCGCAGCCTTAATATCCCCGGGAATAGACCCATATTGCGCCTCATCGCGGGCAAGGCATTCCCGATCCTTCTCCAGGGTCAATTTGGCGAGATGGAACTTTCGGATTAAGGCCGGAAGCACATGCGATGTCTCCAGGTCGAAATTATCGTTTGGCCCGTAAAGATTGGTAGGCATGACGCTCATAAAGTTGGTCCCGTATTGACGGTTATAGGACTGGCACATCTTTATACCGGCGATCTTGGCCACCGCGTAGGGCTCATTGGTAGGCTCGAGCGGGCCGGTGAGAAGATATTCCTCTTTCATGGGCTGGGGGCAATGCCTCGGATAAATGCAGGAGCTGCCTAAAAACAGCAACTTTTTGACGCCATTTATATAAGAAGCGTGGATCAGGTTCGTCTGGATGGCGATATTGTCGTAAATGAAGTCAGCGGGATAGGTATTGTTGGCCAGAATCCCGCCTACTCTGGCTGCGGCCATAAAGACATATTCCGGCCTTTCCCGGGCAAAGAATGCCTCGACTTCGGCCTGTCTCTTTAAGTCCAGTTCCCGGCTGGTTCGCAGGATCAGATTAGTATAACCCAGGGCGTTAAGACTGCGTGCGATGGCCGATCCCACCAGGCCGCGATGGCCGGCTATATATATTTTAGAATCCTTTTCCATTGGTTAAGAAGGATGACCTCGTAAAAAACTAACTTATACCGCCAGCGGCATCCTATTTATACAGAGCTACATAATTATTTGCAAACATTGTTGTCCAAGGCATTTAAATAACA
This sequence comes from Pseudomonadota bacterium, assembly GCA_011046395.1. GTDB lineage: Bacteria > Desulfobacterota > QYQD01 > QYQD01 > QYQD01 > QYQD01. The sequence continues at coordinate 1,343 of DSAQ01000226.1, forward strand.
ATCAAATCCCCTGGATACCCTGCGCGGGAACACGGGGTTCTTTACTTTATGACCCTGATATTCCAATACTTCCTCGCTAATGACATATGAAGATGTGACCCCGATAACGATAACCGATAACTCACAATTCTTCCGGCCATTTTCTTGCCCCATGCAGCACACGAAGAATTTCAACCACATCATTCTTTACTCGGTAAGGGATGATGTAAGGAAAACCCGAAATGATAAGCTCACGAGTCCCCTCTACTCTTCCCGGCCTTCCCAGGCCTGAATGTTCTTTAAGATGACCGACTTCTTTCTTGATCCGCTCCGCCACATTGCGGGCAGCGCCGGGATTGTCGGTTGCAATGTATTTTCGAATCTCAATGAGATCATTAACGGCATCGCCCAACCATTTTAGTCGCATTTTGGGGGATCCTTCTCTTTATTAGAACCCCAGGTATCAAGCCATGCCGAGACCTCTTCATGGTCTATAAATTTCGCATCCGGTTGATCAGCCTTTTTGACCGCATTTTCTATCTCTTGCACCTGCCATTCATTAGCCGCGATGAACTCCTTGATCGCGCTGTTCACAAGATAGGATTTCGATCGTGCAGTGGCCATCGCAAGGTGTTCAAGCCTTTTTTTTGTCTGATCATCTATCCTTATTGTTAAAGTGGCGCCCATTTGTATCCACCTCCTTGTAATACACAATAACGCCTTGTATTACATATTGCAAATGATTCGTGCATAAAATCCATTCTCATCATTATTCCATCGTTCCATCAATCTCTCAACATCTTCCCGCCCTTACGTTTTACGCCTTCATCTGAGCTATCTGCGTCATCTGCGTCCAAAATAGTCTCCGGCAACCCATTTTTTCCGTCTGCGCCCGTCTGCGTGGGTCTGCGGCTAACAGGCCTTGGGTTTTCGGATGGAAACTAAATAGACAGACGCGGCCCCGGCATAACTGGTGACAACATCCCAGAAGGTATCCATTCTGGGATTCTGGATATACCTTAACTCCGAATGGGCAAAGACATTTATGATTTCCTTAGATAAGATGAGGGCGGTCAAAATAGCCAGGGATTTGATAACCGGATACCTTCTTCGGCATAAGTAAAATATTATTCCCCCAACCAGGAAATGCAAAAAGATATCGATCTGGACCCCATAGACCTCAACGCCGGAAAGACGATAAAAGTGATACCTTGCCTGTGACAGAATCTCTTTTGCTACCTGTAAGCCATTCATAAAATACGATCCATTTGCTCTCTGAAATTCCCATCTCCTTGTCCCGGGTCGAAAATGTTATGCCTTGTTTTTTGATAGTTCAATTGGCGCTTACGTCCATTTTGAATGGACGATATAAAGGGTCCCCGATCAAAACCATTTGCCACGACCAGAATGGGTTAGAAAGGGCGTAACATTCGGCCAGGGTCAGACGCCCATCGATCAATAGGGCAAAAAAAAGATCAGGCGGCGGAAAAGCCTGGACATACGGTTCGGCCACCGGGCCCAACGTAGCCGCCACCCCTTTTTCCAGCATTACCTTGCACCAGACCTGGCTGCCTTTATTCTTCAGCGTTGTACATTCCGAACTGGCGATGTGAAACCCCACCGCGCCCCGTGCCCACGTGAAGGCATCCACGTAATGCGCCAGGCTGTACCACCCGCAGTAAAAAGCTGTATTCGGACACTGGCCCGGCTGAAAAAGTTTTGCCTGAGAATCCGCTACGACCGGCATCCGCTTACTCTTTTCCACTACGCGGGCCGCGTTGTGAATGGCACGATCGTAAAATGCATAGCCGGTTAGTTTTTTATCGCCCGGATCCGGCCACCGGGCATCAAAGTATGCTGTGCCGCGCAGCCCTTCTCTTTCCGTTTCAAGGCTATCGTCAATAATGCGGCGTACAATCTCCTCTGAAGGCCCGTCCAGCCGGCTGACCACAAGGACATTTTGCGGCATATTGTCGATTTTCTGTCCCCGATATCCCAGAAAATATTTATTGGGAAGCCAGCCATCCAACGAATAGTGGTCTTCTCTGACCAAGGCCAGCTCCGAGTCAACCGCGGCTCCTTGCAGAGTCTTTCGCGCGCGATCGATCTGTTTCTTGAGTTGTGTCTCCGCGTCCTTTAGTGCTGTCAGTTCCTTCTTATTCTGCTCACGCTCCGCCTTACTGATCTGTTCGCGTATAACATCCTGCTGCTTTTGTAGCCCTGACAAACGCTTTTGATCCTCCGACGTAAGCTTCGGGGGATAGACACGCAGCGGGATGCCATACATAGTGACCAGACACCGAAACCGGCTGCCTTCGGGGTCGTTTTTCTTAAGAAAAGCCCGGATGGGAGATGCGATATATTGTTCGTAGTCATCCCTGTTGCAGTGTTCTGTAACAGGCGCTTTCAGCTCGATCAGGTTCTCTGCAGGAATCCCGCGCCTTTTCATGTAATATTCAGCCAGATCACAACTGTGCCAGGCCATCTTATTGGCTACAACTAGCACTTCTTCGGGGGTAAGGGCACCACAGACTGCAGGCGATATTATAAGCATAACCGTCTGAATCAGAAACCGTAGCAATACAGATAAAAGCAAAGATTTCAATTAGTTGTCTTTAAGCTTCCCTGGAACCAGAAGAAGACACTGCGTTGGAACGGAATTACGTCCCCTTTCTTCGTTATTCCTTGCTAATGACATATGAAGATGTGACCCTGATGCTCGGCCCTGCCTGTTATCTGCCATCTTCTGTAACGCCATCACCATCCCCACCTGCATCCAGAAGAGCGGCGACATCCTGCTGCCCAGCGCTGATTCGGCCATACCTACGATCAACAACCCCAGAACACCCAAAGCCCCTCCCATAACTACGCCGAACTCACGTGAAGATTTGATATTCTTCAAACGACCAAATGTAACTCCAAAAAATTTCATAAACACAAAGAGGAAAAGAATTAGCGCCACCAATCCAAATTGAGCGGCAGTCTGCAAATAGAGATTATAGACGTTTACGGTCGGACCATGCCCAAGCAGCGGTGAATCCTGGATTAACCTCCAAGCAGACTCCCACAAATCAACCCTGCCACCGAATGTATTATCAGAAAATATAGACATAAAGCGCAGGTAGAAAACATCTCTGATGGGCCCTTGAACGTAGTAAAACCATAAATAATATAGCACGCCACTCAACGCCGGTATAGCTAAAAAGGCCTTCGCTTTCTTGCGCTTGCCTGCCCCGTCGTTTTTCACAACATACTTGCCTCCCAGAACCAGTCTGTGTACACCCAGAATTGATAGGGTAATAGCCCCGCTTATCCAGCCGGCCCGGGAAGACGACAGAAAGAGCGCCGCACAACCCAGGGAAAAGATGATACCCACCAGCGCCTTCCCCGTCCCGCTGTAACCATAAAGCATAAGCCCCAATATTAAAGGCAACACCAGCGTCAGGTAGATGCCCAGCGCTTCAGAGTCGTTAAATACAGAGCCGGGTACGGAACCGCTGCGTAAAAACTTGTAAACGGCGAGGGCGGAAATAATGAAAAAAAACGAAATAATGGCAAGGATAACCTTATTCATAAGGTCCTTACGAGAGGTGAGAAACGAAACAGTTATGTAATAAACGAGGCAGGATTCAAAGAGTATCTTTAGCAGCCTTACATTACCTGCCATATCGCCTTTAGAAATCAAGGATACCAGGACAGCCAGTGAGGCCACCAGGGAATATCCCATAAAAGGCAGGTCAATATCAGTCCTTATTAGTCGAAAGCTTTTGGAAAACAAGGAACCCAGATAGCACAGGATAACAAGTAAGACAACAGCGTCGCTTGGATAAAAAAGATTTTGGCCGAAAATTGGCAGGGTGTTAAGGATGGGGGTAAGAGGAACTAAAATCAAACCATATCCTACATATTCCTTTTTCAACAGTTCAACTCTTCTCGACAGGATTAACAGGAACAACAGGATAGTTTTTCTTATCTTGTTTAGCTCTCAATTTAAAACCTTTACTTTACGTTTAACCTCAACCTTACTCTCTCCAAAATTCAAAATCAGGCCTACAGGTTTTCCCGTAGCAACAAGGTAATTGACCAGTTGTACCTCATGAGCTTTAATAATTCTCTTAACTGATTTCAGTTCTAGAATAATCGTATCATTGACTATGATATCAGCTACAAATTCCCCTACAACCTCATTGTCGTAGAAAACTATAATAGGTTTTTGCGATTCAGCTTGCACCTCAGCTTTACGTAATTCTATGAGCAAGCATTTCTCGTATACACTTTCAAGAAATCCAAACCCCATTTTATTATATACACGATAAGCACAGCCTATAATAGTTTCCGTCAGATCTCCATATTCCATATGACCTCCTTCAGGCCCGCCCTAGTGCCACTTACCTGAAATCCCTCTGTGGTACCTGTAATATTTTGGAGGCAAAAGTTTATGGAATTCAAATCCCTTCGCGTCAGGTCTGGACCAGAGTTGTGATGAATACTTTTGATTAACTGGATTAAAATCATGTCTATCTTGTTATCCTGTCAAATATTTTTCTATTGCCTTTTTCTTATCATCGCCCAATATACAGCCCCCGCGCCAGCATAACTGGTGACGATATCCCTGAAGGTATCCATCCTGGGGTTCTGGATATACCTTAACTCCGAATGGGCAAAGACATCTATGACTTCCTTACCCCCGACAGAATCTCCCTAATCGCATGGAGGCCGCTATCCGACATAACCGAGACTTCGCAGTCTATTCATCGTTTCTTCATAGGAAGCCGTGTCCTTGTCTTTAGAAGAGTCCCCGGCGTCATCGGAATCCAGACTGTCCTGCCGGTCATTATTTATCGCCTTGGTCAACATCTCAGGATAAAA
>DSAQ01000243.1 GCA_011046395.1 Pseudomonadota bacterium
GATTACATTAGCGATGGCTGCACATCCCAGGGAATGTTCCCAGAGACCAACCACTGTCTTTTCCATGGCCTCGAAAATAGAGGCGCTCAACACCAGGCTCCGCACCACATTAAATCCTAAAAGGATGACGGCGCTGCTTACCGTAGAGATGCGCCCGGGAAACCCGTAGAATGCTGAATTGACCAGTTTAAGGAGTTTTGCCGACAGGATCTGATCCTTGGCGATAACGTGTCCGATCCGGTCGGCAGAGACCGAGGGGTCTTCGACCATCTGGGTTAACTTGGAGACAATGCCCGGCAGGGTCGGCAGGGCCTTTGCCTGTCTAAGTTTTTCCCTGAACCCGGCGATTTTTTCCTCGTCCCACTCTATTGCCATGAAGTTACGATCAGATCCTTTATTATTTCCTTTACGCGCATGAGGAGGGGATCGCCTGTCCTGGGGCGAAATCTTTCCTCAAGGTCGGCCAGTTCTCCTTCCAGCGTCTTTTCACCTTCCTCGGCAATGGGGTGTCCCTCCACTGTTATGGTCTGAACCCCTAATCTCTTTAATCGTTCGATCAAGGTCTCAGACAGCGCGGTTCCTTTTCCGCAAAGGATGATGCCGTCTTCGCGGAGGATATCCCGGGCCAGGATCATACTGGAAGTAGCAAGAGATAACGGGATAGTCTGCACGGGTAATAACACCTCTTTCGTAACATTTTAGCGGTTTGAAAACGCATGATAAAAAGTGCAAAGAAACATATCAAATCAGGAAATCAGGAACTCAGGGAAGTGCAAACCCAAATAAAGAGGGTCTATCTTCTCCTGATTTTTCGCCCAGGCGAATCTCTCTATGGCACGATCTGAGTTCCAGATTAATAGCCTTTTCTGAATGTAGGACTGTTTCAAACACCTAACCTGTTACGAATTTATTTTAACTTTAACGCCAACCGGCATAAACTTGGTCGACTTTTCTTTCTTTGCTGCCAAACGTGGTGCCCGTCTCTCCTTTGATAAACTGAAAAAATGCCGGGGCAATTTTTTCGTCAGTCGCATTTTCCAGGAGCTGACCCAGGCCGCTATCTCCAACATGCCTTTGCAGTATGGTACGCAATATATTGAAAACACACCGGGAGGCCTGACTCTTTGGCCTTTCCAGCAGTACGGGCACAAGGTAATGCACGACGTTTTTAACTTCCTGGTCAAAGGAGATGCTGGGTAAGGTCAGAATATTTATGGAGAGATTTTGTCTGGCGATTTCGGCTATGCGGGTTGCAATGTTGTCATTAGCACCTGCTTCTGTCATGTTGACAACCAGGTAGGGGCAAAACTTAGCCATTTTCTCCTGCAGGAAAAGCCCCCAGTCCGCATTTCTTTCACAGGCGTGAGATAATAGCTCATCGATGCGTTTAATGCGGCGGTTGCCAGCGGAAGAGGTGGCTTCAAAGACCAGCCCCTTAAGCTCGTTAATATGCCCTTGAAACATCCTTGCTTCATCTGGTTTCATAGTATCAAAAATAGTTTTATTGAGGTAGCGGAGCAGGCTGACCTTTATAAAATTATAAACATCCAGGACAGAGCTCGGTTCCGGTGAGGTTACGGCTATCCGCTCATCTGCGGCTAAAAAGAAGTCCACCACGTTATAAGAAGTATCACCACCCAAATCAATGACCACGTAATCAGCCGGCAAATCTTGCAAATCCTTAATGAGCTTTTTCTTTTGGGCCGTTAGGATATTGGCCATGCCTAGGTTGGAACTATCCCCGGCTATGATTCTCAGATTCTTAACGGCCGTGTCCAGGCAGAGTTCATTTAACGGCTTCCCGTCTTTAAAATAGTGCTGCAGGGTAAGCGGCGGGAATTTTAGGCCCAGATGGAGATGTAGGTTGGCGCCGCCTAGGTCCAGATCCACGGCAATAACCCTTTTACCCAGCGATGCCAGGCCGGCGCTTAGGTTTGCGGAAAGAATGGTCTTCCCTATGCCGCCCTTAGCGCCACCCACGGCGAATATCAGCTTACGTTGTGGTGCGCGTTGCTTTGCGACATCAGATGTAATCTTCTTTTTAAATTGGGGCCACGGGATATTTTCTCCCTTTTCCCGCGCCGTTTCTAAACAGACGTTCAAAAACTCGTAGGCCTCGTGGATGCGTATGAAACGTTCATGCCTGCTGCGGCGAAAGCTCTCGGGCAGGTTATGGATAAGGTCGGGGTGGCATTGCATGACCTTCGCCCGAAATGCCTTTTTAAGGGTCTCGGGGTCAAGCGATACAAGAAAAGCCGGCGATTCCAATTGTTCTTTTGGGAAAAGCACAGAGAGCGCATTATAAAGCTTTACACTGTCTCTGGACATATTTCTTCCTCCGGGATGTAAGACACAGGTTATTAATATTTTTCGGCTGTTTTTTTCTTTTCTTTAGTGTTCATTTGACTTTGTTTTATCCTCCTTGTATAAGTTAACCACAGGACACGGAGAAAATTAAAGACTTCTCAAGGAATCAAAAGAAAAACGGCTGTTAAGAGAAAAAAGAGCTTTGCAGTTTCGGAGACGATTTTTGAGGAAACAAATCTTTTCTTAATTTATTGATATTCTTATTTTCTCTGTGCGCTTGTGGTTAATTTTGGACAATACTATATGTAAGTCGGGAGATCTTATGAGGATAAGAAAGGCTGTTATTCCGGTAGCCGGACTGGGTACCCGGTTTCTGCCGGCTACGAAGGCGATCCCCAAGGAGATGCTGACCATTGTTGATCGGCCTACTATTCAATACATTGTGGAAGAGGTGGTGGCTTCGGGTATCGAACAGGTCATTATGGTCACCGGCAGTGGCAAGTCGGCGATCGAAGACCACTTTGATTATTCCTATGAACTGGAGACGATCCTGGAACAGAGAAAAAAGTGGACGCTTCTGGAAGAAGTCAAAAAGATCTCTAATTTGATCGAGATTACCTCTGTAAGGCAAAAGCGGCCATTGGGACTGGGCCATGCGATACTATGCACAAAAGACCTGGTGGGCAATGAACCGTTTGTGGTGGTCTTGGGTGACGACCTGGTGGATGCCTCCACCCCCTGTACCCAGCAGTTATTGAATGTCTTTAATGAATTTCATAAGCCGATAGTGGCTGTCTATCCCGTGCCGAAAGAAGAAATTCATAACTATGGTATAGTCGAAGGGGAGGAGATCAAAGAACAGACCTATAGGGTGACAAAGATGATGGAAAAACCGGCCCCGGAAACAACAGATTCAAACCTGGCTATTATCGGACGATATATCCTGACGCCGGATATATTTACCATCCTGGAAAACACCCCAACAGGGCATGGTGGAGAGATCCAACTTACTGATGCCCTCATGGAACTGGCGCGCCAAAATCAGATATACGCCTATCGTTTTGTTGGCCAGCGGTATGATGCCGGGGATAAATTTGGCTATATTCAGGCTACGCTGGCCTATGCCCTGAAACACCCGGAGATTGGCCCAAGGGTCAGAGAATACCTGCAAAAGGAACTATGCCTCGGCTAAAATGGCCCTGATCATTGAAGCAGCCCCAGCCTTACCTGTTTTTAAGACCTTCCACTATCTTGTCCCGGCTGAACTGGAGAAAGACATCCAACCTGGTCTGCGTGTACTTATACCCATGGGGTTACGTACTGTTACCGGTTATGTACTGGGTACGGCTGCCTCTTCAGACAGATCGAAGATGCACCAGGGCGTGCCGGAACTGAAAGAGATCCTGGATATATTGGATGAGCGCCCCCTCTTTCCTCCCGTCCTCCTTCGCCTTTTTGAGTGGATGGCGCGCTATTATCATTATCCCCTGGGTAAGGTAATAGAGTTGGCCTTGCCGGCCGGCCTAAATGTCTCCAGCCGGCGATTGCTGATTCTTACCGGGGTCGGTCGCCGCACCCTGGTCGCAGATACGCCGGGGTGTAACGAAGAAGGCGCCTCTCCGGAGATCCTCTCCGTTTTGAGTCTTTTTCGTGGAGAAAAACCGGTCTCGGTCCCGGCTATTGAAAAAATTTCCCCCAGCGCTGGCCGCCATTTAATCCCCGGCCTCGTTGATAAAGGCCTCCTCGCCTGGAAAGAGGTCGTGGAACGACCGCGCACCGGGCTTAAAGAGGAACGCATGGTAAGGCTCACCGGAAAAGCTTCGGAAAAGCCCTTATCCGGCGATGAAGAGGCCATCCTTACCTATCTGCGGGAGCAAGGAGAGGTTCCTGTAAAGAGACTAAGGACCTCCATGCCCCACCTGACAAAGAGATTGAAAAAACTGGAGAGGTCCGGCCTTATCTCCTTCTCCAGGGCCATTGTTTACAGAGATCCATTTAGCGCCGAGGGCTTCTGGTATAGACGCCCTACCGCCCTGACGGCCGAACAGAAACAGGCCGTTGAAGATATCACCAAGTCCCTCTCCAGCCATGAATTTTCTGCCCATGTCCTCCACGGGGTCACAGCAAGCGGAAAGACAGAAGTGTACCTGAGGGCTGCCGAAGCGGCCCTGGCTCAAGGAAAGGACTGCATAGTTCTTGTCCCTGAGATCGCTTTGACTGCCTATCTAGAGGCGGCCTTCATCTCATGTTTTGGGGATAAGGTAGCCGTCCTGCACAGCGGCCTATCCCCTGGCGAAAAGTTTGATCAATGGATGCACATACTGGAAGGAAAGGCCCGCATAGTCATCGGCGCCCGTTCGGCTGTATTTGCGCCTCTTTCCTCCCTGGGCCTGATCGTGGTGGATGAGGAACACGACAGCTCCTATAAGCAGGAAGACAAGCTCCGTTATCATGGCCGGGATGTGGCCGTAATGCGTGGCCGTCTGGAGAAGGCGGTGGCGATCCTGGGTTCGGCCACTCCCTCCATACAAAGTGTGTTTAATGTAAAAGCCGGACGTTATGGATACCTGGCGCTGACCAGGCGGGTTGAGGAGAGGGCATTGCCGGAGGTGTCTGTTATCGATATGCGCAGCCCCGGGTCACAGACCGGAGCCGGCCGGGAGATTTTTTTTCCGGAACTCCTTGATGCCATAGAAGGTAACCTGCAAAAGAGGGAGCAAACCCTTATTTTTCTTAACCGTCGGGGCTATTCACCTTCTATGCAATGTACCTCCTGCGGTCAGGTCTTGATTTGCCCTAATTGTAGTGTTTCTCTGACCCATCATCTGTCTGAACAGACACTCCTTTGCCATTATTGTGGCTATTCAGTCCCGGCGCTTCCGGCCTGCCCGGCCTGTGGTGGTATTAATGTCAGATCGATTGGCTGGGGGACGGAACGTATTGAAGCGGAACTAAAAATGCTTTTCCCGGAAGCGCGTATAGCCCGTCTGGATCGGGATACAACCACCCGGAAAAGAGCGCACCATGCTATCTTGCGAGCTGTTCAAAAGAGGGAGATAGATATCCTTGTAGGCACACAGATGGTGACCAAGGGGCATGATTTCCCTTATATCACCCTGGTTGGCGTGGTTTCAGCCGACCTGTCTTTGAACCTGCCGGACTTTCGGGCAGCGGAAAAGACCTTCCAGCTTTTAGCTCAGGTGGCAGGCCGGGCCGGTCGCGGGGAAAGGCCGGGAAAGGTTATAATCCAGACCTATAACCCGGACCACTACAGTATTATTAAGGCCAAAAAGCACGATCTTCCGGGATATTATGAAGAGGAGATTGCCCTTCGCCAGGCACTCAGGTATCCACCTTTTGTGCGCCTGACTAACCTCCTGCTGGAAAGCAACAGCCAAATCAAGGTCAAGGATTATGCCCAGGAGATGAGCCGACGGGCACACGCACTTTTGCAAAAAAACAGGGATTGGCTGGATACCGTGGAAATTCTTGGGCCGGCCCCGGCGCCGCTCTTCAAAATAAGGGGGAAGTTCCGGTATCAGATGTTTTTAAAGGGTCTCAAGGTAGGGCCGCTACATACCTATACTAATAGTCTTCTTGAATATCTTAAGGCAAAACCTCCCGTCTCAGGGGTCAAATTGATTATAGACGTTGACCCCGAAAGCATGTTATAAATAATTTTGTAACCGTTTACCCTCTTCCAATTTACCGCGGAGATCGCAGAACGCCGAGATAAGGAATGAGGTTTCTCTCGGCGTCCTGGTTTATTGTTGTCAAGTTTTTTAAATGATCTTTTTATCAGTAATCTTAGCTGTGGCACCTTGCTCGACTCTGGTAATTCGAGAGTCTCAACAGAGCTCTAATCTTGCTTAATTGGAGCTA
>DSAQ01000095.1 GCA_011046395.1 Pseudomonadota bacterium
AGGGAAAAAATCCGGTTGAGACCGTTTTGTCTCTGGCCAAAGCATCTATCGGAAAACAGATGGCACCAGAACAGGAGCTGAAACGAGCAGCATAATTTTTCAAAGAGCTAAAGTCTTACCAAATAATCCTAAGTGATCTAAAAACAGTAGGGCAAAAAAATGCGATACATAAGCACCAGGGGACGGATAGATTCTATATCATTCCGGGAAGCAGTCATAATGGGCCTGGCTACGGATGGTGGACTTTTATTGCCTGAATCTATCCCCACGGTGAGCACCGGGGAACTCAAAAGTTGGGCCAAGTTATCCTATTCGGAACTGGCCTTTAAGGTCATGTCCCTGTTCATCACGGATATCAAGGCCGGGGATCTGCAAGGACTGGTAGGGCGTTCCTATACCGCCTTTGACCACCCGGAGATTACGCCTGTGGTCAAAAAAGGCAATATCTACATACTTGAACTTTTTCATGGTCCAACCCTGGCCTTTAAAGACGTGGCCCTTCAGTTTCTCGGGAATGTCTTTGAATACCTGCTTCTGGAAAGCGGCCATAAGATGAACATCCTGGGGGCTACGTCCGGTGATACCGGGAGTGCGGCTATCTATGGCGTAAGGGGGAAAAAGAATATTAACATCTTTATCCTCCATCCATATAAACGGGTCAGCCCTATTCAGGAATTGCAGATGACCACGGTGACCGATGCCAATGTCTTTAACATCGCCATAAAAGGGACATTTGATGACGGCCAGGCCATCGTCAAGGCCATATTTAATGACATTCCATTCAAAGAAACCCATTCTCTGGGGGCCATAAACTCCATAAACTGGGCACGCGTCCTGGCGCAAATCGTTTATTATTTCTATGCCTATTTCCGGGTCAGGGAAGAAACGGGCCGCGAAGAGATCAGTTTTGCCGTTCCTACCGGGAATTTCGGGGACATCTTTGCCGGCCATATAGCCAGGCGGATGATGGGAAAGGGTTTTCACAGGCTGGTACTGGCCACCAACGAAAATAACATCCTAACCCGCTTTATTAACACCGGAGATTATTCTATTGGTAAAGTAGTGCCAACCATAAGCCCATCTATGGACATCCAGGTGGCCAGCAACTTTGAACGTTATCTTTATTATTTCTATAGTGAGGATGCAGAGCGGGTCAGGGCGGCCATGAAATCCTTCAGCAAAAACGGCCACCTGAAGTTCACGAAAAAGGAGCAGTCTCTGGTGCGAAAAGACTTTGCCGGCCAGAGCGTGGACCAGTCGGCCACTCTCAAGACTATCCGTTCCTTTTATGAAGAAACCGGCTATATTCTCGATCCTCACACAGCGGTCGGGGTAAGAGCGGGGCTGGATCTTCGTGAGCCGGATGTCCCTATGGTGTGTCTGGCCACCGCTCATCCGGCCAAATTTGGTGAGGCCGTTTCCCAGGCCCTGGGCAGAGAACCGGAACTTCCGCCGGGCCTGCAGGGCCTTGCGGAACGCGAGGCGCGATGCGAGGTATTGGAAGCCGATATAGACGTTATCAGGGATTACCTGCACAAGAACGCCATCTAAGTTACAAAACGTGCCCCGCAGGCGGCCCGCCGTAGCGGGATGTTGCTCCTACTAATCGCTAACCGCTATGCGCTAAACGCTAATTGTAGGAGCACCTTTCGTCCGCGGCCGACCTGGCGGCCAGGTGCGACTATCTGTGATCTCTGTGTGCTTTGTGGTAAGTTAGGATTGAATGTATGGATAAAAAAATCTTCCCCGAAGGTATGGTGCCGATTGGTGAGGGAACGTTTCGATTCGCCTGCCATCCGGGCGTAGCCTGTTTCATGCTCTGCTGTCGTAAGGTTGATCTACTCCTCTATCCCTACGACATTATCCGCCTGAAAAGGCGTCTGGGGCTTTCTTCAGACGCCTTCCTGGATAAACATACTATTATGGCCTACCGGGACAATCCTTTCTTCCCGACAGTCACGTTAAAGATGGCCGACAACATAGAACGCACCTGTCCCTTTTTAGGTGAGACCGGCTGTACTATATATGAAGACCGCCCTACGGCCTGCCGTATGTATCCCCTGGAGCGCGCCGTGGATAGAAGTCTGCCCGAAACAGGACCAAAAGATTATTATTTTGTCCATCGGGCCGAGCACTGTCTTGGTCATAATGAAAACCATGAATGGACGGTGGCGGAGTGGATCCGGGATCAGGAAATCGCGACCTTCAATCTTATGAACGACTTGTGGGTAGAGGTTGACACCTTGGTCCGAAAGGTTCCCTGGGCACTGGAAAAAAATGCGGAACAGAAGCGAAAGATGGCCTTTATGGCCTGCTACAACCTCGATGCCTTCAGAGGTTTCGTCTTTGAAAGCACCTTCCTCAAAAGATTCAAGGTGCCTTCCCAGGTCATAAAAAAACTGGGGGCAGACGACGTCGAGCTGATGAAATTCGGCCTTAACTGGCTCAGATTTTTTTTAGGTCACGAAAATACGTTCGTTTCCGCCCGATGACAAAGTTCTGAATGGTCTGGAAGTAAGCCTCGCCGCACCTGGTTATAATATCATTGTGGTCTGCACCCGGCACCACTATGAGCTGCCTCTTCTTGGCGCCGGCATAAGACATAAGCACCTCTATGTCAGTTAAGGGGATGAGGGCATCGCGTTGACCGTGGATAATGAGTGTGGGCTTTGTGACCTTAGCTATGTTTTTGACGTTAATGAGACCATCTTCTTCTGATATCCCCAGATCGGAACCTGGAACGCCGATATGCTCCAAAAGGGCAACCGTACTGGCAAAGGCGCTGTCCAGGATAAGAGCGGCGATCTCATCGTTATAAGATGCTGCGAGTTCAATGGCGGATACACTGCCCAGAGAACGTCCCATCAATACAAGCGGGCCGGTTCGATTGCTTTCCTTTAGAAACCCTTTAATATCCGCATACACAGCATGGGCATCATGGAGCATGGAGCTGGCCGTAGGTTCACCCGTGCTCTTCCCATATCCACGGAAATCAACGGCGATAAAACTAAAGCCACAGCGATTATATATAGGCCCGATGTCATCATATTCGCTGGCTATCTCGCCATTGCCATGGAAAAAAAGGATATGGGGGGCATCGGGAGCGGTGAGGTGTATACGCGTGCCGATCTGTACGCCTGCATCCATAGGGATAAAGTGTTCTATAATGCCTTCCGGCGCATGGTCTGAATAATCCTTGCGGGGATGAAATATGTACTGCAAAATCTCAGGCCGGTCCAGCCTGGAAAATTTCTCATGCAAGGTGTCCATGGTGTATATCTCCCAATATCTAATCTACTCCCAAGGAGCTAGTTAATTTTCATCCGAAAACCCTTATATTCCCTCCCCCTTTGACGGGGGAGGGTCAGGGTGGGGGTGAAAAAATGAGCAATTTCAGCTTGTTCACCCTCCCCCTCGCCCCCCTCCCGTCGAGGGAGGGGGGATTTGGGGGGTTCGGATGAGTACTAGTTACTATACCCTAACGGTCATAAATGCAAATACTTTTTACCGCTGTAAACGTTCGAACGTTTGAACGTGTTTTAAGGTTAAGTCTGCCTCATCCCCTGCCGATAGTACATATATAACTGAGAATCCTCCCGTAGAGGAAGTACCCATGCACAGCGTCTTAACCACCTGTCCTTTCTGTGCCTGCGGCTGCGGATTATATCTGCACGTAGAAAATGAAAGGATAGTGGGTGTCAGTCCAAGTAAAAAACACCCCATCTCCCGCGGCAACCTTTGCGTGAAGGGGTGGAACAGTATAGAGCACGTCCGGCATGCGGAGCGGCTGCGCGAACCATTGATCCGGAAAAACGGAAAACTGGTCAAGACCGGCTGGAATCATGCCCTCAAGCGTATCTCCCACGAACTGCTCAGGATTAAGAAAAAATATGGGGGCGAATCTATAGGCATACTCTCCTCGGCCAAATGTACCAATGAAGAGAATTATCTCTTAATGAAGCTCGGCCGCGCCATACTGAAAACCAACAACCTCGACCATTGCGCCCGCCTCTGCCACTCTCCCAGTGTCCTGGGGCTGACCAATGCCTTTGGTTCCGGGGCCATGACCAACTCCATCTCTGAGCTGGCCGGGGCCGAGGTCATCTTAGTCACCGGCTCTAACACCACTGAACAGCACCCGCAGATTGCTCGATTTATATTCGAGGCCCTGGACAAAGGGGCCAAACTGATAGTCATAGACCCCAGACGCATCGAACTCAGTAAATTCGCCCATATCTATCTAAGACCCCGCCTGGGTACAGACGTAATATGGCTAAACGGCATGATGAAAATCATCCTGGATGAGGGGCTGGTAGATGACTCTTTTATCAAGATGCGCACGGAGAATTTCTCAGAATTCAAGAAATTCCTCTCTCGTTCTGACCTGAGCCAGGTAGAAGCGATAAGCGGCATATCCCTGGAAGACCTGGGACGGGCCGCTAAAATGTATGCCGGCGCCAAGAGGGCCATCATTATATATTCCATGGGGATTACCCAGCATGTTTCCGGCACGGACAACGTGGAGTCCATCGCCAACCTGGCCATGATGACTGGCCACCTAGAACAGGAAATTACCGGTGTGTTTCCCTTGCGCGGACAAAACAACGTACAGGGAGCCTGTGATATGGGCGCCCTGCCCGGAATGCTGAGCGGCTACCAGAGAGTTGATGATCCGGCAGTTCTGGATAAATTCTCACGGGCCTGGAATGCCGATTTACCCAGCACCCCTGGTTTAAGCAGTGTGGATATGCTCCATAACGCAGGGAGAATAAAGGGGATGTTTATCATGGGGGAAAACTCCATGTTAAGTCATCCGGATATGAAAAACGTCAGGGCTTCCTTAGAAAACTCGGATTTTCTGGCCGTGGCGGATATCTTCCTTACCGAAACCGCGGAAGTCGCAGACGTGGTCCTGCCCGCCGCCGCCTTTGTCGAGAAAGATGGCACGGTAACCAGTACGGAGCGGCGCATCCAGAGGATGCGGAAGGCCATTCCTCCCGCCCACTTATCTAAACCGGACTGGCAGATAATCATAGAGCTGGCCCGGCACATGGGATATCCCATGGACTACGAATCTCCGGCCGAGGTCATGGAGGAAATCGCCTTGCTCACCCCCATCTACGGGGGCGTTTATTATGATCGGCTGGAGACAGTCCAGGGGCTACAGTGGCCATGTTCCGATCGCAACCATCCCGGAACGCCGTATCTGCACAAAAAGTCATTTACACGGGGTAAGGGGCTGTTCGCCTGTATTGGTTACCGCCCCCCAGCCGAATTACCTGATAAGGAATATCCCTTCGCTTTGACTACCGGACGCGTCTATGAGCACTGGCATACCGGCAGTATGACCAGAAGGATATCCATACTGAAACGAGAATGCCCGGAAGGGTTTGTAGAAATAAGCCCCGAGGATGCGCGGGTATTGGGAATAATAAATGGAGAGCCGGTCAAGGTCATCTCTCCCCGCGGAGAGGTGATTACCAGGGCCAAACTGGTCGGGAGCCTCCCTGCTCAAACGCTCTTTATGCCCTTCCATTTCCGGGAAGCTCCGGCCAATGCATTGACCAACAATGCCGTCGATCCCCAGGCCCGGATACCGGAGCTGAAGATATGCGCCGTGCGTCTGGAAAAGGTGACCTGATGACCGACAATCTCATCCTGTACAAAGAACACCTGAACAGTTTCCTGCGCAAGATAACCAAGAAGTTTGAACTCATAGCGCCGGTCCGGAATACCTACGGGGATACCTTGTTCGAGGTTATTTCATCCGTAGATGACGTCTGCATCGATTTAGCCTATCGGCCCATCCTATCTCCAAAGCATTTCTTCACGCCACAGGTGGAGACACTTTTTACGTACCGCTATGATAAATCTGGTTATACATTTAAAGATGCGGCAGACAGTACGCCCCGGGTCATTTTCGGCCTTCGCTCCTGTGACACGCGGGGGATACTCTTTTACGACCTGATCTTCCAGGAAGGCCTGAAGGACAAATATTACCTGGATCGGCGCAAGGATACCATCCTCATCAACCTAGTACCATGTAACATTTAATATTTCGTTTTTTGGCAATATGTGGCATAATTGGTGGCAATCCAACAAAGGAGGCCGCCATGTCACCGAGATATCGAGTAACGCTAACCAAAGAGGAGC
>DSAQ01000066.1 GCA_011046395.1 Pseudomonadota bacterium
ACAAACGGTATCAGTTACCTGCTACGCCCTTTAAATATCTTTGCTGCTTTTTGGTGTTATAGTCAAGTTCGTTGCATATAGGATACCGTTAACGGTATAAATTAGCTTTTTACGAGTTCATCAGTCTTTAATTCAGCATTGCTTTGCAGGCCATGATACTCCTGAATAGGGCTTACCTGCAACTTTTTTTGCAGCATGGCCTCAATGGCCGCGGCTATGGCCTTGGCCCCGGCTACGGTAGTAGTATAGGATATGCGGTAATCAAGCGTGGCCCGGCGGATTTTATAGGAATCCCGCATAGTGCTGGCTCCCAGAGAGGTATTGATTACCAACTGAATAGTGCCGTTTTTAATGTGATCCACCACATGGGGACGGCCCTCCGACACCTTATGGACAGTTTCGCAGGCAATCCCGTTGGAAGCCAGAAACGCGGCTGTGCCCCGGGTGGCCAGGGTTTTGAATCCAATGCTGGCCAGCTTTTGGGCGATAGGGACAACTGCCATTTTATCTTTGTCACGCACACTGATAAAGACCGTGCCGGAGAGAGGGAGCTCCTGGCCGGCGGCCAACTGTGATTTGGCAAAGGCCAAGCCGAAACTCTCGTCGATGCCCATAACCTCCCCGGTGGATCTCATCTCCGGCCCGAGGAGGGTATCTACCCCCGGAAAGCGGTCAAACGGGAATACAGCCTCTTTCACCGCTATATGCCTTATTTCTTTTTCGGTGGTAAGCCCCAGCTCGCGGAGCGTTTTCCCGATCATGACCTTTGTGGCCACCTTGGCCAGTGGAATACCTGTGGCCTTGCTCACAAAAGGCACGGTCCGCGAGGCCCGCGGATTGACCTCCAGCACATAAATATCCTTATCCTTTATAGCGTACTGGACGTTCATGAGGCCAATGACATTTAGTTCTCTGGCCATGTCCTTTGTATCCTTTTTTATTCTATCGATTAAATCAGGGCTCAGGGTGTGAGGGGGGAGGACGCAGGCGCTATCGCCGGAATGGATACCGGCCTCTTCAATATGCTCCATTATCCCGCCGATGATGGTCTCCTGACCATCGGAGACGGCATCTACATCGATCTCGACAGCGTCTTCCAAAAACTTGTCGATAAGTACCGGATGTTCGGAAGAGGCCCTAACCGCGGATTCGATGAAATCCTCCAGCTCTCGGTCATCATAAATAATACGCATGGCCCGTCCGCCCAGGACGTAAGAAGGACGCATGACCACCGGGTAGCCGATGGACCGGGCCACGGCCAGGGCATCTTCCCTGGCGGTAGCCGTGCCGTTGGGCGGCTGCTTCAGGCCCAGCTTTTGCAGCACGGCCTGGAAACGTTTCCGGTCTTCCGCACGATCGATACTGTCGGGGGATGTTCCCAGTATCCTTACCCCGGTTTGGGCCAGAGGTACGGCCAGATTAAGGGGGGTCTGGCCGCCGAATTGTACAATGACGCCCATTGGTTTTTCTTTAGCGATGATATTCAGGATGTCTTCCTTGGTCAGAGGCTCGAAATAGAGCTTATCTGACGTATCATAATCAGTGCTCACGGTCTCCGGGTTGCTGTTGACCATGATGCTCTCATAGCCTTCTTCGCGCAAGGCAAAAGAGGCGTGGACGCAGCAGTAATCAAATTCTATTCCCTGGCCGATGCGGTTAGGCCCTCCGCCCAGGATCATCACCCTGGGGCGTTCGGAGAGGCGGGATTCGTCCTCAACTTCATAAGTGGAGTAATAATAAGGGGTATAGGCCTCGAACTCCGCCGCACAGGTGTCCACCAGTTTATAAACCGGTTTTATGCCTGATTTTTCGCGTTGGCCGCGGATTTCATCCTCAGTCCGGCCGGTCAGGTAGCCCAGTTGATAATCGGAGAACCCTGTTTTCTTGGCCTGATGCAGAAGGTCTTTAGTAAGTTCTTTATCTGCGGCCTGGATCTTACGTTCCATATCCAGTATCTGCCGCATATTTTCCAGGAACCAGGGGTCTATCTTGGTCAATCCGTGAATTTTTTTAGTATCCAGGCCGGCCAGCATGGCGTAACGTATATAGAAGATGCGCTGGGAATTAGGGATGCGGAGCTTTTCTTCTATTTCGGCCATAGGGGGAAGGCTCCGGCTGCGTTCGTAACTATCCTTCCCATCGGCTCCCCATCCATAACGGCCGATCTCCAGAGAACGGAGACCCTTTTGCAGGGCCTCTTTGAAGGTACGTCCGATGGCCATGGTTTCGCCCACAGACTTCATCGCCGTGGTAAGATAGTCCTCGGCACCAGGAAATTTCTCAAAGGTCCAGCGCGGAATTTTTACCACGCAGTAGTCGATGGTGGGTTCAAAGGAGGCCATGGTCTCCCTGGTGATATCATTCGGGATTTCATCCAGGGTGTAGCCGACTGCCAGTTTGGCGGCAATCTTGGCGATGGGGAAGCCCGTGGCCTTGGAGGCCAAAGCCGAACTGCGTGAGACGCGGGGATTCATCTCGATGACTACCATCTCTCCGTTTTCCGGATTTACGGCGAACTGGATATTAGAACCGCCAGTCTCCACACCTATTTCGCGGATAATAGCGATGGCCGCATCGCGCATCATTTGATATTCCCGGTCGGTCAGGGTCTGGGCCGGGGCGACGGTTATGCTGTCGCCGGTATGGATGCCCATGGGGTCGAAGTTTTCGATCGAACAGATAATGACGACATTATCTTTAACATCGCGCATGACCTCGAGCTCGTATTCCTTCCACCCGATGACCGATTCTTCCAGCATAACCTCATTTATCATACTGAGATCAAGGCCCGAGGCCGCCAGTTTTTCCAGGTCTTCCCGGTTATAGGCCACGCCGCCCCCAGTGCCGCCAAGGGTAAAACTGGGCCGGACGATGAGCGGGTAGCCAATCTCAACGGCAATGCGGCGTACATCGTCCATATGGCGGGCGATGCCGCTCCTGGGTATCCGGAGGTCAATATTGCGCATGGCCTCCCGGAAGAGATCCCGGTCTTCGGCCTTTCTGATTACCGGGGCCGAGGCTGCGATCATTTCTACGCCGAAGCGGTTCAGGACACCCATATCCGCTACTTTGATAGCCACGTTTAACCCCGTTTGCCCGCCTAGGGTGGGCAGTAAGGCATCCGGCCTTTCCTTTTCGATAACCTTGGCCACCATCTCCGGGGTAATAGGCTCTATATAAGTGCGGTTGGCCGTCTCCGGGTCGGTCATGATGGTAGCCGGGTTGCTGTTTATCAGAATAACCTCGTAGCCTTCTTCCCTGAGGGCCTTGCAGGCCTGAGTCCCCGAGTAGTCAAACTCACAGGCCTGGCTGATAATAATGGGGCCGGAGCCTATAATTAAGATCCTTTTGATGTCATTTCTTCTGGGCAAGGTATTTAGCCTCTTTCTTTCATCAGGGCCGCGAACTGATCGAAGAGATATGCGGCATCATGAGGGCCGGGGGAGTTTTCCGGGTGATACTGTACCGAGAAGACAGGATAATGCCGGTGTCGCATTCCCTCCAGGGTCTGGTCATTTAGATTGACGTGGGTGACCTCTATCTCTTTCTCATCTAAAGAGCTTATGTCCACACAGAAGCCGTGATTTTGCGCTGTGATTTCCACCCGTCCGGTAAGCAGGTTCTTTACCGGCTGATTTCCACCCCGATGGCCGAATTTGAGTTTATAGGTTTTGCCGCCAAAGGCCAGACCCAGTAGCTGGTGGCCCAGACATATACCAAAGATAGGCTTTTTGCCTATAAGATTGCGTACGGTCTCAACTACACCGGGTATGCCCGCTGGGTCACCCGGGCCGTTAGAGAGAAAGACACCGTCCGGCTCTAAGGCCAGAATATCAAGGGCGCTCGCTGTGGCCGGAAGGACTATTACCTCACAGCCGCTATTTTTCAGGCAGCGCAGGATGTTAAATTTTATGCCGTAATCTAAGGCTACCACCCGGAGGGCGTTTCCTTTTGGTGCGGCCGCTCCTTCTACCGGGTAGCCTTCCCAGATATAGGGGGTGGAGCAGGTGACTTCTCTGACCATATCCCGGCCCACCAGGCCGGGTGAGTCTTTAGCTTTTTTTATCAGGGATGCCGGGTCAAGGTCTTCCGTAGAAATTACCCCTTTCATGGCCCCGGCCAGCCGTATGTGTCTGGTAAGGGCGCGCGTATCTACGTCCTCGACGCCCAGTACATTATATTTTTTCAGAAAGTCTTTTAAGGTCTGAGCGGCCCGCCAGTTACTGGGGATACCCTGGTATTCTTTGACAATAAAGGCCTCGGCCTGAATCCGGCGTGACTCCATATCTTCACTGTTTATGCCATAGTTACCGATTAAGGGGTAAGTCATGGTGACTATCTGCCCTTTATAGGAAGGGTCACTCAGAATCTCCTGATAGCCGGACATGCTGGTATTAAAGACTATTTCGCCACAGACCTCCCCGCGGCCGGTAAAAGATCGAGCGCTAAAAATCCTGCCGTCTTCGAGTGCAATCAATGCCTTCATGCTGCTTCCTTATGGCCAGCGCCTTCCAGTACTTCTTTAATGAGAAGGGCCTGCTTTTGTGCCGTTCCTTGATTGGCCTCTACGGCCTTTTTTCCTTGCAGCCCACGCGCCTGTTGTTCGTCCGGGTTTTCTAAAAACCAGAGGGCTTTTCCGGCAAGATCGCGGGCATCCTGGACTTCCACCCCGGCCATAACCGATTCGAGAAGGATTTTAGCATCCAGAAAATCCCGCATGGACGGCCCATAGAAGACCACTTTCCCCCAGATGGCGGCCTCCAGTATATTATGCCCTCCATACGTTATAAGACTGCCGCCGCAGAAGATAATCGTGCCTATGCTATAGAGATGAAACAAATCCCCTATCGAATCCACCAGGATGACGGATTGTTTTGTCTCAGGGGCAAAGTTACTCCATTTGGTGTATTTCCATCCATTCTTTTTAAGCAGGGATTCGATCTCGGAGACCCTTTCTATATGCCGTGGGGCGACGATCAGCAGCATAGCCGGATATTTCCTTTGCAGGAATTGATAAGCCTGCAGGATGATCTCCTCTTCACCCGTGTGGGTGCTTCCGGCGATAAAGACTATATCGTCAGGCGTAATCCCCAGCCGTTTCCGCATAGCCTCTTTAATTTCCGGTCTGGCCTGCTGGGATAGGAGGTCATATTTGGCGTTGCCCTGGACCACGACCTTATGCCTCTCTGCCCCCAGGGCCAGGACACGTTTGGCATCGTCTTCCCGAATCATGCTTAAGTAATCAAATCTTTCAAGGATAGGCTGCATAAACGACCTGATTTTTTGATAACGGGCAAAGGAACGTGTCGATATGCGGCCGTTAACCAGTATAATTTTGCTGCCCTGGCGGTGTGCCCGGTAAATAAAACCCGGCCAAAGCTCTGTTTCCAGGCAAATTACGGCCTCCGGGGAAACTAACCGCAAGGCCCGGCGTACTGCCCAGCCGATGTCTATTGGGAAAAAGGTGCAGAGAGCCTGATTCCCTAATTTTTCCCTGGCTATTTGTTGTCCCTGTTCAGTAACTGTGGAGAGGACAAACAATAAATCAGGAGGCAATATCTCCTTCAGAGAGGCTATTAAGGCAGCCGCTACCCTTACTTCGCCTACGGAGACGGCGTGAATCCACAACCGGCGTGGGCTCGCTTGCAGCTTTTCCTTTAAGGAAGCAGGGTAGAAACCCAGACGTTGCCAAAGGCCCCGGCGGTATTTACCGGTAACCAGACTATAAACTAAAAAAAGGGGAAAGAAAGGAATGAAAAGTGCGCTGACTAAGACGTCATAAATTTTATATGCCCAGGGCATCTTTCCCCATAATCAAATGATGATCTTGTAAAAAATCAAAATTACCGCAGAGCTTGCTATATTGCAGTAAGCCTTGCGGATAAATGAAAAAGGCTATACTCATTTTGATTTGAGCCAATAGCAAGTTGGTTAACGCAAATCAAAAGAGGAGCATAGCCGTGAAAAAGAGTGAACCAAAAAAACTTAAAGTAGTCAATGAAAAAACCCTTATTGTTACGATAGATATTGGTAAGGTAGTAAACATGGGATATTGCCGATGTCCTGACAGAACCGAAGTGAAACCGT
>DSAQ01000251.1 GCA_011046395.1 Pseudomonadota bacterium
GCTGATGCCCTGGAGTTCCTCATTGCCGGGGCCTCGGCGGTCCAGGTCGGAACGGCTAACTTTGTCAACCCCAGGGCCACTATGGAGATTATCTCCGGGATAGAAGAATACCTGGCCGGGCATAACCTTAAGGACGTAAAATCTCTGGTGGGCAGCCTGATACTATAGATTTCTTGACTTTTTATGAGGTCATCGACTTTCCCCTGTCAATTTTATTGACAGGGGAATTTTTTGTGCTATATTATTGGCATATGCTAATAATTAATCGAGCCAATCATGCCGCGGCCTTTTAAATGCAGACGGGTTTGCGGTCTTCCCCGCGCGGCTTACTTCAAGCCTGCGGGAATCCCTGTATTTGCCCTGGAACAAGTCAACCTTACGGTGGACGAATTTGAAGCTGTCCGGTTGGCTGATTTAGAGGGGCTGTATCAGGAAGAAGCCGCTAAGCGGATGAATATTTCGCGGCAGACCTTCGGCAATATCATTGAATCTGCCCACAAAAAGATTGCGGATGCGATCGTTAATGCCAAGGCGCTACAGATCGAAGGCGGGGCGGTTCAGATGATGCAACGATATTATTTATGTCCGGACTGCACAAACGAATGGGTTACTCCTTATGACACCGGTGGGCCGCTTGAGTGCCCGAAGTGTCGGGGCAAAAACATTCGCGAAGCGCTCCAGGATCATGTTTGGGCAGGTGGCGGAGGGCCGGGCAGAGGACGGGGCAGGTGCCGCCGGAGAGGCGGGATATGAGGTATGCAATTTCAACTATAAATGTATTGAGGTTTCTTGAGTTTTTAGTGAATCCCTATGCTTCTGAGCGAAACTTGCTGGAGCAGCGGGGCACCCTTCGAGGGCGAACGGGGAGGGGAAAGCCAGCCCTTTAGTGGCTGGAAGGGGCAAGTATTCCCCGCCTGCGAGCCCCGAAAGGGTAGCTGCGCAAGCCGTGTAGCGAAGAACCTACGGGATTCGCTTGAGATCTGCAAAATAAGAGGAGGTGAACGGGTGTGAAGGTAGCAATTAGTGCAAAAGGTAAAGAATTAGACGATGAGATAGACCCGCGTTTCGGCCGGGCGGCGTATTTTATTATAGTTGACCCCAAAACCATGGAATTTAAGGCTGTGGATAACAGGCAAAATATCGAAGCCATGCAGGGCGCCGGTATCCAGGCGGCGCGGACTGTAGCGGAAGAGGGCGCCGGCCTTCTCATTACCGGCCATTGCGGGCCGAAGGCCTTTATGACCCTGCAGGCAGCTAAGGTAAACGTGGCGGTTAATGTGACAGGAACAGTCCGAGAGGCGGTCGAAAAATTCAAAAAAGGCGAAATTTCGTATGCGGCCAGTCCCAATGTCGAAGGACACTGGCGCTAAAGGAGGTAAGCTATGCCTATGGGAGATGGAACCGGACCGGCAGGAAAAGGGCCGGGCACGGGAAGAGGCTTAGGTCGGGGCGGCGGACGCGGCCGGGGCGGTGGTCTTGGCCTGGGGTCGGGCGGAGAGTGTGTCTGTCCGAGCTGCGGGCGGACGGCCCCCATCAGCCGGGCGTGCCCTGTAATACAATCAAATGCCCGAGTTGCGGCAGCCAAATGACAAGGAAATTTTGAAAGTTCTATGAAAAACAAACCACAGAGTGCACCGAGAAAAACCGGTTTCAACCGTTTGAACGGTTTAAGCTGCTTAAACTGTTATTAGCGGGGCAATTCCTCAGGCGTTTTTGGGCAGAAACCGAGAATACAGGAGATCACAGAGGGGAGAAGCTAAAATCTATTCTAACTTTTGATATTTTTATCTTCTCTGTGTTCTCTGTGGTTGAGTTATTGACAATACTCCGAAAAAAGAAAGGAGGTGAGGAGGATGCCAGGATTTGATGGTACAGGCCCGATGGGAATGGGGCCCATGACTGGTAGAGGCATGGGGCCTTGCGGCCGCGGATATGGCCGGCCGTTTGGTTTCGGTCGCGGCTGGGGTAGTGGTCGAGGCTTCGGCTTTTCCGGAGCGCGGCGCGGTTACTATGGCCCGGCTCCGGGATGGGGAGAGCCAACCCCCGCGGAGGAGATGAGCGACCTGCGGGCAGAGGCTGAATGTTTGCGAGGGGAAATAAACCAGATTGAAAAACGTATCGCCGAGTTAGAAAAAGGAAAGGAGTAAGGACCTGAGATGGTAATCAGTATAGCCAGCGGCAAGGGTGGCACAGGAAAGACTACCGTGGGGGTAAACCTGGCAGTATCATTGGATAAGCAGGTAAGGTTTTTTGACTGCGATGTGGAGGAGCCTAACGCTCATCTCTTTTTAAAGCCGATTATCAATGAAAGGACCGCAGTTAAGACTTTTATTCCGGAAATAGATTTTACCAGGTGCACCTATTGCGGAAAGTGTGGCGAGATCTGCCAATTTAATGCGATTGCCGTGCTGAAAGATTATGTACTCACCTTCCCTGAGCTGTGCCACAGTTGCCGCGGCTGCCTCTTTGTCTGCCCGGAGAAAGCGGTGCGGGAGTCAAGTCGGGAACTGGGCGTTATTGAACAGGGCCGGGCGGAGCAGGTAGAATTTATACATGGTCGTCTGCGCATCGGAGAGGCCATGTCCCCACCCCTGATCAGGGCGGTTAAAGAGAGGATAGATAAGAGGCAAATAAATATTATTGATGCCCCGCCCGGTACATCCTGCCCGGTGATCGCTGCCTTAAAGGGCGCTGATTTTGCCCTTCTGGTGACGGAGCCTACGCCTTTCGGCCTGAATGATCTTATATTGGCAGTAGAGGCCGTGCGGGCGCTCAAAATGCCACTTGGGGCGGTGTTGAATCGCGCGGGTAACCATGATGGTGGTGTGCAATCATATCTGGCCAGAGAAAATATCCCGCTTCTCCTGGAAATACCTATGGACCGCAAGATTGCAGAGGCCTATTCACGAGGTCAGATGATAGTGGATGTCATGCCGGAATGGAAGGAAAAATTCAGGGGACTGTACCAGAAAATAGAAGACATACTTAACGGAAGGAAATAGGTGGGGAAACGCATGAAGGAACTGACCATAATCAGCGGCAAGGGAGGGACCGGGAAGACCAGCCTGGTAGCGGCCTTTGCCAGTCTGGCAGTAAACAAGGTTATTGTGGACGGCGATGTGGACGCTGCGGATCTGCACCTGATCCTTAAACCGGAGATAAAAACCCATGAGGAGTTCAAGGGCGGACGGAAAGCGGTAATTAATCCTGATTTATGCACAGCCTGCGGTCAATGCATAGAATTATGCCAGTTTAAGGCCATAAGTAAAGACTATGTGATAGATGAGTTTAGTTGCGAAGGCTGCGGGGTCTGTGTGCATTTTTGCCCGGTTCAGGCCATAGAATTTCCGGAAAACATTTGTGGAGAATGGTTCGTTTCAGAGACCAGGCTTGGTCCTTTTGTCCATGCGAAGCTGGGCATTGCCGAGGAGAATTCCGGCAAGTTGATTACCACGATAAGACGGCAAGCGGAGAAACTGGGTGAAGAGCGCGGCCTGGATATGATCCTCATAGACGGACCTCCGGGTATCGGCTGCCCGGTCATCGCCGCCACCACCGGGGCCTCAGCGGTGCTGGTCGTCACCGAGCCGACCGTCTCCGGAGTACATGATCTGGAGCGTGTAGGCGAACTAACCAAATATTTCAAGATTCCAGCCATGGTTTGTATCAACAAGTTCGACATTAATTTGGATGTGGCGGATCGTATTGAGAAGTATTGTGCTCAGGAGGGCTTTGAACTCGTGGGCAAAATTCCCTACGACCCGATTTTTACAGAGGCGATGATAGCAGAAAAGACGATTATCGAGTACTCCCCAAACGGGCTTTCGGAGATGGTGCGTGGAATGTGGGGAAGGATAATGAGTGTATTATAAATTCGTAACTATTCGGCCACAAAGTCACCAAGACACAAAGTTAAAAAAATCGAAATTCGAAATTAATCTGATCTCTTAGCGTCTTCGTGCCTTGGTGGCTAAGGGGTCACTTTATTTTACGATGGAGGTAGTACAGATGAAAATAGCATTGCCGGTTGTTGACAACAAGCTCTGCACCCATTTCGGTCACTGTGAAAAATTTGCCATTCTGGATATCCAGGATAACAAGATTGCAAGCAAGGCGTTGGTCGTCCCGCCGCCCCATGAGCCGGGCGTGTTGCCCAGATGGCTGGGCGAGATGGATGTTAACGTCATAATCGCCGGCGGCATGGGGCAGAGAGCCTTAACGCTGTTTGCCGAAAGGGGGATTAAGGTCATCACCGGCGCGCCCGTTTCATCCCCGGAAGAGCTGGTACAGCAGTACTTAAGCAATAGCCTTGTGTCCGGTCTGAATGTGTGTGATCATTAAATAGCGCTATGTGAGAAAGAGGAGGAATAGAAATGGCAAAAATAGCGATTCTTTCTTGTAAGAAAATCAAAGACATCACCTGCGTATCGTGTATTAAGTGTTTCAAGGCCATGCAGGCCAGAGAAGGAGAATTTGCGCGCTACAAGGACGAAGAATTGGACGTGGTGGCCATGGGTGATTGCGGAGACTGTCCGGGACTGGCTATGCCCAAGTTAGCCCTCATCAGTGATGTGGCCAAACAATATGGGCGTGACTTTGATACCGTACACTTAGGGACTTGTATAGTAAAAGCCACGACCACCGCTGCCTGCCCTATAAATATCGACCGTCTCAAGGAGATGATCGAAAAGAAAATGAATAAAAAGGTGGTGGTCGGCACCCACAATTATTAAATCGGGCCGCCTTATTACTCCGGCAGGTAAATACATAAAAAATGTCATGCCGGGCTTGATCCGGCATCCAGGGTTTCCCGTGAAAACGGGAATCCAGCAAAATCGTTTGTAAGAACTTGATTTCCGCTCCCCGATCGGTGTCGGGGACAAGTTTCGCGGGAATGACAGTATTTGGGTATTTAATTGCTGGAGTAATAACATGAAGATCATCATTGTTTATGATAACGAAGCCTTGCAGGAAGGCCTCAAGGCTGACTGGGGCTTCTCCTGCCTTATAGAACCGGAAAATGGCCAAAGGATTCTCTTCGACACCGGGGCGAGCGGCTCGATTCTTCTCCATAATCTGGAAAGGCTCAACATCGACCCTTGCGCAATTCCCGAAGTCTTCATTTCCCACGCCCACTGGGATCATACCGGCGGACTTTTGGATCTGCTTAAGCTCAATAAAGAAGTCAAGGTTTACATTCCCAGTTCCTGTCCTAAACCTCCTGGTGCTGGTAAGGTGATCAGCATTACCGGCCCTGTTCAAATCCATGAAAACGTGTTTTCCACCGGTGAGCTCAATGGCATAGAGCAATCTCTTGTGATCAGGGCCAGAGAGGGTCTGGCCGTGATTACCGGCTGCTCCCACCCCGGGGTGAAAGCCATTCTTCAGGCGGCATCAAGCCTCGGAAAGGTCGATGCCCTCATCGGAGGCCTGCATGGGTTCAGAGAATTCGATCTCCTTAGGGATCTAAAACTGGTTTGTCCTTGTCACTGTACTCAGTTTAAATCGGAAATAAGGCGTCTCTATCCGGAGAAATGTCTTGACTGTGGGGCGGGCAAGGTTTTGGAAATTTAGAAGACTTGATAAAAAGAGCCACGAAGCCGACTTCAATAATAATCGCTACCTTGATGGAAAGGACTCCTGGAGTGGGATGGAAACGATAAGTCTCGCCGCCGCACCTTACCAGAAGGGCGCATTTCAAAAAGTAAAAAGGAGGCATACCATGTGCCAATATTGTGGAAATACTGGACTCTGTTATGTCCTAGTTACCTATCTTGTCCATTTTGTACTCTTTAACCTGAAGCTGGGCCAGGTAAAAAATTTCCCGAAAAAATTGAAAAAAGATTGACAATTGATTTTCCCCATGATAGTTAGGAGTATCTAACTTAATTGTGTCATCCTAATTACTATTTATCGCCATCATGTCTAAAGAATTTTTGACATCTACCATGGAAGATTATCTGGAGGCCATTTTTAATCTGGAACAGGAGGTTAAGGCGGTCCGGGTTAAAGATATTGCCGGGCGTATGGGAGTTAAGCTACCCACTGTCACCGGCATGCTGAATACCC
>DSAQ01000059.1 GCA_011046395.1 Pseudomonadota bacterium
CAATACTCCCGGAAAAAATGGGAGCAATACTGGAAAGAAAAACTCGGAATCAACGGCTACTTCAACATCCGGATCGCATCGGTTGAATTGTCACCATGTAAACACTTTTGAACGTTACCAAAATATTAGAGATAGCAGCGGGATCCAACTCCGGAAATGCTTCCATCAAATCATGCCGAAAACCTTTATTCTTTTTTAAATGCTTAATAATGATCTCTTTATACTTCTCCCTAGAAATGCCGGTTAACTTTGTGTGCACACCTACCTTGCCTTCATGAACATAATAGGTGTGAGAAAGAATGTATTTCGCTCCTTTAGTTTTACCAAGTTGTTCAATAATTCCTATCTCCAAAAATTTATTTTTGTTTTCCACCTTGGCTACGGGCTGTTTTTCACGAATCTTCTCAAGTTCGTAGATTTCATCAAAAGAGAGGGTGACCTGCTTTTCATTAATGATTCTTTCGAGGAACAGAATGAATTTTTTGTCTTTAACCTGAGCTGGAATTTCAAGACAAACGGAAAATGCATCACTCTTCGACAAATCCGGCAGCCCTTTTCCTTCCTTGATCGTGTGCTCAAAGATATCATCCATTCCCTGTCCTGAGCATTCGACCAGTCCGGCTTTTTCAAACGTTTCCGCGATACACCGGTTTCGCCAGTATCTTTTGTAAAGGATATTTTCAATTGTAATGCCGGGAGGAAGGCCGCCTGGACTCTCAATGACAAACGCTTCCGGTGATGTCTTTATAAAAACCGACTGGTTTCTGATCGCGTAGTCCCTATGCGCCACAGCATTCAGGACGGCTTCGCGGATGGGCTTTTCACTGAAGGCGTAGATTTCACGCTGAAAGAGTCCCTCCTGAAAGGGTATCCTGATATTTCGGGCATTGATAGTCTCCCATATTTCATCACAGATCTTAAAAAAGGGGTCGCGCCAGTTCTTTCGGAAATCGTGGGCTGTTTTTCTTGTATCCTGTCTCCATTCAAATATAATCTCACAGCCCGGCAATAGCTCATCGAGCCTCTTTTTCTTTCCGAAAAGGATCAGACTTGCATAATTAAGGCCCATATCTGTCAACAAACCGATAGCGCGTAAGGTCTTGTCACTTGCAAAAGAGAGGTAGTCCTCACGCTTTGCTTTCTCGGCCCAGCGCCTTCTGAAGTTCGCTATCGCTTCTTCATCAAGGTCGTCCAATCTTAACCCTT
Organism: Pseudomonadota bacterium; assembly: GCA_011046395.1. Lineage (GTDB taxonomy): Bacteria > Desulfobacterota > QYQD01 > QYQD01 > QYQD01 > QYQD01. The sequence goes on from DSAQ01000059.1 coordinate 1,207, forward strand.
CCACAATCTGGGCGGAAAAATCCGGGTCGGATTCATTAAGAATCCTTTTCAAAGTTAACTGATCCATTTCGACCAGCGACTCCCCTGCGCGCATCGGATAGTGATAATTCCCTGTTGACCGAACCGCCTGGCCTACAGGACGGGAAGGTACATGAAACACAAGAACACGCCGTTTGGATGCATCAACTCGTCGACATCAACCCTTATCCCAATCTTGGAAAGAAGCTCATTTGACAGCCTGTTATAAGTCCCTTCAAACGCCTTTGTGCCGACAACCTGCCTGTTATTGTTTACGCCAAGAATCAGCTTCCCGCCCCCTTCATTGGCCAACGCGGCGCAGTAGTCGGGAAGGTCCTTATCCTTACTGAAGGTATACTCTGCTTTCTTGAATTCAATGTCTCTGTCTTCAGGCTGTCTCAACCACCTATCAAATTCTTCCACCGTCGTCATGATGCCTTAACCACTAACCTCCACCACCTTCAACGTTACCTTGCGCCGGCCAAGCCAGAGATTCGCCATAGAGGAACTAAATTAAGCCCTTATAGCACGAATTTCGCCGGATTGTCATTATATAGTTCCCATCAGGAAACCTTGGGTTTCCGGATGGAGCAGTCAGCGCTCAGCAATCAGCATTCAGCTTGATACATGGAAACTATATTAAAGATCAAGAGCATATCATGACCGGTTCGGTGCCCGATATTCTGACGCGGCTGCCATTTTGTTTGCTGACAGGCAGGCCAACATGACAGGGATACCTCTAAACCGTTTTATTAGCAGATGAAAGTGGCCGAAATATTTTTGAAGCTCCCCGTCCGCCGCAGGCGGAGGGCGGACGGGGAATCTCCGTATGCAAGGTAAAATGCATCGTATGCGCTCGCTATGCATGTTCAAACAGCCGGTTTTATCAACTCTATTGGACTGGATACTGAAAAGATAAAAATTCCTGCACTACCAGAAACCCTGTCATGTCTGCTGGTTATCTTAAATGGTGCACTTTGAAGTAGAATTCACCGAAATCCAACCTGATAATTACAATAATCAGTACTGCAACTATCTCATATTTTCTAGAATGGAGCGGAGCTCTTCCAGCGAAAAAATAAACAGGTTCTTGCAGAACTCGCATTGAATCTCTATCTCTTCTCCCTTCTCTATAATATCCTTAATCTCCTTTTCGCCGAGAGCAACAATGGCCCTGATAATTCGTTCTCTGCTACACGGGCAGCTATAAAGGACTTCTTTCCTGTCAGTAAAATCCAAAGGCAAGCCCACGGTTTTTTTTAATATGTCTTCCAGGGTCATTCAATCGAGGATCATGGAGCTAATAGGCGGAAGCTGCCTTAGTCTGTTTTCAAGAAATTTAATGGTCTCATCCTTGGCACCGGGAAGGGCCTGGATCATGAATCCACCCGAGGCCTTCACGGTGTTATCGGTATCTACATATACTCCGAGGGAAACGGCAGAGGGTATCTGCTCCGACGTGGCCAGATAGTAAGCCAGATCCGTGGCTATTTCACCAGTCTGGAGGGGAACCGTGCCCCGGTAAGGATGGGACAGACCAAGGTCTTTTATTACGTGAAGCAACCCTTTTCCAATGGCCCTGCCAACATCCAGCTTGCCGTTTTTAAGCCCAAGGTGAATATGTGCCCGGCGGACATACCCTCTCACCCTTAAAAGCCAATCAGCCTCTGCCACAATCTCTCTGAGCAGCCCCTCTCCGGTCACCTGGAATGTGAGTCTCTGGTCTTCTTTGAGCATAGAGGCCAGCAGGAGGGCACCGCTTATTACCCTTCCCAGTGCAGCAGAAGCAGTCGGGTAGGTATCGTGGATTGACCGGGCCTTTTCTACCGTCTCGGTATCAATAAGGCCGACTGCCAGAATGGCTTCTTTTCTTACTATGCCTTTCAAGAGCGCATCCATTGGTAAACATTATATATCACAGCTCTTGAGTGTTTTCTACTTTACATCTTTTGATTCTCTGCCTATAATAAAATTGAAAGCCTGACTGACCGGAAAATCCGCTGTCCGGCTGATCCTTCTCCAGAAGGGTTAATGGAGGGGTAGCGGTCCTCCCAGGCTTTCAGCCCAAAAGAAATGTTATTCCTATGCTTGGGTGGGAGAAGGGCGTGAGATTTGATGCGATCCCGTGGCGACCATGCGTCTGGATGCTCATGTCCATCCTCTTACTCCTGTCAACAGCGTGTTCCCCAAAGATTCAAGGTTGGTCTCAGGAATCCTACCGGAGTTCCGGGTTCAGCAACGATGCCCTTAATCAGGAGCGACTGGCTCTCCTGCCTGTAATCGTTCTGGAGCGTCCTCTCGAGAAAGCCAAGGCGCCTGAGGGAAGGGTTCTCTCTGCTCCTTACAGTCCGCAAAGCCCTCCGGGCGATGGAAGGGAAGAAGCTCCATTGAATGCTTACGACGCCTACCGGGTCTGCCTGGGAGAGATCCTGCTCAGCAAGATTCAGTCCCGGCGGCCTAACCTCAGGCTTGTTCCTTCCAACGACGCCCTGAAGCGTCTGAACGACGAGGGATTGACTAGCGCCTATCGTAAGTTTAACCGTGATTTTCCCAAAGTGGGCTTTGACAGCGCCTTGCTTAAGAGCTTTGGAAAGGCGCTCAATTGCCGCTACCTTTTCGTCACTCAAGCGGTAGTGACTGAAGCTAAAGCCGATGCTTCGCTCAGCATTATTTGGACCTTTGGTCGCCAGTCGGTGCTCCGTTCCGTCAGGATCTCCGGACAGATCTGGGATGCCGTCAGTGGTCAGCAAGTCTGGGAAGGATCCGGGGTTGGTTACAACAGGCTGACTGCCTATGAGGGATTGCCCCTCATCGAGGAAATGGCGAACCAGGCCGTGGATAAGCTTCTCGACACCATCATGCCCTAAATGCCCTGCCGTTTATGAGAAAAAATAATCTCTTCAATTGCCACAGGCTGGAAATACGATTGTTTTTTGCCTGCATGGTCATAGCCTGCATCGCGACCTCCGGCCTCACTAAAGGCACCCAGGCGGCCGAGAAAGTTTCCCCTTTTTACCCTGGTGAAAAACTGACTTTTCAAATTAAATGGAGTTTTATACCGGCCGGGGAGGCTGTTCTTGCGGTACTTCCGCTGGAAACCATAGATGGCGTTAAATCGTATCATTTTGTGATGCTGGCCAGAACTTATCCATTTATAGATATTTTCTATAAAGTTCGAAACAGAATAGATGCCTATACAGACGTAGAGATGACCCGCTCAATTTTATATAAGAAAAAACAACAGGAGGGGAGAACCCAAAGAGACATCGTTGTGAATTTCGATTGGGAAAGAATAGAGGCCCAGTACTCCAACTTTGGAGAAAAGAAAACCCCTGTTTCTATATTACCCGGTTCCTTTGATCCCTTGTCCGTTCTTTACGCCTTTCGCTTGCATGATCTGAAAGAGAATATAGAAATCGAAATTCCGGTAACCGATGGGAAAAAATCAAATTAACAAGCGGAACGTATGATACCTATTTAGTGGAGCCGGAAATAAGGCATATCGGCGGCGTATTTGAGAAAAGTAAAGATGCCAAACTTAATGTATGGGTCACGGCCGATGAGCGACGGCTCCCTGTTAAAATAACGAGTAAGGTAATAATTGGAAGTTTCGTAGCAGAACTTATTTCCGCCGGAATGGTTGATCAAGATATAGGCCTATTAGAATAACATTTTGCAAACAGGCCAGCACCCTTTTTCTCCAGCCACTTTCTCACCCGGCGGAATGTCCTTTCGCCCGGCATCACCCTAGCAATCCGGATGGCTCGGTTACATTCTCCGACCTCTTCTGCGCCCTTTACAATACAGCACTTGCGGTTATGATTTCACCTAAAAATCCCCCTGTATCCCCCTTTTCCAAAGGGGGAATTTGGCTTTCCCCTTTTTCTTCGCCTCGGCGAATCCGCCTGAGTGAGGAAAAGGAGGAATTGATGGGTCCCCGTCTTTTCCCAGGGGAACTTAACGTATCCCCCCTTTAGTAAAGGGGGGAGTGAGGGGGGAAGGAGAATGGCAGGCAGGAATATTAGAGGATGGGCCGGTATTTAGCGGCCGGTATGTCCAAAACCGCCGGTGTTGCGGGCGCTGGGGTCAAGCTCATCCGCCAATTCCAGACTGGCCCGGTGGACCCGGCCTAAAACCATCTGGGCAATGCGCTCTCCACGTCCAATGACAAACGGCTTTTTGCCGAAATTAATCAAGGCCACACAGACCTCCCCCCTGTAGTCCGCATCGATAGTCCCCGGGGCATTTATGATTCCGATCCCGTGTTTGACCGCTAAACCGCTCCGGGGACGAACCTGGAATTCAAAACCAGGGGGGATGGACACAGATAGGCCGGTTGGGACCAGATAAACCTCTCCAGGTGAAATGGATACCTCGCTATCTACTGCGGCGTGAAGATCCATACCTGAGGCATGCTCCGTCATGTAACGGGGCAACGGTATATCAGCGTCTTTTTCCGGTCTTACGCGCCTTACTTTTATTCGGATGGTGTCATCCATTTATTTCTTTCCAAAAAGTATCAGTTTAGCTGTTTGAAAAAGTATTCTTAAATCCCTCCCAACCTGCCTTTTTCAAAGGGAGGAGAAACGCTTCCCCCTTTGGAAAATGGGGATTGAGGGGGATTTTAGCTCTTATAGCACCTTGCTTAGGCATATTTTTCAAAAACCTAAAGCGTGATGACCTCGTAAAAAGTCATGCAGCTGTTTTAAGATCAAACTGAGAGCCAAGTGCAAATGAGGTCAGAATATTTTTAAATTGGCCCCAGGTAGTTTCAGTTTGC
>DSAQ01000241.1 GCA_011046395.1 Pseudomonadota bacterium
TCTTCTATTACCGGCAGGACAGTTATGTTATAGCGGGTCAGCATCTCATTAGCCTGCTTCATGGGGAGATCCGGAGTGACATAAATAACCGGGCCGGACATAATCTGCCGTGCCGTCTTCTGTGGACTTATTTCCCGATGTAGAATGCCAATAAGTTTTTCTTCTGCCTCCAGTATGGTCAGCTCCTTTATGGTGGCAGAAGCCGCGCTGGGATGCCCCCCGCCACCAAAATCAGCCAGGATCGTAGCCACGTTAACTTCCGGGTTGCGACTGCGGGCAATAATAAAAATGCGATCTTCCATGGAAGCCAAACAGAAAAGGAGCTCCAGATTCTCCATGTCCATAAGTTTGTGCACCAGCACCGCCAGATCACCCACATACTTATTGACTGTGACCTTGCTAATGACGATATCGATCCCCCGTATGGTATAGGTCGAAGCCGACTGAATCAGGTCATTAAGTATGGAGACCTGCTCAGCCGTAAGCTCCTGGGCCAACATATCTGAAATAATGTTGAGGTCCGCCCCCTTTTCGAGCAGAAAGGATGCGGCTTTCAGGTCTTCGGCAGTAGTGGAAGTGAAGGTGAAAGAACCGGTGTCTTCATAGATACCCAGGGCCATGATAGTGGCCTCTTCCGGGGTAATTTCTATCCCTTTCTCCTGTAATAACCCGGCCAGAATAGTAATCGTAGCGCCTACCGGACGTATGATCTCCACATTACCTTTAATATCTTCAGCGGAAGAAGGATGGTGGTCATAAATATGGACATCTATACCCGGGTTTTGCAAGGCCTCAGCAAACCGGCCAATACGGCCCGGCTGTCTGGTATCCACCAGAATAAGCCGGCGTATGTCCGCTATGGGGACATTTTTTATGCGGGTAAAATCATAAAGATAGGCCGTCGATTGTACAAAAAAGTCCCTGATAGTCCTTTCCGTGGAGCCGGGAAAAGATAATAGGGCACCGGGATAGAGTTTCTTGGCGGCCAGCATAGAAGCCAGGGCATCAAAATCGGCATTGAGGTGCGTGGTGATAAGCTCTATTTGCCTCTGACCCCCGGCCGCCCTTCTATCAACGCCTTTTTTTGATCCGGGAACCTGTTTCACGTTCATACGCAAGACTATTAACCGCGGGGATGGTATTTTTTATGAATGGCCTTGAGGCGTTCGCCGGTCACATGGGTATAAATCTGTGTAGTAGATATATCGGTATGGCCCAGCATTAATTGTACAGAACGCAGATCTGCCCCACGCTCCAGGAGATGGCTGGCAAAGGAATGACGCAGGGTGTGGGGGGTAATTTTTTTCGTGCTCCCTGCAATCCTGGCATATTTGCGGATTATCTTCCAGAATCCCTGACGCGACAATCTGTTACCGGAACGATTGACAAAGAGAAAGGGACTTTTTCTCCCCTTTAAGAGGCGGGGACGCATAATATTTAAGTAACTTGTAAGCCTCTCTCTGGCTACTTCACCAACCGGTATAATGCGTTCCTTAGCCCCCTTCCCCATGGTCCTTAAATAACCCACCGTAAGGTTCACGTCACCGGCTTTAACAGCGACCAATTCTGATACCCGAAGTCCGGTGGCATAGAGCAGATGGAGCATAGCGGCATCTCTTTGTCCCAAAACATCCTGTAGGGAAGGCTGTTTGAGGAGGCTGTCCACTTCGTCCACACTTAATGTATCCGGGAGTCTGGACCGGAAGCGCGGAGATTCTATGGAACGCGTCGGGTTAGTGTCGATTATTTTTTCGCTCAGCAAAAACCGGAAAAAGGAACGGACCACCACCAACGTCCTGGCCACACTACGGGACGAAAGACCATTCTCCCGTAAGTAACGGAGAAAGGAAAAGACATGTAGCTCCAGGACATCTTCAACCTTCCTGACCCCCTCAGCAAAAAGAAATTGCCAGAATTTCTGCAGGTCATGGCTGTAAGACGAAAGTGTATTTCTGGCCAACCCCTTCTCTACGGTTAAAAAATGCATAAAGCGGTCTAAGTGCTCTTCCATCGTGGCCATAGCCAAAAATCCAGATTGTAGACATACTTATACCGGAGTTTCCGTGACAAAACAACTGTTTTATGGTCTTATCGGGTTGGGAACTTCCCCTCGTTCCCTTTTCAAACTGGCACAAACATGTCATAATAAAATACCTTTCCGCGATCAGCCCTCAGCTATCAGCCCGCCACAGCGGATTTTTGCTGAAAGCTGACTGCTGACAAAAATAGCCAGTAGCCGCACCCTTTAGGGTGCGAAGCTGAATACTTACGAACAAGCCATCAAGAGATAACCACATGACAGACGACATTTCCGCCGCCCTCCTTTATCAGGTCAAAAAAGAGATAGCCGAGAACTACTTTGGAGCCCGCAAGGCTATTGAAGAGGAAAAAGCAGTTTTAAAGGAACATATCCAGGCCCATCGGGATACCATAGGGAAGACGGTCTATGAGTATTTTCGTCAGATTTATCAGTTGCTCGGGACAGAGAAACTGGTCGAAGAATTCTGTGAAATAGCCGGCCTGGAAGCCAAACCGTTTTATGACCGTTACCTTCAGGAAACCGGGGACATAAAGGCGCGCCCTTTAGCGCCCATAAAAGTACACGGCCTGACGGAAAGCGGGAAATACAAAAATTTCCTCCTGGACTGCTATAAACGCCTTCTGGACGATCTGAAACGATATCGGGAAGGGTATTATGACTTAATGGAAGAGTGTCTAATAATTAACGAGGAAATCAAACAATTAACAGCAAATTACAATCTCAACGAGATATTAACCTTCGTTCGTAGTATAGAAGACGTCGGTTCTGTGGCCGGGGTGCTGGGAGAGACCATAGTGCCCACTCAACGGGAGGATTTAGAAAAAAAACTGGCAATTTCTAAACTGAATTGTCCGGGAAAGGACGTAGTTGAAATCCCGCCACTGCCCGGATTAAGTCAGGTAAAAACCAAACTCAAACATCTGGCGGAAAAGGCCTGCCGAAACCGGAAGAAAAATTAATAATGGGTTTGGGCCTATGAAGGCCCAAACCCATTATGCGGTCAATTCTAACCCAATCCTTAAAATTCATACTAGGTAGATATAGTAAAGCGGTTGCCGCTGTTAGTCTCGCTGAAGGCAGGAGCAGATATCATACACAAGAAAGATACCAATAAGATCCCTATCATTACTGCCCTTTTCACCGCTCAGATCTCCTTTCATCTTCTTGCCTTACTGCAATGCGAAATGTCTATGTCCAGATATCGACCTTTCCGGTAGCAAGCGAATAGTAAGCCCCCACGATCTTGAGCTCGCCCTTCTTTTGCATCCCGCCCAGGGCCTGGCTCTCTTCCGCAATCTGTTTGACCGTCATGCGCACATTCTCTTTAGCGGCGGCCTCTACCAGCTCTTTACCCTGCGCCCCCGTCTTTTTGGCTTCCAGGACCGCAGGCATAAGGCGGTTAACAATGTCGCCGAGGGCCGGAGTTTCCGCAGGGCCGGGGTGTTCGGCCGCCTTCACCGCAGCGCCTACTGCCCCGCAGGACTCGTGTCCCAGTACCATGATGAGCCGGCTTGTAGAATGGAGGGAGATATACTCCAGGCTGCCCAATAAGGACGGTGTAATTATATTTCCGGCCACACGTACTACAAAGAGACGCCCCAGCCCTTCATCAAATATCAGCTCCGGGGGGGTCCGGGAGTCCGCACAGCACAGAATAGAGGCATAAGGCCACTGCCCCATAGTAAGCTCCTTGCGGACTTTCGGCCCCACACCGGGATCAGAGAGCCGCTTCATGGAAAAAGAAGCGCCCGGGAACGAGGGACAGCTACAGTCCCGGCTTTCCCGACTGGCAGATGATTGTCTGATTTAATGCACCGGTTTTATCTTATGGAGTTCAGTCCGGATATCTTCGATAAGTGTTTCGGTTGGCCTGGCTGGGTCTAAGATGGTCAATATTTTATAAGGGCCTGATCTTTTATCAAGCAGGATAACTAAAGGGGTCCGGGCTTTCTTTAAGGCTTCGTGTACCTTGAAATCCGGGTCAGCGATAAGGGGAAACATAACATCATAGTATTTCCTGAAGTGTGCAACCTCCTTATTATTGTTGCCTGTGCCTATCCCGATCATTTTCATATTCCTGCTGATAAAATCATCCTTTTGGACAAGCTCATACAACCGGTTAAACTTGGTGGCCTGCTTCTGACAGATGGCGCAATAGATGCTAAAAACCTCTATCCATAGAACCTTTGCCCGGATGTCACTTAATGAAAATGCCTTTCGACCCAAAAGCCCAAGATATTTTTCGTCATTCGAAGATAATGAACCAGACAGCGGAATATCTGGAAAATAGTCGCCAGCCTTGATAACGGCAGGATATTGACTGGCAAAGCTGTTTTTGGAAAGCAGGCAGGCCAATAGAGTAAGAAGACAAAGGAGATAAAATACCGTTCGGCATCTATTGGGCTCTATGTCACCTTGCAGGGTTAGGGCTGAAAAGAAAACGATGGCTAACCCGCCTCCTTTCTAAAATAAAAAGGGCTACGGCCATTAATAGCCAAAGCACATTAAACATGATGTGCCAATAGCTTATGCCACTGGCTATGGTGTCCTCAGCAAAACAACCACAATAAAATTCCATGCCCCGGGCGATGTTAAGGCCGGTAACCAGGATGAATAATACCAGCAAACTACCCTGCATAACTATACAGGCCCTAACAAGGATGCCCATCAAAAGTAGGACGCCTGTCCAAAACTCGAGCCAGGGTAATACCGCCGCCGTTATATTTACCATCCAATAAGGCAGCACCTCATAATTGGCAACTATATTTTTAAATCGAAGGGGGTTCCGGATTTTACTAAGGCTCGCATATATAAACAACCCGCTCAGGCCCAGTCTTAATATCAATATGATAATACCCTGGCAAGGAATCGACTGTTTGCTGAGTGATCTCTTATCCCTTTCAACATTTGCCATATCTTAAAAACTCATTAGAAAATCACGGTCACGTTTTTATGCCCTTTTAAAGCCAAAAAATAGGCCAGTTCCCGGTCACAGGCCCGGCTGATGGTCCGGCCGTAAACAAAAATAGGGGTATCAGGAGGCACATCAGCCAGATAAAGACCGTGAAAAAAGCCGAACTGGACAGGTGGGAAATTAACCGCACCCATTAAATGATCTTTCTCATAAAACTCATGGGGACGGGCATCAAAGATGAGGCAGCAGGAATTTTTACATTTTTCTCTCTTGAATGCATTTAAGTCCATTTCACGGTGAAAACTGCTATCCATATAGGCAGGTAACAATGGAATCCCATCTGCCCGAAGCTCATTTACTATAATACCGCTAAAGATACCCATGCATATAATTATCATCAGGTCAAAAAAGAATCTTCTCCACATGATTATTATCACCTCTAGTTTATTTTTAAGATAATGAAAGCTTAGGTTAAAGCCTGACTATTAACCTTTACCAAGTAAAAAATGGAGAATTCCTAAATTATTATCGGCAAAAGCGCAAGGCAAATACAACTATGTGAACTTTTTATCAATTTTCAAATTAAATGCAGGCCAGTTATGCATAAAGCAACATCTGTGCCAGAAGTTCATTAATGCCTTAACTGAAAACAAATATATGCAGTTATATCAGCAAGTTATGATTTATTTAACAAAAAGGGGCGGCAGGGAAAGGCGAGAAAGTGGAAAATATTTCTACTTTTTTGTGAGTAATTTTTTGGTAACGTTCAAAAGTGTTTACATGGTCTAAAAATTGATTAAATCACGATCTCTTTCTATGGTTAGAGTTCCCCAACAAAAACCAAGAGAAAGAGATCGTGATGGAACAAGAAATACA
>DSAQ01000166.1 GCA_011046395.1 Pseudomonadota bacterium
CTATTATACCCTAACTTACAAAATTGTTCCATTTAAGTATATATTTTAGCGTAAAGATTCAATTGCCGATAAGAAAAATAAGAAGAAATGAAAAGCCGAACCCAAGGAGGAGGTGCGGTTATGAATCGGCATGATAGCAATAAAAAGGGCGGCAGGAAAATGGTGATGGAAAAAGGAGGAACGACTTATAACTTGTATATGCTGGCTTGGCCGGACCTCATGGACGAGGAGCTAAGGGTCTTTCTTGATAATAAAGGGCATTTGCCAGATGAGGGCATGAAAAAGATATGTGGAGAGGCGGGGGGCCTTTCTGACTGTTTTGATTATTTTTGCCATCGTTGAGGAGAAAGAAGATGACCGACTATTACTATTGTCGATTTTGTCCGCGTGTGGAACGTTGCTGGCAGGTATGGGATTATCTGGGCGGCGCTTTGTGTGAGATGCCCATATCATCCGCAAGCTTCCGGGCTCCGCGCGATTCCGAGTGCAGTGGCAGCTGCGGTCAAAATAAAGAGGCCAAAAAGAATAAGTAATAGGGCTGATTTATCCATTCCGTTTGGCGATTTTTGCCTTCCTACCGGCGGCGGATCACTGATCCGTATCAGGGTTTTGTTCCAGGAATCGAATTTAATGCACAGATTACGCAGATTACACAGATTTTCGTGAGTTATTGGGTTAAATTCCCCGAAGCTTGCTTCGTTTAGATTGTGAAAATCGGATGCGCGATAACCCGTAGCTTGCTGCGGGGTAGTTCATTTAGTGCCTTTACTATAATCTCGTGACTTGGTTTTGTCGATTTTCTTGAAAAACCCCCTGCTACCTGTTAAAAGTATTTTATGGCTGATTTTTTAAAGCTCGATGTCCGGGGTTTTTTGCCGCCGCAAGTCCTGGGATTCGTGCACAAGTGCGCACGTGAAGGGGTTAAGATTTACATGGCTGGCGGCACTATCCGGGATATGATTCTTGGCCGGGAAGTAAAGGATATTGATCTTACGGTTTCCAGAGACGCGCTGGCACTGGCGCAGAATTTTGCGGAAACCGTGCACGGCACCTTTATCCTCCTGGACGATGTCGAGAAGGTGGCCCGGGTGGTTTTTGAGGGTTATCAGATAGACTTTGCGGAATTTCGCAAGGGGAGCCAGACCCTGGAGGAAGACTTAAGACTGCGAGACCTGACCATAAATGCCCTGGCCGTTTGCTTTGCTGACGATAAACGCGAGGTCCCTTTAACCCTTATTGATCCGGTGGGCGGGCACGCAGATATTGAAGACAGACTGATCCGCTTCATAACCGGGCAGGGCATAATAGATGACCCTTTGCGTATGCTGAGGGCCTACCGGTTTGCCGCTACCCTTGATTTTAAAATAGATCCCGCATCCCGTGAAATGATAAGAAGATACGGGGCGCTCATCAAAAATACTTCTGTAGAGCGCATAGCCTATGAATTGAACGCCCTGTTCGGTGCAAAAAATAGTTATCCCGCCTTGCGATGGATGGCTGAAGACGGGCTTTTCCCAACTATCTGTCCGGAAATAGAGGACATGTGCGGTGTACAGCAATATGGCTACCATCATCTGGATGTTTATGGCCATTCCTTTCTTACCCTTTACTATATAGAAAAAATCGAGGCTAATCCGGCCGATTATTTCCCTGATAAGTACAAGGGAGAAATAGAGGACTATCTGCAACATGATGCAAAATCTGTCCTTCTTAAATGGGCGGCGCTTTTTCATGATATAGGAAAACCCAAGACAGCGGAGGAGGGCGGCGAAAAATTCACCTTTTACAACCACGATCAGGTCGGTGCGGCTATATTTGCCAATTTTGCCCGGAGGCTTAAATGGAGCCACAAGCACCTTGAGTTTGTGGAGAAACTGATCTGTCTCCATATGCGGCCCTTTCATCTGGTAAATATCTTAAGGTCCGGGGAGGTAACGCCGCGGGCCCTGGGACGTTTGATCCGGGAAACCGGAGATGAGCTTACCGGATTGTTTGTCCTGGCTATGGCCGATAGTCTGGCCGGCCTCGGCCCGGCCAAGCCGGATGATTGCGAGGCCTTGCTGGTGCAGCTCTTCGAGACCACGCTTACTTTCTATAAGGAGAAGGTAAAACCGCTTCTTACCCGTCCGCGTCTTATAACCGGCCATGATTTGATAAACATCTTTCATCTTGAGCCAGGCCCCTTTTTCAAGGTCTTGATGGAGGAGCTGGAGGATGCCCAGGTCGAGGGCCGGGTAAACACGCGAGGTGAGGCATTAGACTGGGTGACGGCGCGTTTAAAGGAAGATAAGTGTTCACCTCACCGCAAAGGCGCAAAGTGCGCAAAGGAAGACCTGGAATGATAAAACAGGAAGTCGTCATTCCTTCGCTTCACGGCTTGCGCAATGACCCTTTCGGGACTCGCAGGCGGGTAAGGTTTACCCCTTCCAGCCTCTAAAGGGCTGGTTTTCCCCTTCCTGCTTGTCCTCGAAGGGGGCACCACTGCTCCAGCAAGTTACGCTCAGGAACAATGGCTTCCATAAAAATGTGGGGAAAGCCCACTCTTTAAGACCCTATATTCTTTGCGCCTTTGCGGTGAATTATTACAAGGGAATTAACGGTTAATGGCTGAAGGCAGGCTCTATAACGACCTTAACCATTACTTGCGCAGCCTCTATGGATGCCGGGTGCAGAAAATACCCATAGATGCCGGTTTTACCTGTCCTAACCGGGACGGCACGAAATCGGCGCAAGGTTGTATCTACTGTAATGCCTATGGCTCCGGGACAGGCGCTTTCAGGCAGGGTATGTCCATTTCCGAGCAGATCCGGCAGGCCAAATCCTTTCTGGGCCGGCGGTATGGGGCCAGGAAATTTATTGCCTATTTCCAGTCCTTTTCCAACACGTATGCGCCCATTTCTGTTCTCAAGCAGAGATATGAGGAAGCCCTTTTCAATGAAGACATTGTTGGCCTGGCTATCGGCACCAGGCCGGATTGCATCAGTGACGATATCCTGGCCCTTCTTACCTCCTATCAGGAGAAGTATCTGGTATGGATGGAATATGGCCTTCAATCCGCCCATGACCGGACCCTTGAGTTTATCAATCGGGGGCATAAGGTAGCCGATTTTTTGCAGGCAGTGGATAGGACGAAGAAGGCGGGACTTCCTGTTTGCGTGCACATTATCCTGGGGTTGCCGGGAGAGACAAAAGAGGATATGCTTGAAACAGCGCGGCTGGTCGCCGGCTTGGGCATCCAGGGGTTAAAAATTCACCTCCTTTACGTGGTTAAAGGGAGTGGGATGGAAAATCTTTTTAAAAGAGGCGGATATACCCCCCTTACGCAGCAGGAATACGTTGACCTAGTCTGCGCTGTCCTGGAATTGATACCTCCGGATGTGGTTATCCAGCGTTTAACCGGCGATCCCAGGCCGGAGGAATTAGTAGCGCCGCTCTGGGCCAGGGATAAGATGGGTACAATAAATGCCATAAAAACTGCCCTCAAGGAAAGAGGTAGTTTTCAGGGTAAATACTTTAGCCAAACTTGATGGTTTCGTAAAAAGTTAGAATTCCCCTCCCCCGGCGGGAGGGGATTAAGGGGAGGGGGAACGTAAGTACCTAAACATCGCCATTTTCACCCTCACCCCAACCCTCTCCCATCAAGGGAGAGGGGGTTTTGGGGACTTCTTACGAGATCATCAAACTTAGATTTGAATAAATCTGGATAACTATGGATAAATTGAGAGATAACTTTAAGCAACTAGAAAAAAAGATTAGAGACGAGGCCCGGCAGATCTACAAAAATGGCAGCCGGAGCCATGCCTGGGATCATGTGGGGCGTGTCTATACCCTGGCCGTGCATATCGGAGAGAGGGAGGGGGCTGATCTCCATGTCCTGAAATTAGCGGCTATTCTGCACGACATTGGACGGGAGGCCGAGACGAAGAGCAATGGAGGCATTTGTCACGCCGCGTGCGGCGCAGAAATGGCCGCAGAGGTTTTACGGAAGCATACCCATAATGAAGACCTTATAAAGGCGGTTACGCATTGTATCGCCACCCATCGTTTCCGCGGGAAAAACAAGCCACAAACCCTCGAGGCCAGAGTACTCTTCGATGCTGATAAACTTGATTCCATCGGGGCGGTAGGCATAGGCCGCTCCTTTCTTTTTGCCGGCGAGATCGGCGCCAGGCTTCAGAACTCTCAAGTAGATATCTTGCAGACCAAGCCCTACAGTATAGAAGATACGGCTTTTCGGGAATTTAGTGTCAAGTTGAAAAGGGTTCACAGCCGCATGCTTACCTCAGAGGGTAAACGCCTGGCCCGCGGCCGCCACCGTTTTATGGTGAACTTCTTTAAAAGATTGCATGAAGAGACAAACGGTCTGAAGTAGCACCTTAGTCTATTGTCTATAATGAACCAGGGCTTTTCCGTGCATAGAGAACGAACCAGACCTGGCCTCCTGCCAATAACGATGCCAATTATGGTATTTTCTTTGCCCAAGCCGTCTCAAAATCTTCATACCCATACCGTTTAATCTTGGAATATTGATCAATTCCTGATATAAAATCAAACAATACAACTATACTGAGCCGATAAATTTCCAGATAACAGCGTGAGCGTGCGCGGTTCAGTTCAACTATACTTTTTACGGTCGGCTTCCCGCCGTAAAAACTCTTATTCGTTGCCCTAAGGCAATATAGATTAATGCATAAACTTGTCGCGACCAATTGGAAGTTCCACCCGACAGATAATCTGGCGGCATCCGTGCTGTCTCCGATATTTTCAAAACTCTCGGAAGTCGAATTTAGTATCACAATAGGTGACAAAAACTCGAACAGCTTTGATTCTAACTTAGACCATCAGATTAAGAATACTCTTCTATCACTCGGTGCTGTCGAAGACAAGATATCAATAATTGATGCCCTTTCAAAGGAATATGATTTTGTAGTCTCATACAGTGGGCACAAGATTGTTGGAGAAATTGAGAAGACTAATCGCGAGAAGATATTATACGACTTGTTGAAGTGTCATATGTATTTGAACAGTGGTGCATCGTTAGCTACCCTTTTTTTGCCAACCAATTATGCACACAGCAACGGTGTGTGGAACCTTTACGACGAAGGCATAAAAAGATTTGATCAGTGCCTTCGTTACGATTTCGGCCTGACTTTTTATTTTAAACGCATACTATTGGTAGGATTCGATCAAGTAACCTCGGACGGGACGCGCATGACGAAAGCAATTCGGGCGAAATGGGTTAAAGAAGAAAAGAACTAACAAATTCATCCAGCCGACCGGGATTAAGCTGGTCACGTTTTCAAAGGTTCGTGGCCTGGCGACTGATGATGGCGTTAGCCTTTGGCCATGACTTTGATTTGGTAGTCTGAAGGGCAATTAAAATGTCATTGTACAACAACCTTGGTTTTACGAATCATCCATTCGTGAAGACAAACGCAGATGAGGAACCTCATTTGGCAAAGTATTTTGTTCCGCCTCCGTTTTTTGATGCAGTAGTGGGGGATGCGGGAACACCCAATGCCAGTATTGTCTTGGCTCCTAGAGGTGGAGGAAAGACTGCTCTGCGTCGGATGGTTGAAGAGGCAGCAAGGGATCATAGGTTCTTGGCTGTCACCTACGATCGATTTGAGTTTTCTTCCGGAGAAAAAATATCGAATATTACCCTTCAATATCATCTTCGGAATATCATTACTCGCATTCTGGTTTCTTACCTGTCGTATCTCGCAGAATATCCCGATCTGCTCAAGAACCTCAGCAAAAACGAGAAGCAACAGTTGTCTCTTTTTGCATCTTCCTATCTC
>DSAQ01000218.1 GCA_011046395.1 Pseudomonadota bacterium
CAGGGTCGCTCGCTGCTCTTCCGTCATCAACAATTTTTCGGCTGGCTTCCACATGAAACCACCGATAACATAATTTTTGATAATTGTAAAGGTATTACTGAAACACTACACTAGGTAGAGGATGATCTTCCGGATAATACTCGATTATCTCACAAACCTGTAATGCCTTCTTTGCTTCGTCCGCCGTAATCTTTCGCTGACGCATACGTAAAACAGTATGCTTCTTAAAGGCCAATTTATCTTTGGACGCCAGTTCCTTAATTTTATCAACATCTAATTTTGATTCTTCAGACATTATTATAGTAATCTCCCCTGTATGGCAGGTGAAACGCCCGCCCTACGGGGTTATTCCCCCTCTTTGGAATTCATTCTCTTTTCCCCTCATTGGAGGAAGCCAGATTATTGAACGCCCACTAACCGCTTCTGTTGTTTGTAGTCGCCTTTGATCCGGGTAGACCTAAAACCGCCCGGACTGGGTAATGATCGCCGGCAGTTTGCCTGATAACTTCTGCCTTCAGGCAGGCGATATTTTCAGAATGAAAGATGTAATCTATCCTGGGGTTGAGCGGCAGATCCAGACCTTTACTATGCCCTGATGGGTCAAGCGCCCTTTGTGCTTTCAATTTCGTCCCGGCGAGGTAATCCATAGAAGGCCAGAGGGCGTCGTCGAAATCACGGTTCATGGCCCGGATGGGCTTGGACAGTTGGAATGTATTGAAATCGCCGCCGATAATAACTGCATCGTTTTTTTTGCTCCTGATCCACCCCAGCAATTTTTCTACGCTGCGACTATGGGGCGTTTCACAGAAAGCCTCATCATACATTACGTGGAGAAGACTTAGATAAAATGACCCTCCGTTTTGCTGTAATCGATGAAACACCGGGCGAAGGGTGGCAAGGTGCACAGAACAAAGGACTATCCTTTTGTGATGGACCTCTATTTCGGCACACAAAGCAGCCGGTCTCGGAAAATCCGGCTGGGGTTCGAAATGGATCCTTTTGGCATTGCAAAGAGGTATCTTTGATAAGATTCCCAAATGATGCGGGGACTCTTTTGTTCTTCCGGAAACAAAATGGGTAAATCCCAAGGCATCGGCCAGGTCTTTGATAGTTATGGCCCAGGGTACGTCCTGAACAAAAAGTACATCCGGCACACCGTTATTGCGTATAACTGCCACTACCTGCTCGAGGGTCGGGGCCGGCAGGCAATCATCACCCATGTTATAGGTCATGACCGTCAAGGCGTTATCGGCATGGACTTTATAATCGCAGCCAGGCAACACGGCCGTAAACGATAAGAAGACAAGGGCCACAAGGTATTTGAAATTGCCACCCGCCAAGCCGCAGCAGCCGCCGGCGCATTCAGGTCGCACCATAGATAGTTGGGACTGTATTTTTGGCATCTTTTATTCTATAATTAGTCTGTCGAAGCCCAGTCCGCCCGCAATAAACAAGATGACAGGAGTTAAAGGTGAACAAACATCAGCGTATTGTAACGATCTCGTGCATTTGTCTTTTATTCCTCTTGCTTTCCTTTGATGCCGTTGGAGATGAAATCAAAAACCCTTATTACAAAACTCCAATCTGGAAGTTATGGTCTTTAGACTCAAGTCCCGTATCCTTGCCTAATAACAAGATGCTTACGCCGCCTTCACCGGATAAAAGAATCTATCCGGATGATGTTGACACCGAAAAGCACCCGGGTCGCTTTCTCGCCTACAGGAATAATGACTGGCCCGGACGTAAATACGCCGGCATCTGGGATGATGTGTATTCCAACCGGGACAACGGACACGGTTATATTCGACCGATATGGTCAGGTGAAAATGGCGATTCAGTCAAGATCATAGACAGCATCATCCACCTCAAAGGAGGACACCCTTATCAGGTAGGGGCCAACTTTACCAGTCAGTCCACTACTGGAATGGGCCATGACATAACCAATAATGGTTCCAACATGGAACAATTAGAAAAATTCATCTACTTCGCGGATATCCTCATGTCCGGCCCCGCGCACGCCTCTTATATAGACCGCGATATAAAAACGTCCTATGATCATTACCAGGCCCTGGTCCCCATATTCTATAATTCCATGGGCTCTTCAGATAGCGAAACCATGGCCCTGACCAAAATGATCATTGCCGGGGGTATCTGCCCAAAGATCTAAAGGGCGAGATCAAACGTAATGGTCTTTACCTGGCCACACTGCTCTATATCTGGAAGGCAAGCCTTCCTTACAAAGTCCCTTATGCCAACGAACTTCGCCACAGGGTGGCGTACAATTCCAAGGGAGATCATTCCGATTACGGGGGGAGCAACCAGACAGAGGTCAACCAATTCTACCATAATTATGACGATACAGAGCATTTGAGAAACATGGTCAACCTGGCAAAAAGTATGACCCTTGTACCGCCCATTGCCCTTCTTAGGACCAAAAACATAGAGGGAGGCAAAACAATCTACGCCCTTAAAACAACGGCGCTTATCCATCAAGGAAAATATGAAAAGATCAAGCTGCGCGTCTCAACCGAGGACAGCTACGATCTCCAGGATCTTCCCCTCACCTTTCGCTGGGAAATACTGTACGGCAACAAAAATACCACAATTGAACGAGAAGAAAGCTCCTCTATCTACAATATCACTATCCCGTATGATAGCAGGTTACCCAAGGGACGGACTTCGATTCTTCTCATCGCCAATAACGGAAGATTTGATAGCAATCCGGCGGTTATCAATATTTACCGAACAGACGGCCCTCCAGACCTGCGGCCCTCTCTGACCGGCCTTGAAGATCAGACGATTCTCCCCGGAGAAAAGGTCCGATTTAAGATCACCAGTGTTGATCCTGACGGCTTCCCGGTCCATTTGTACCAGTGGGCGGCAGAAGTAGGCTCCCTTAACGGCGACACCTTTACCTGGGAATGTCCGGTTAACCACCCGGATGGTACAGAACCGGTGACCATTATTGCGTCAGATGGCGCCAGCGGCAACAGCTACAACAGCAAACAGGTAAAAATTCATGTCCGTTCTACCGTAGCGGCGATATCAGCAAACAAACTGCATGGAAAAGCGCCTTTTACTGTGGAGTTTTCTTCGCCGGGATCCCGTGACAAAAGAATCGGCAAGCTGGCTTACTTTTGGGATTTTGACGACGGCAGCGCCTCTCAAGATCAAACCCCGGTCCACACCTATTCCAACCCCGGCTTTTACGAGGCAACCTTACAGGTTAAAGGGCCTTCAGGAACACATAGCGCCAAGCTGGTCGTCCATGCCCGGCACAATTGGCCCCTGGCCTTGAACGGCGACTGGACGGACAAAAATTGGCAAGGGATAACGGACGATAGTCCGGTTAATATCAAGTGGTCTAATCTTCAAATCTACAAAAAAGGAGGAAAAGAAGGTTTTAAACTTACAAGCGCCAAACACCTTGCCCCTCCTTTCTATCTGGAGGCAGTCTATTACAGCCCCGCTGAGAGAAGCGAGAAGGGAACCGGATTTCAAATCCTGGGCGCTCAAATCGGATACCCTGCCAACAAGAAGGCCTCGGGAAGGAAGATATCCATTGGTCTCCCGTCAGAACATGATAAGTCAGGATGTGTAAACCAAAACATCATTGACAATCTGCGTTTTCCGTCGCAGCCCACACAATTAAGACTTTACGTAGATAACGATCCCCGACACGAGGGGAAAATTCGCTATACCGGTCACCTTGAAAACGAGACCGGAGCCGCTTTCTTCAAATTCGACAACCAGGAGATTCTCGACGATAAATTGATTATTCTATCCGCGAATGTGAACGCCAGATTTGATATTCAGCGTTTGCAGGTATGGGCCCCGAAATCCAGCCTTTTACCGTGACAGGCAAACGGCCGATAATTTCCAAGGGGCCTTCCCTTATGCCTTCTATTCACAATTCTGCCTGATCGATACCAGATGTCCCGCGTCTCTCAGGGTCTTTTCCTGCCGGGCCAGCTCCAGGTCGTGCTCAATCATCATATCTACCAACTGATCAATCTCGACACTTGGATTCCAGCCGAGTTTTTGTCTGGCCTTGGCAGCGTCGCCCAGCAAGGCATCCACCTCAGTCGGCCTGAAGTAGCGCGGATCGGTCTCTACATATCTTTCCCATTCTAACTCCAGTTTCGAAAATACTTTTTCCAGGAATTCCTTGACCGAATAATTCTTGCCGGTGGCGATGACATAATCATCGGGTTCATTCTGTTGCAACATCAGCCACATGGCTTCCACATAATCGCCGGCAAATCCCCAGTCGCGTTTGGCGTTCAGGTTGCCGAGATACAATTTTTCCTGAAGTCCCAGTTTAATCCGGGTGGCCGCCCGGGTGATCTTACGGGTGACAAAGGTCTCGCCGCGTCTCGGAGACTCGTGATTGAAAAGTATGCCGTTACAGGCAAACAGGCCGTAAGCCTCCCGGTAATTCACGGTCTGCCAGTAGGCATAGACCTTGGCCACGGCATAGGGACTGCGTGGATAAAAGGGTGTGGTCTCTTTTTGAGGAATTTCCAAGACCTTGCCGAACATCTCGGAAGAACAGGCCTGATAGAACTTTACCTGCACCCCTGTCCTGTCCTGAAAGTCACGCACAGCCTCCAATAATCTCAGTGTTCCCAAGGCCACAACATCGGCCGTATATTCCGGTTCATCAAAGGATACCCGGACATGCGACTGGGCGCCGAGGTTATAAACCTCTTCCGGCCGTATCTTTTCCAGGATTCTCCGGAGTCCGGTGCCATCGGACAGGTCGCCATAGTGGAGAAAAAGGCGGCAACCCGGCTTATGGGGGTCCTGATAGATGTGGTCTATTCTATCTGTGTTAAATGAAGAGGAACGACGGATAATGCCGTGCGCTTCATAGCCTTTGGAAAGCAGGAGTTCAGCCAGATATGATCCGTCCTGTCCCGTGATACCGGTGATGATCGCTCTTTTCATTAGTACTCTGTCCTCTCTTTTCTGCTAAATGTATCTTGGGTCTTCTCGTAATCAAGTGGGTAATTTTTTACTCTTCTCTATTCCCCTCTTTGGAAAAGAGCGGGGACGGCCTCTTTTGAGAAAGCTCCTGTTTTTTGCCTCTATAAATGTCGTAAGAAAAGGCGGCGTACTGCATGAGCAATACCAGCATCATCTTAAAAAAGGAATGCCGCAGATAAAGGCATTGGTTGCCATATCCCGTAAACTGCTCAGTATAATATTTGCACTTGTTCGCGATCATGGCGTGTACATAGCTCGGTATTCAAAAACGCAACAATTAAAGGAGGCTGCATAGTTAAATCCGGGTGTCTTAAAGCGTAAGCGGAGAGATTATCACCTAACCCATTAAGGCGGCATTCGCCGACCTTCGAAAAAGAGCCTGTATAACTCTCCGCTTGCACCTTAGCCCCAATGAAACAAGATAAGAGCTCTGTTGAGACTCTCAAATACCAGGGTAAGGCAAGGTGCTTCATTTAAGACCTCCGTATGTTAATGTTATAAAAAGTACTTGACTAAAATAAACCAGGGGTTAGGGGAGATTTTATAAATCATAACTGTTTTAGGCTGTTATTATACGAAAGCATAGTTACTGCCAAGCGTTTTCAAATCCCCCCTCGCCCCCCTTTACTAAAGGGGGGAAATAATAATACTACAGCGACATATTATTTAATAGACAAGCAAAATGATTTCGTGTAGGATAGCTCCGGTTTGGGCGCATGTTGGAGACCTCGATCTGCGGGGTGATAGTTTTCACCTTGCCAGAA
>DSAQ01000078.1 GCA_011046395.1 Pseudomonadota bacterium
ACCCTAACCCTCCCCCGTCAAAGGGGGAGGGGATATAAGGGTTTTTCGGATGAAAACTAACTAAGATTCATTTTATGCCTGCCAGGGCCTTTTCCGCCTCTTTAGCCTCCGGGAAGGCGCGACTTATGCTTAAGGCCCGATTTAGCTCTGCCTTAGCCTTAGCCTTATCTCCTTTCTTCAGATAGGCCATGCCTAAGTGGTAATGGATGGTAGGATGATTGGGGATTTTCTTAATGGCATCTTCAAACTCTCTGATAGCCCTGTCAACAACGTTTTTCTTATAGTATATCCATCCCAGAGTATCAGCGACGCCCGGGTCTTCAGGGTTCTGTTCCTTAGCCAATTGAGCCAGAGTAAGGGCTTCGTCTATGTTTCCGCCATGTTCCGCCAAGTTCCAGGCCAGGTTATTTGCCGCCGGGGCAAATTTCGGATTGGTTTTTAAGATTTCCCGGTATTCTTTTTGGGCGGCGTCGTATTTACCCTGGGATTCATACAAGACTCCCAGACTCATACGAGCGGTTATAGCCTTTGGATTCCTTTTTATAGCCTCCTGAAACTCTGCCATGGCTTTATCCGTGCGTTTTGTGGCTGCATACAGCCTGCCCAGGGCCATATACGGAGAGACAAAGTCAGGACTGATACTGATCGCTTTCTTGTAGCTTGCTTCCGCAAGATCAACCTTCTGATCCGCCAGGTGGAGATTGCCGAGCAGGTTATAGATAAAAGGATTGTTGGGGGAACGTTTAAGTTGTTCTTCCGAGCGGGCTATGGCCTTTTTAATATCTCTCCCCGCCACGTGAATAGAAACCACCTGGCTCAAGGCATCAATAAGATGGGGATTTAACTTTAAGGCGGCTTCAAACTCATTTAACGCCGGATTATTCTGGCCCATCACACGGTAAGCTATACCCAGACGATAATAACCTGCCGGTGACCTGGGGGCTATTTTCTTGGCCTCCTGATATTCCCTTTGCGCCTCCTTGACCTTCTTTTGCCCCATATAACTGTCTCCCAAGAGGAGCCTGGCCTGGAGATTCCCCGGCTGAATCTTAATCGCTTCCTGCAGCTCCTTTTGCGCAGCGTCAACAGCCCGCTCTCCCAGATAGATCTCGGCCAGCAGCAATCTTGCCTTTGTAAGGCCCGGCGCCTGCTTAACGACCTCGACCAGGCTGTTTTTAGCAAGCTGGGTCTCGCCTTTTCCTATATGGGACATGGCCTTATAATAGCGGACATCCTGAAGACGCGGCTCCTCTTTAAGAATCCCATCAAATTCGGTCAAGGCATTGCTAAAATCCCTCTTCTTGAGATAAATCCGGCCCTTAAGTACCCGGGCCGGGGTGTTCTTTTCGTTTTCATCAAGGATTTCTTCTACTTCCTTTTCTGCCTCCTTCATCTTTTCGAAGTCATAATAGAGCGTGGCTACGGCATTTTTGATATTTAAATCATCTGGTTTAGCCTCCAAAGCCTTCTTAAACCCGGCAAGGGCTGGTTCAAATTTATTCTGTAAGGCATAATATCTTCCCAGGACCATAAAAGGTTTCGGATCCTTGGGATCAAGCTGCGCGGCCTTTTTAAAGATACCTTCAGCCTCTGCCGGCCTACGTGTTGCCATATAGAAATTGCCCAGTATAATGTAATAGTCTGCTTTCCTGGGGTCTAAGGAGATAACTTTTTTCAGTTCGGCTTCCGCCTGGTCAATCCGTCCGGTACGGCCATAAAAATCAGCCAGTGTGAGCCGGGGGCTAGGCGTCTTCTCATCTGCCGCTATTGCCTTTTTAAGGTATTCCTCCGCGAGATCTAATTTCTTCTGCCCTGCATAAATCCTGGCCAGTAATATGTAGGCTGGGGACTGTTTAGGATCAAGAGCAATAATTCTATTTAGGGTGGCAATAGTTTCCTCGGGTTTACCTTCTGCCAATAGAACGTTGCCTGACAGATATAGGGCATCAATATTGTCAGGCTCCTTTTTTAAGACTAAGGCAGCCTTTTCTTTCGCCTCCGGCAGCTTTCGGCCTAACATGTATAGACTTCCAAGTTTAACCTGGGCATCGTATAGTTCAGGATTGAGCTCCACCGTTCGGCTTAGTTCTCCAAATGCACCCCTTAGATTCCCCTTTTTGAGATAAGCAAGGCCTAATTGATGGTGCCCATCCACATATTTGGGATCTATCTGAATGGCATTTTTAAACTCAATAATGGCCTCGTCCAGCTTATTTTCCTTAACTAACTCCATACCTTTTTTATAATGTTTGGCCTTCTTTTCCTCTGGAGTGCTGCAACCGACACAGATCAGCATCATTACTGCAACCAGGGAAAACCAAAACTTCTTTGTTCTCATTCAATTCTCCTTGTCATGTGGCTGATGGCTAAGACCATGAGCTATGAACTATCAACCATCCGCTGTTCGTTGCCGCACTATCTCAAAAAGAATCACGGCCCCGGCCATAGCGGCATTAAGGGAAGATACCTTCCCTGACATGGGGATAGAAACCATTAGGTCACAATGCCTTCTAACCAAAGGACGAATGCCTTTTGCCTCGCTGCCAATAACTAAGGCCACATTACTTTTAAAATCTGTCTCATAAATGGTCTTATCGGTCCCGGCATCTGTGCCGATAACCCAATATCCGGCCTCTTTTAATCTCTCAAGCACCCTCACAATATTTGTAACTCTGGCCACAGGCACATAAGTGAGTGCGCCGGCAGCCACCTTTTCTACTGTTCCGGTGACCTGTGCGGATCGATCCTTAGGAATTACAACACCTTGAACCCCGGCTGCATCTCCGCTTCTTATTAATGAGCCAAGGTTTTGGGGATCAACTATCCCGTCCAACACCAATATCAGTCCGTATGTCGTAGGAGCGACATAACTTAATATATCTTCTAAAGTTTTGTAACTAACTTCTTGAATATATGCGATTATTCCCTGATGATGCCCATGGCCGACAATATGTTCCAGGACCTCTTCCTTCTCAAAGTGTACGCTAACTGACCGCGAACGGGCCAGATCTATGATGGCCTGCCTGGCTTTTCCCTGGCCTCCGTACTTAACCAGGATCTTCTGGACTAATTCTGGATTATTTTTGAGCTTTTCGTGGACCGGGTGTATTCCCCATATCAGATCAGGCATCATCTACCCGCTAAGCGCTATACGCTAAATTACACAATGGACAACCAGTTAAGTGAGGAAATGACGCGGGAGCGGCGGCAACGTTCGGCCTGGACTATAGCTGTAAGATCACGAACTGCCTCGTCCAGGTCATCATTTATGATAATGTAATCATATTCCCGAACAGCCCTTACCTCTCTGCGGGCATTGACCATGCGCAATTTTAAGGCTTCTTCGTCATCGCTTTGTCTTTTCCGGAGCCGTTCCTCCAGAACCTCCCAGGAGGGAGGCAAAATAAATATGAGTATAGCCTCAGATAGTTGATCCCGTACCTGCCTCGCGCCCTGGATATCTATATCCAGTAGGATGTCTTTTCCTGATCCCAGACATTCACTTATCTGTCTTTTAGCCGTGCCATAGTAGTTGTTATGTACAAGGGCCCACTCTAAAAAATCTTCGCGTTCTCTCATGCGAAGAAATTCATCTTCGGAGACAAAGAAATAATCGACCCCGTCCTTTTCGCCGTAACGCGGTGGCCGTGTGGTATGTGAGATAGAATAGGCCAGATCTGGTATAGATTCCAAAACCCGATGGCATACCGTGGTCTTTCCGGCCCCGGAAGGTGCAGAAATTACGAACAAACTACCTTTTCCCGGCACTATTTTTCTTTCACCTCTTCTTCCTTGTAAATATCGCTCGTAAAACGCTGGGCAATAGTCTCGGCCTGGACTGCGGAGAGGATAATATGGTTGCTATCTGTAACGATGATAGAGCGCGTCCTCCTCCCCTGGGTAGCATCAATCAGCATCTTACTTCCTTTGGCCTCTTCCTTTAATCTCTTCATCGGCGCAGAACTTGGGTTGACAATGGCGATTATCCTGTCCATCACCACGGAATTGCCAAAACCTATGTTAAGCAATCTTGAATCTATAGTCTTACTCACTTTAAGTCACTCCTTATAAATTAGCTGTTAGCTGTCAGGATTCAGCGATCAGCTCCCCCCGAGTTCCGAGTTGCGGGTTCCGTGTTACGGGTTTCTGGTTAAAAAACTCGCAACTCGAAACGCGAAACCCTCCTTTCGACTCATCACCCATCACTTCTTTCGACTCCTGACGGCTGATTGCTGACTGCTGATCGCTGAAAGCTATTCTATATTCTGCACCTGTTCCCGCATCTTTTCCAATTCACACTTGATATCCACAACCTTGTGCGAAATGAACGCATCTCCGGCCTTTGAGCCTATGGTATTGACCTCACGGTGCATTTCCTGGATAAGGAAATCGAGTTTTCTGCCTACTACTCCATCGGTATCCGTTAATCCCCTGAATTGGTCAAAATGACTTCTTATGCGGACCAGCTCCTCGGTCACGTCAGAGCGGTCCGCCATAATGGCTACTTCCTGGGCAAGACGCATTGGATCAACCTCTATATCCTCTAAAAGGGTCTTAATTCTCTCCTGCAGCTTATCCCTGCACACCTTTATTACCTCAGGGACGCGATTCTGTATATCATTAACCAAAGAAGAAAGGAGGTCAAGTCGTTTTATAAGGTCGGCATAAAGCGCCCTCCCCTCCTCTATCCTCATCTGTTCCATAGAACTCATGCCTTCGACAAGGATTGGTTCTATAATCTCCCAGTCTTTCTCCACGTCTATCTCTTCCTCTTTTATCAAAATAAGATCCTTAAGGGAAGCCATAAGGGATAGTTCTATCTCCCCTTTAAGGTCGAACTGCTCCTTCAGGCGGCCTAGAATCCTGTGATAGGCAGCAGCCAACCCCGTGTCCAACTCGAGGTTCTGTCCCTTGGTTGCGTCGCCATTAACCTGGAGCATAATTTCTATTCTGCCCCGGGAAAATTGTGAGGCTATCTTTTTCCTGATTCGTTCTTCGAGGGGTGTATATTTTTTGGGGAGCCGTAAACTGATATCTAAATATCTATGGTTTACCGACTTCATTTCGATAGTCAGTAGTCCACACGGTAGTTCACCATTGGCCCGACCAAAGGCCGTCATACTTTTAAGCACTGTTTTTCCCACCTTAGCAAAAATATTAGGACGCAGATTTTCGCGGATATACGCAGAAAATCTTTTTCACTGCTGAGAACGCAGAGTCCGCAGAGAAAAACTTTTGCCACCAAGACACAAAGTTAAAAAAATCGAAATTCGAAATTAACCTGATCTCTTAGTGGCTTGGTGTCTTAGTGGCTGAGTAGTTCAAATTCCTTTTTCATCTGAAAAAGATATTTTCGCCGGATTTGTTCCATGATCGTCCTCACCTTCTGACTGGCATAATCCGGATATGTCCAGGGCAGGGTCTGGAACTCGCCCTTACTGTAGATGAGGGTGAGATCAGCATAAATCCCCTTGCCCAGGTAAATACGATGGGTATAGTTCTTACCCGTGGCCAGGACCAGCCTTTCGGCCACTATGTACCCTGGATCAATATTTACCCGGCGACTGCCTTCTAGGGCCCCTTCCATCTCCACGGCATTGGTTTCATGTTTAAGGTCTGGCAGGAGAGAAGGGTCTATCGGCGTCTCAAGGGCGGCAAACCGCCGCAGAAGAGGAGCGCCCAGCTC
>DSAQ01000172.1 GCA_011046395.1 Pseudomonadota bacterium
AAAACGGTGGCTTCCATGTAGCTCCCCTTTCTCTTGGGGAACTATTACAACAAAGCTTTAAGTGACGCCAGCGCTTTTTGAAAAAAAATGCATTTTTTCTTTCATAAACCTAAAATGATACAAAAAGTAATAAATTTCAAAAAAGAACTAATAGAAAGCAAGCAATTTATGTTTAAGGAATTTAATGAAACAGAAACTTGGGGTCGTGATATATATGATTATTTATTGCAATATATCCTCGATTTATCAACAAAAGAAACTGAACACTCAAGAGCTTGGTTTGGGTCAGTAAGGGCAAGTCGCCAATTTCATCCAGAAAGAGAGTGCCTTTATCGGATGATTCAAAGAATCCTGTTTTTCTGTGGAGGGCACCGGTAAAGGCCCCTGGTTCGTACCCGAAGAGTTCGCTTTCAATGAGGTTATCAGGGATAGCGGCACAGTTGACGGCCATGAAAGGCCCGGTGCGTCGTGGGCTGTTGTAGTGAATCGCCCTGGCGACGAGTTCCTTTCCCGTCCCACTCTCTCCATGTATCAACACGGTAACTGAAGTAGGGGTTACCTTCTTTACTATGTTCATAACCTCTTTCATCTTGTCCGAGCTACCGACGATCCCTTCCATTTTGAATTTCCCAAAGAGTTCGTCTTGTAACCGGATGTTCTCCTTGAGCAGCCGCATCCTTTCCACGGCCTTCTGCACGGTAAGGATAATGATGTCCTTTTCAAGTGGTTTGGTAAGGTAGTCGAAGGCTCCCTTCTTGACGGCCTCTACCGCGGAAGAGATAGTTCCGTACGCGGTCATGATGATCACTGCAGGCTTGACGGGGAATGCGGGGAGGGAATCTAAGAGTTCCATACCGCTCATACCGCCCATCTTCAGGTCCGTTAAGATCACGTCGGGATGGAGTGTCGCGATGAGTTCTAACCCTTTTTCTGCCGAAGGCGCCGCGTGTACCTCATATCCTTCGTCTGCGAGGATAGTCTGCAGAATATCACGCTGCCGATGTTCGTCGTCAATTACAATGATAACCGCCATAAGGCCTCACTACGATTTGGAATAAAGGAACCATGCCGGTCAGGTATGATTGAAGCTTCCCGCAGCTCGCCTGCGGCGGACGGGGAATCTCCGTATGTAAGGTAAAATCGCATCCTATTCGCTCGCTAACCCCGCTGCAAGCAACGGGGGAATGCGCTCGCTATGCATGTTCAACGGAAGGATCAATCGCACTTCACTCCCTTGGCCTTCAGCGCTATGAAACTCAACCCTTCCCCCCTGTTCCTCCATGACCCTCTTTGTCATAGGAAGGCCTAGGCCTAGGCCGTCTTGTCTTGTGGAAAAGAAGGGTTCAAATATTCTGGAAAGGTCCTGCGGGGCTACTCCGGTGCCGTTGTCTATTACGGACAGAACAAACTCATTGCCGGTTGTCTCTGTCCTTACGCGTAGAACGCCTCCTTTCCCGGAGACTCCCATGGCGTGAAAGGCATTGGTTATTATGTTGAGCAGGCAGGACTTGAAGAGTCCCGGATCTACATCGAGTTCCCGTGTGGCAACGTATTCTCTAATGATCTCTATTCCATCCGCCTCCGCCTTGGCCCATATCAAGGAAAGCACATCATCGAGGAGTTTATCAATCGCTATTCGTTGGATGTGGAGTTTGATGGGGCGGCTGTAGTTAAGGAAGTCGTCCACAAGTCTATTGAGCCGTTGCACCTCTTCCTTTATGCCTCCGATAAGGCTGTCGAACTTTTTTCGTTCGTCCGCCCCGTTCGGGCTGTATTTTTCTCCGATATGGGCAACGCTTAGATTTATAAAATTCAAAGGATTCCTTATCTCATGTGCCATATGTCTCGAGAGTTGCCCGAGGCCGGAGAGGTGTTCTGCTTCCCGTAATTTTTCTTCCAACATACGGTTTTCCCGCAACTTTTTCAGCATCAGATTGAAGTCTGCAGCCAACTGTGCTACCTCATCCCTTCCCTGAGGGGGAATATTCTGGTTCAGATCTCCAGCCGACACCCGCCTCGCCGCGTCGGCGACTTGTCGGATGGGGCGGGTATATCGTCTGGAGAGAAGCAATGTCGTAAGGATACCGATGCCGAAGACGCAAACGGTGGCTGCGATCCTCTTTCCGGCACTCACCCGGAGCAGGCGTGAGAAATCATCTTTATTGAATTTTAGGTGGAGATATCCATACTGGGTATCTCCGGCAATAACGGGCAATATCACGTTATATGTCCGGCCTTCTTCTGAAACATGCTCGCCGAGCTCCGCTTTTATGATGAGTTCTCTCTTCTTGTGGGTAAGAGGCTGCCCTATTTTTGAAGGGTTTGAGCTTGCGACTATCTCCTTGGCGTTGCTGATTATGGAGATCTCTTTTATCCCCTGGGTGTTCAATTCCCTGAGATACTTGGAAAGTCTGGCTTCATCCGTTGTTCCTGAAGCAGTAATCTCTTCCACCCCGATCTGGATGGCCCCTGTAAGTTCCGTTGCCTGTTGCTCTATAGCCTGAAAGAGTTCGTTCTCCGTCTGAGAGTAGAAGAATAAGAGGACGGATATCTGCACGAAGCTCAAACACAACATCATGAGGACGAGCTTCCAGTTCAGGGAAAAGGTGAAGGGAGATTTCCTCGACATGACAATGAATAATACCATATTTTCGTGCAGAGGGCTTGGAAAACTGATTTGTTGCCTTGCCGTTGAGCACCTATCTTTCTCCTTGCAAAACAAACACTGAATTTGTATGGTTCCAGTTCCGGACGCAGATGAGCGCAGATTATCAGGATTTAGAGTATCAAAAAAGCTTTTTAGGATACGGTCTATTTGAGATAGTGTTCAGATTCATCAGATAGGAATTTCGCAATGATTGCCATTATCGACTACAAGGCGGGGAATCTGGCCAGTGTGGAGAGGGCGGTCAGGAAATTAGGGTATCCTTGCAAAGTGACTAATAAGGCCGAGGATATTAAGAATGCGGAACGGATTATTTTTCCTGGCGTAGGCGCGGCCGGGCAGGCCATGGCCGATTTAAAGGCTCTGGGTCTGGATAACCTTATACGAGAGGCCTTCCTGGGTGGGAAGCCCATCCTGGGCATTTGCCTAGGGACTCAGATTATCTTTGAGTACAGCGAGGAAAATGACACGACCTGCATGGGGCTTGTCCCCGGCCAGGTGAGGCTGTTCCCCCAGCCGCTTATGGAAGGTGATACCCGCCTCAAGATACCGCACATGGGCTGGAATGGGATGAAGATCGTCCGGCCGCACCCGGTATTTTCGGGTGTGGAGGCCGGGAGCGAATTCTACTTTGTCCACTCTTATTATCCGGTCCCGGCGGATGATAGTTATATCGCCGGCCTGACCGGTTACGGGCTGGAGTTTGCCTCGGCCGTGGCTTATAAGAACCTGGTAGCCCTGCAGTGCCATCCAGAGAAGAGCGGCTGGGTGGGCCTTAAGGTGTTGGATAGTTTCTGTCGGTGGGATGGCTATGCTCAGTAAACGTATTATTCCTTGCCTGGATGTGCGGGCCGGCCGGACGACTAAAGGCATTAAATTTAAAGATAACATAGACATCGGTGACCCGGTGGAGATGGCCAGGTACTATTATGAAGAGGGCACAGATGAGATCGTCTTCTACGACATCACGGCCTCCAGTGATAAACGCGACATCATGATCGACGTGGTGCGCCGGGTGGCCGAAGAGATATTCATACCCTTTTCAGTAGGGGGCGGGATACGGACGGTGGAGGATATGCGGGCCGTCCTCCTGGCCGGTGCGGAGAAGGTGAGCGTCAATACTGCGGCCGTACAGAACCCGAAGATCGTCTCGGAAGGGGCGAAGGCCTTCGGCAGCCAGTGCATCGTCCTGGGCATGGATGTGAAGAAGGTGGGGGAGTCGGCTAAAATCCCCTCTGGCTACGAAATGGTCATCCACGGCGGCCGGACGTACATGGGTATTGATGCCCTCTGGTGGGCCAAAGAGGCCGAAAACTTAGGCGCGGGGGAGATCTGCCTGAATTCCATAGATGCCGACGGTACTCAGGAAGGTTATGAACTGACTTTGACCAGGCTTATCTCCGAAGCGGTAAATATCCCGGTCATTGCCTCGGGCGGGGCCGGAAAACCGGAACACCTCTATGATGTCCTTACTAAAGGTAAGGCTGATGCTGCCCTTATCGCCTCCATGGTCCATTATGGATACTACCGCATCAAGGACATCAAGTCCTACCTCAGCGAAAAAGGCGTGAAGGTCCGCCTTAACTGGTGAGTATAGTGCCGGCAGTTGCATTGGGCATAGAGCGGTTGGTGAAGGATCAGCCAAAATGGATCAAAGAGGCGCGTTTAGGTCTCCTCGCCAATCAGGCCTCGGTCGATAGCCGCTTTGAACATACCTCTACACTGCTGGCTCGTACCTTCCCGGGACAGCTTGCGGCCTTTTTCAATCCCCAGCATGGTTTTCGCGGCGAAAAGCAGGATAACATGGTCGAGTCAGATCATAGCCGCGATCCGCTCTTAAAGGTGCCTATCTACAGCCTGTACGGCGAGAGCCGGACACCATCCCGGGAGATGTTTGACCATATCGATGTCCTCCTGGTTGACGTGCAGGATGTGGGTACGCGGGTCTATACCTTCATTTATACCATGGCCTACTGCATGGAGGCAGCCGGAAAGTGGGATAAAAAAGTTGTAGTTCTGGACCGGCCTAATCCGATAGGCGGCCTTTTGACCGAAGGAAACCTTTTAAAGGAGGATTTACGCTCCTTTGTCGGACTCTTTCCCATCCCGATGCGTCATGGTTTAACCATAGGCGAGATAGCCCGGCTCTGGGAAGGGGGGTTTGGTGTAGATTGCGAGCTGGAGATTGTGCCGATGCGGGGCTGGCGGCGGGATATGCTCTTTGCCGATACCGGCCTTCCCTGGGTCATGCCTTCACCCAATATGCCCACACCGGATACGGCATTGGTCTATCCCGGTCAGGTAATCTGGGAGGGCACGAATGTCTCTGAAGGCAGGGGTACCACCCGGCCTTTTGAGCTGTTTGGTGCGCCGTTTATTGAGCCGACCCGGCTTAAAGAGAGAATTGCCAAAAGGCGCGTTGATGGAGCTATCTTTCGCGAGGCCTGGTTCCAGCCGACCTTTCATAAGTGGGCCGGTGAGGTCTGCGGTGGCCTTCAGATCCACGTCACCGATCCGCGGGTCTATAGACCTTACTACACTACCCTTTGTCTGCTTCAGGATATTACGTCACTTTATCCAGATAATTTTGCCTGGAGACATCCGCCGTACGAGTACGAGTATAAAAAATTGCCTATTGATCTCATCCTGGGGGATGATGCCCTCCGATGTGCTTTAGAGGAAGGGGCCGACCTCATTGACTTGACGGCCTCCTGGGAGGATGATCTGGCCTCATTTGAAGAACTGCGCCGGCGATTTTTTCTGTACGAGTGATGTAGGTATTTATAGTGAATGTCATTAGTCAGT
Source organism: Pseudomonadota bacterium (assembly GCA_011046395.1). GTDB lineage: Bacteria > Desulfobacterota > QYQD01 > QYQD01 > QYQD01 > QYQD01. Next base: position 5,471 of record DSAQ01000172.1, read on the forward strand.
AGTCATTGGTCAATAGTCATTGGTAATTGGTTAAGTGGGGAGATTGATACCTTCTACCAGTGACGAGTGACTAACCCATCTTCCGCAGTTCATAAATTGAAGTATCGTGATTACAAGTACTTGAGATTAAAATCAAGCGATTTTCTGCACTACATTTTCTATGATTTTAGGTCTGTTCGGGAGCATCACTTTC
>DSAQ01000069.1 GCA_011046395.1 Pseudomonadota bacterium
AAACGGTATCAGTTACCTGCTACGCCCTTTAAATATCTTTGCTGCTTTTTGGTGTTATAGTCAAGTTCGTTGCATATAGGATACCGTTAACGGTATAAATTAGCTTTTTACGAAGCCGTCAAAGTTCAGGCGGTCAGTCAACATAAGGAAACAATGAATGCATTCAATAAGCGATCCCCCTGTCTTACTCATCAACAGTAATCGAACCTCTCCGGTCTCTTCATCAGATACCATTCCAATCTCACTAGGATACATCGGCGCCTTTCTCAGGGATAATGGTTTTGAGATCGCCCTGTGGGATGATCTCAAAGACAGGCCATTGTCGCTGTTAAAAATCAGGGAGTTCATCCTTAACCGGCGTCCTTTGTACGTGGCTTTTTCTGCTTACATGGAAAACATGGAAGGTATCCGCCTTCTGGCTAAATTCATAAAGGAACTGGACCCCCGGATACCCATTGTTATCGGCGGGCCGCAAGCGACGTTTATGCCTACTGAGGCCCTCCTCGACCTTCGCCATGTGGATGTCATTTCCCGGGGTGAAGGAGAAATAGTAGCACGAGATCTCGCCTGTTCTCTGCGGGAGGGTCTGCCCCTGTCCACTGTCCGTGGAATATCCTATAGGGTAGAAAATCGCTTGTATGATAATCCCATGGCCGAAGAAACCGGAGATGATTTGGATAGTTATCCGTCACCGTATCTGACAAACGTCCTGGATCTATCACACAAGGATACGGCCATTTTACTTACCTCCAGAGGCTGTGTCTATCCCTGCGTATTCTGCTATACGCCCAGGGCGTTCCATCATAAGGTAAAAATTCATTCCATCGAGCGGGTGATAGAAGAAATCAAGTATTGTGTAAAAAAGGGCCTTAGACAGTTCTGGTTTGCCGATCCAAACTTCAGTTTCTCTCGCAAGCGGCTGGAATGCCTTTTAGATAAGATCATAGAACAGAACCTTGATATCCGGTTCTGGTGTCAAACGCGTTACGATCTGGTCGATGCCTCCCTTCTTATGAAGCTAAAACAGGCCGGAGCCGCCACCATTGCCTATGGCATGGAATCAGGTAGTCCCAGGGTTCTCGATACCATCAGAAAAAAATTGGACCTGGCCAGACTATCTCAGGCCATCAAATTGGCCCAGTCCTTTGGCGTCAATGTGGAGTTGTTTACCCTTTATGGCTTGCCGGGTGAAACCTTCGCTGATGCCTATGAAACCGTGCGTTTTGTGAAGAACCATGGGGTTCGCATTGAGGGAAATTCCTGCTCGCAGCAGCTTCAGGTCTATTTCGGCACGGAGATCCAGAGAGATTATAAGAACTTCGGGATCATACCCCACCCGCAATACAAGCCCCGATACCTATCTATCGGAGATGATTTTGAAACCGAGAATCTGACGTCAAAAGAGATAAAGCGGCTGAAGGCCATCTGGTTTATTAACAACGCTTTTTTTCAGGAGAAGGTTGAGGCAAGGACCGATATTTTCCCCCTCCTCTCGTATCTTGTTCACCACGCACATTATCTGGACGAGGAGCCGGAATTCTATCTTTATCTTACAAAGTTGTTATGTGAAGTTGAGGAGTTTGAGTTAGTTTACCAGTATCTGAACACGGCCAAGGCCTCCAGCCAGTCGTGGCTGAAAGAATGGATAAGGCACGTGCCTTTCTACCGGGACTCAAACTCTACGGCAAGATCCGGAACAAAGATAATTTTGGATATTGCCGGATACCTCGGGGAAAGACCCATTCCCAGTACAAGCGGACGCTTCTGGCCGCTCGTGATTGGTGAGGGCCGCTTTCTGCCTGACTTCGAAAGTAACCTGGCGGGACTTAAGGCCGGAGAAGAAAGGCGGTTTCAGGTCAGATTTCCTCATGAATATCCTGACCGGGAGCTTGCCGGACAAGATGTCACCTTCATGGTAAGGGTTCATAAAGTAATGGAACCTTTGTTTGTCCAGGGGATTGAAGACATCCCTTCTCTCGGCATCTGCAACACATATCAACCGGGCGATCTCGATTCTCTCAGAAAGACCCGGGAGGCTTTATACTACATCTGGTTACGGTCGCTTAACCCCGAAGAATTGATGCAAAGCCCGGAACGGGGTCTGGACCTTATTAGTAAATACCTCTGTCTGGGAAAGTTTACCGAGGCCATGGCACTCGCGGAGACAATTTTTATGATGGACGGCCTGGGACCAAAAGTTACCCGCGTCCTTATGGAAGGCGGATTATTTGAATTTGCCCTGGAGCTTATAAATAAGGCTGGATGGCAGGACTACGAGAGCCTGATTCAGCAGACCCGTTGTTATTTCAGCCTTAAAGACTATGATCGGGTACTGGAGATCTTAAAAAAAATCTATAATGAGCGAGACCTGCGAGTCCTTTATTGCCTTCTGGATACCTACCAGAAAAAGGGTAAGGCCAGGGAGGTAATAGAAGAATTAAAAGAAAAATTTCTGGCCGGCCAGATCAATTATTCTCTCTTAAGGGAAGAGCACAGGCTTAAAATGGCCGGCACGGTTTGACATTTTTCTCTGCCGGGTAGTCCAGTGATTAATGATCAGATACAGCCGGTTGGCTTGGGCAGTCCGGCAATCTTGCATATAGCCCTTTCAGACGTGGTAGGAAAGAGCTCGTGTATTCGCCAAATGGAAATTTTGAGGTCTCGCTGCAACTTTAAAATCATAGGAGCAATGCCATGCTTGGCATAGTAGTTACGCACGTATTCAATTATTAGCCAGTGTTCATCGGTTAAATCTTCTATCCCTTCTTCTTTGGCCATGGCCTGGGAGAATTCCGCAGTCCAGCTATCGAAAGTCTTCAAATAGCCTTCTATGTTAACCTCGAATTGCTTGTCTTTATAAGATACGCTCGACATAGGTAATCCCTCTCCGATGAGATTTAAGATATGACGGCTTCGTAAAAAGTCCATTTGCTGCGAAATAGCTATCAGCCATCAGCTATCAGCGGTCAGTTTAAGGCGCTATTCCACTTCCTGAAAGCTGAGAGCTGAATGCCGACCACTCTTCTTATTTGTCCGCCGTGGCGGATCGGCCTGCGGCAGAGAGCTTTTTACTGTGCCGTCCAAACTTAGACTTTTTACGAGTCCATCAGATATTGTTGCCGCTATTTTTAGCACATATCGTGCTAAATTTTCCAATAAAATTTTAGCCCGACCTGATTGCGTTACACTCAAAGGTGCCGCACGATCTCTGAAAAGTCTTTGATAAATGAGGGGGAAAGACTTAATTCCGGCTTTAATTCCAGGGCTTGCTGAAACAGCCGTGCTGCTTCAGAATAGAGGCCTGCACGGCGATAACAGGTTCCCATTCGGCATAGCATAATAGGATTGTTTTTCTCTTCCGAATCTAAATCAAAAGCCTTTTCAGCTGCTTGGATAGCTTCATGATATTGACCCATTTCCATGTAGTTCCTGACCATGACAAAGTAAGGATTTTTTTGCGTAGTGGGCTGATTTAATCTGGCTTGAGGAATAGTCACGATAACTGCCGGTATTCCTAGACCAAGATGGGTGACATCTGTAACAAAGACCTCCATGCCTGCCCGGCTGAGGGCCGAAACTGTCCATTCTATCTCAGATCTAAAGTCTGTTCCAGGATGATCTGGTAAGTCATCCATGGAAATTATCGATGAATCGTCTATAAGAAATTCGGCCTCGTCCAGATCCCGGAATCTGGGAAAGCAATATGTCGGCCCTCCTCGCTTTTTTTGTATGGTTTCTCTCTCAATGATCTGGCATCGGTGCTGGGCGATCTCAGTTAAGGCCCGAATTAAGGCCATATTTTTGTCTATGTGGGTTCCGGCTGCATTGTATATTCTGACGGTATTGACCGGTGCTTGAGGGTCAAAGGCCAGAACTTCTACCGTAGGTATGCCAAGGCCCTGTGAGAAGTCTTTGATGTGGGTTGAGATACCAGCCTGATGAAATTTGGAGATTAAGTCTTGAATTACAGGCTGACGTATGGAATCCGGGTCGATACTGGGGGTGGGCAGTTTTTTCATAATCACCGTGGAAATGGCGTGTCTTTCCACAACCTCGCAGAGGGCCTGAAGGATAGCCTCCTCCAGGGTATTGCCGGCAGCAAATCCGGTGGTACCATAGATGAATGCGAACCACTTTAATGGGAACAAGAATGATTTACCTTGAGTCAAGGAGTAGGACCACGTCCAGGCGAGTGGGCAGGCGCAAAGGTCAGAAAGGTCAGTCAGAATACTTTGCTGGTTATGTTGGTATCTTTCAAAAGGTTCCAAAAAAATTAGTGGTGGCGGAACGTGGTGGCTAATATCATCGTACCGGGCTATAAAATGTTTAGTATCATCATGGTCCAGGAATGATATCGCGCTATAACGTTCCACCAGTTCCATAAGGGCACCGGCCTTGGCCTGGTCTGCGGTTATCCCTTTGCCCAATGTATCCGTAAGGCCCATAGATTCCTTTAGCTCAGGATTCACTTTACAGACATAGGCAGGGATGCCGATGCGATCCAAATGGTCCAGTCGCAAAACACCTTCAAGAACAGGTCTTCCCGTACTGGCGAGACTTGAAAGTGCACGTTGTACGGTCTCTTCGGGTGAGACGGCCTTGTGCTGACCATAGCAGTAGCCTTTAGGTGAAGGGTTAAGTTGAAAGCGTTTCGGAATTAAACTGATAGATGGCTCTGCCTTATTGATCTTGCCCATGGGATGTCTGTCTTGTCCCAGCAAAGATATCGTTAAGGGCAATATATGATGTTAAAGCTTTTCTTGCAACTAAAAGGAGAGATTTAGAAGCACTAAGGGTTGACTTATCAAGACAAAGGTGTTAAAAAACCACCACTTTGGCAATGTCATGCTTGGCGCCCGTAGCTCAGTTGGACAGAGCGCCGGACTTCGAATCCGTAGGTCGCCCGTTCGAGTCGGGCCGGGCGTGCCAAATCTTAGCTATCTTTATTAAATTTCATGGTTCAAACCGGGCCGTTAGCTCAATTGGCAGAGCAACTGACTCTTAATCAGTAGGTCGCTGGTTCGACCCCAGCACGGCCCACCAGTGAGATCAAATGGCTATAAGTAACTGGCTTATAGCCATTTTTAATTTTGTTACCTGGAGCAAAATTTCAGATTACAAGAGCCCCCTTCCCTTCGCCCTCTCCACTCTGCCACCTGATTGCTGACCATGTCTATAACTATATAGGATATTGCATTAACATTATTTGACATTTTCCTTGACATACCGCATAAATATTGTTACCAAATGATGGTTTTTATATCCTGGTTTTATCTTTGATGCAGGCACGTAGCTCAGGGGGAGAGCGCTACCCTGACACGGTAGAGGTCGGCGGTTCGAAACCGCCCGTGCCTACCATTTAAATAAACATCCGCAAGCGATAGCCGGGAGCAACCTCTAAGCAATTGGTAACGTTCAAAAGTGTTTACATGGTCTAAAAATTGATTAAATCACGATCTCTTTCTATGGTTAGAGTTCCCCAACAAAAACCAAGAGAAAGAGATCGTGATGGAACAAGAAATACA
>DSAQ01000097.1 GCA_011046395.1 Pseudomonadota bacterium
AAGTACAAACGGTATCAGTTACCTGCTACGCCCTTTAAATATCTTTGCTGCTTTTTGGTGTTATAGTCAAGTTCGTTGCATATAGGATACCGTTAACGGTATAAATTAGCTTTTTACGAAGCCATCAAATAAGACCAGTATAAACCTTAACATAAGCGGCGTAAGATTTCTTCTTGCGCCGCTTCTTATTTGTTTCAACAACTCATCACGTTCGTTCATTTGGCAACTCTGCAAAAATTATTTTTCTCCCACTAAATGCTTGACATGAGTTATTTGTAATGCTAACATCGGCTATGCTGAATCACCATTCATCCCTTGTGGAGGAAGCGCTATATGTTTCATAAAAAAGAACTGGTTGTTTTATTTGTGGTTCTGGCCATAGGCATTATGGCAGGGTATTTGTATTACGGATATCCTGTCAGTAATGCCATTGCTGCAGAGGCGGGCCTGTCCAATAGCGATTGTGTGAAGTGCCATCCGCAACAGCCGGAGACTATTGCCTCTAAAGGGGCCAAGCACAAGACGGCCGTTGGTTGTTTGGATTGCCACACCGAGCATCCGCCGCTGGGAACACAGGCTATCCCAAAATGTGCTATGTGCCATGCCGGTAAACCTCACTATGAATTGCCTGAATGCGCTTCCTGCCATGCGGATACCCATGCCCCATTAGATATCAAGATGGGCGAGAAGACCACGCCGGTATGTCTTACCTGCCATCCACAGCAGGGAAATGAGATGGCTGCTTCTCCAAGCAAGCATGCCCAGTTAGATTGCTCAAAGTGTCACCCGGCGCACAGACAGTACCTCGATTGTTTAAAGTGTCACGACCCGCATACCAAAGATATGACCTTTGAGACCTGCAAGGCCTGTCATCCGCCACATAAACCCCTGGACATCAGATATGGCATGGATACACCCTCAGAGACCTGTGCGGCGTGCCACTATGATGCTTACGATAATTTGAAGGCTAATACGACTAAACATCATGATCTATCCTGTGCCTATTGCCATCGCGATAAACACAAGGTGGTTCCGCCCTGCGAGGCATGTCATGGAAAACCGCATGCATCAGGTATCCATGCGAAATATCCAGAATGCGGCAAGTGCCATGGCGCTGCGCACACCCTGATGAAATAGGCCCTTTTGGCTGATACGTAAGCGATAAGGGGTGCCCCTAGAGGCGCCCCTCCAAGGTTTGGTTAGGAGAGGTGGAGAATGAAAAGATTACTGGTAGCTTTTGGGGGGTTAGTATTACTACTTATCGCAGTTATTTGGGGTTGCGCGGAACAGCGTGTAGTAACGGTGCCGGCCCCGGGGACTGTTGTAGAAGAAGGGGGCGTGGCTATTACGCCGGCTCCGGCGGAGACGGCAGCGGTAGTGACAGCGCCGGTGAAGGCCAAGGCCAAGATAGCGCCGCTGTATGAAAAGGAGATATCGCCTCTAAAGACAGAGCAGTGCGGTCAGTGCCATTTGTATTATTACAATACTATCCGCAATGAAGGCGGCAAGCACCAGATCGATTGCGCCAAGTGTCATGAGAAATACCACGTGTACCGTCCGGACAAGGTCAAATACGAAGACATTATGCCTAAATGCAACACCTGTCACGGACTGGCTCACGGTGATAAACTGGCTAACTGCGCTGCCTGCCATGCCAACCCCCATGCGCCGACGGGCAAGATGGCCGGCCCGGACATGGATGCCGGATGTTCCACCTGTCACGGCAAGGTAGCCGACGAGCTTAAGACCCATAAGAGTAAACATACAGACGTGGCGTGTTCCGACTGCCATACCGTGCACCGTCATATACCGGTTTGCGCCGATTGTCATACACCGCATACACCGACCCAGACCAATGCCGAGTGCTTAAGCTGCCACCCGGTGCACAGGCCACTGGTGATCACGTATCCGCTCGAAACACCACGCGACACCTGTGGGGCATGCCATCCCAAGGCCCTGCAGGATCTCCAGAAGAGCCAGACCAAGCACGATCAACTAAGTTGTGCCAAATGCCATCCCAAACATCGGGATATTATCCAGTGCGAGGCCTGCCATGGCCAGCAGCATAGTCCGACTTTGCTTAAGGGCTTCAAGAAGTGCGGTGACTGCCATAATGTTGCCCATGCTATGCCCAAGTAAGGGTAATATCAGGAGATAAACCTGGAAAGGCGACCATTAGGTCGCCTTTCTTTTTGGGATGGTGTCAACCGTAAGCAGTGGAGGCTATAAAATCCTTGACAAGCGGGGGACAGGGATGTTAATGAATGGACTGCTTTTTAGGTAGTCTTCACAAGATTTCCGTGACTTATGACACCTTAATAACCCCTTGAGATACAATGATATGAAACCGGAAAACAGTCCCTCCGCGCCACCCGAAAAAAGGCAACCTATCTGGAAGTCTCTTGCCTCGGTTAACCTCACCATATTCTTACTTATATTTCTTGCGGTAAGTTCTATTGTCGGGACGCTTATCCCTCAAAATGAGGCCCCGGCTATGTATATTCAGCGGTATGGGTATGGCACTTACCAGCTTTTGGATTCGTTATCTCTTCTGGACCTCTATCACTCGGGTTGGTTTAGACTCCTTCTCCTTCTCCTGGCGCTGAACCTGATCGTCTGTACTACGGACAGGCTCCGGCATGTCTGGGATATTGTTTTCCCAAAAGAAAAGAGGCTTAACGAAAACGCTGTCCTGGCCAAGCCAGGGACGAGGGCCTTAAAATATAAAGCGAACCCTTCCGTGGTTAAGGCCGCACTCTTGCCCATTCTTTCAGGTAAGCTGGGCGACCTGAACGAGACTACCACCGGCTCAACAACAATTCTTTGGCAGGAAAAGGGAAGATTATCCCGTCTCGGCGTCTATGTTGTGCATCTTAGTGTCGTTATTTTCTATATTGCCGGGATAGCGAGCTCCCTGGGCGGGTTCATAACCAGCATTAATTTACCGGAAGGGGCGGTGGTGGAACAGGTGCCCCTGCCTAATACTAACGTAGGCTATAACCTGGGCTTTGCCCTTCGCGTTGACAAGTTTGAGGCCCAGTTTTATCCCACCGGCGAACCAAGGGATTACCGCAGCGACATAACCATTATCGAAAACGGGAAGCCGGTTTTGAACGGCAACATCCGGGTCAACCATCCCCTTACGTACAGAGGCATCACTTTTTATCAGGCCTCTTACGGTCGCTTCCCAAAGACGATTGAACTTAATCTGGTTGATAAAACCAGCGGGAAGACCCTTCCGCTCTCTGTCCCATTCGGCCAGGAGGCCATTTTGCCTGATGGGCTGGGCACCCTCCGTTCATTACGGGTTGAGCCGAATGTGATGGATATGGGCCCTGCGGTTCAGATGTTGCTAACCAGTCCCGAGGGAGGACAAACCGACCTTTGGATATTCAAAAACAACCCGGACTTTGGACGGGTTAAGAAATTACCGTACCGGTTTCTTGTAACCGAGGTAAGGGAAGGTTTCTACACCGGCCTTCAGGTAGCCAAGGAACCGGGCATCCTCTTTGTCTGGGCCGGCAGTATATTAATGGTAGTGGGGATTGCCGTGACCTTTTTCATGTCACACCGTAAGATCTGGGCTGTGCTGGAGAAAAAAGGCGAGGGGACAACGGTTACCATCGGCGGCCAGACAAATAAAAACAAACTGGGGCTGGAAGAAAGGCTTGATAACCTCTACCTGCGACTCCAGGAAGCCGATATAAAATAAAAGGGGAAACGAACCGCCATGCTGAGTTCGAAGATTCTCGCTGTCGTAACGTTTAGCTATCTTGCGGCAGTGATATTTTATCTGATCGCCCTGATTTTTAAGACAAAAATCGGACAACGCATCGGTTTAATTATCACTATAGGCACCTTTGTTGCACACACCGCTGCCATTATTTTACGCTGGGTTGAATCCCACAACCTCGGGATCGGCCATGCTCCATTTGCCAATTTTTATGAGTCCCTGGTCTTCTTTGCCTGGGCTATAATTTTGCTCCACTTTCTTGCTGAATATAAATATAAACTCGCCCACGCAGGCGCGTTCACCTTACCTTTTGCCTTCCTTGGTCTGGCCTATGCCTCGTTTTCGCCGGGTATTTCAAGCCGCATTGAACCGCTCGTCCCGGCCCTGCAGAGCAATTGGCTCATTGCCCATGTCATCACCTGCTTTATCGGTTATGGCGCATTTGCTGTTTCCTGTGGCCTGAGTATCGCGTACCTGTTAAAAAGATCCAATGACAAAAAAGACCTGGATGCCCTTAACTATCGGATGATTATCTTTGGGTTCCTGTTTCTTACCGCCGGCATCGCAACAGGTTCCATCTGGGCACACTCGGCCTGGGGGGCCTACTGGCAATGGGACCCTAAAGAAACCTGGTCTCTGATTACGTGGTTCGTCTATGCGATCATCCTCCATGTCCGTCTGCGCGGGTGGCATGGCAAAAAGATCGCCCTGTTCTCCATTGGCGGCTTTCTATCAGTGCTCTTTACTTATTTTGGCGTCAATTTCCTCCTCTCCGGCCTGCACAGCTATATAAATTAAATAAATCTACGCGGAGTAAGTCATTCCATCCTATCGTTACCGCTCCGGGGGCAGACGCCGCTTGGTCGGCCGAGGATGGAGGACGCCACCTTCCCTTTGAGCCAGAGGCCGATGGGCGAAAATGGCGAGACAAAAGATCCTTTATCTGCTACGATAAACAATCATGGAATCCCCTTGGTGTGTGAGCGTTAAGGAGGCACTTGCCCATGCTTGAGCGACTTGAGATCGCCAAGAGCTGGCTCCCCCGTTATACCGGAATGCCCCTCGACCTTTTCGGCGACTATATCCTTCTGACCAACTTCCGGTACTACCTCACGAACTTTGCCGAAAAGTTCAAATGCGACATATACGGGGACAACAAGCCGATGCAGGCTGCGACCAACAACAGCGGTCTGACCATAGTCCACTTTGGCATCGGAACGGCCAACGTCGCGACCATAACGGATTTGCTCAGCGCTCGCCACCCCAAGGGAGCGTTGTTTCTCGGCAAATGCGGAGGGTTGAAGAGATCGACCGAGATTGGCAACTTCATCCTTCCCATCGCAGCCATAAGGGGCGAAGGCACCAGCAACGACTATTTCCCGCCTGAAGTGCCTGCGCTTCCGTCCTTCAAGCTGCACAAGTTCGTCTCTGAAAAGATTGTGGAGCACGGGCATGAATACCGGACCGGGGTAGTTTACACGACAAATCGTCGCCTGTGGGAACACGACCAGCGTTTCCAGGATCGGCTTAAGCAAATGACCTGTATAGCCATTGATATGGAAACAGCGACGTTTTTCATCGTGGGTCACTATAACGAGATCGCCCGGGGCGCACTCCTCCTTGTATCTGACCTTCCGCTTACACCTGAGGGGGTCAAGACAGAGGAATTGGACGAACGCGTGACTGCGCAGTGGTCCGAAATGCACCTCCAGATTGGGATTGAAGCGATGATGGAGATTGGAGAAAAGGGTGAGCAGATCAAACACTTCAGATACTGA
>DSAQ01000137.1 GCA_011046395.1 Pseudomonadota bacterium
GTTTTTGAACCTTGAACTTTGAACTTTGAACTTTGAACTTCCCAAGGTTTGTGGCAAAAAAAGCACACGAGAATTGGAAAAGAACACACTCCGGTGAACCCCTCTTCACCCTTGTAGCATCTCTTAGCACAATAATTCCGGGGCTGTCAAACAAAAAAGGCCGGCGATAAGGATCGCGGCAAGATGCTGCTCCTACAATAAATGGTGTTCATCCGGAAACCCCTATATTCCCTCCCCCTTTGACGGGGGAGGGTCAGGGTGGGGGTGAAAAGCTTGTGTAATTTCAGACTGTTCACCCTCCCCCTCGCCCCCTCCCGTCGAGGGAGGGGGGAATTTTAGGGGACTTTTCGGATGAGCACTAGTTAAGTAGTTACTTAAGCAATTGACCGCGTAATATGTTTTCTCTGCGTTCTCCGCGTACTCTGCAGTAAATAAAATAAGGTGCTATTTTTCTTTGCGTCCTTTGCGTCTCTGCGGTGAAGGCCATCCCGGTGAATCTTTTCACGATAACTTTTTTTGTTTAAGATTTTTTTATTTTCCCCCGATACAAGTAAACACAGCACTAAAACATTCTAAAAACAGGGAGGTTTACAGGCATGAAGAAAGGTATCAGGAGGTTTGGGGGGTACAAGTTTTGCTTTGTGGCGGCCGTGTTAGCCGGTATAGCTTTCGTTATCCCGGCGGCCTGGGCCGAGGACGGGGTGACGGACAGCGAGGTGGTCATTGGACAGTGTGCGGCCTTAGAAGGGCCGGCAGCCGGGCTGGGGACGGGCATGAACGTGGGTATGAAGGCCTGTCTGGATGAGGTCAATGCCAAAGGCGGCGTCAATGGACGCAAGATAAAGTTTATAGCCAGCAATGATGGTTATGAACCGGACAAGACGGTGGACTGCACACTTAACATGATCGAAAACGAAAAGGTCTTTGCCCTGGCCGGCTATGTGGGGACGCCGACGGCCAAGGCCGCCCTGCCTATCGTGCAGGAGATGAAGGTCCCCCTGGTGGGGCTCTATACCGGCGCCGGACTGCTGCGGAACCCGGTCTCGCGGTATATCATTAATATCCGGGCCTCTTATGATGACGAGACCGAGGCCCTGGTGGAGAGGATAGTCAGCGACCTGGGCATAAAGGACATAGCGGTATTTTACCAGGATGACTCCTTCGGGCTGGCCGGTCTGAGCGGGACGGAAAAGGCCCTTAAAAAACGGGGTTTGAAGCTGGCCGGTATGGGGACTTTCGCCCGCAATACCGAGGCGGTCAAGGGAGGCCTGGCCTCCATAATGGCGGCCAAACCGGGGGCGGTGGTTATGGTCGGCCCTTATAAACCGATCGCAGCCTTTGTGAAAGAGGCTAAGGCCGCCGGGTTTAATCCGGTTCTGGCTACCATCTCCTTTGTCGGCACCGAGAATCTGATAAAGGAGTCAGGCGATGCGGCCAATGGGATCATTATCTCCCAGGTAGTTCCGTCACCGGATGATACCTCTATACCCGTAGTCCGGGACTTCCAGGCCGCGCTCAAAAAGTCCTTCCCCAATGAGGCGCCCTCCTATGGCAGATTGGAAGGGTATGTAACCGCCCGGGTGCTTGCTACGGCCTTAGAAAAGGCCGGCGCGGCCCTTACCCGGGAAGGATTGATCGACGCTATTGAGTCTATGTCCAATGCGGACATCGGCGGTATGAGTGTATCTTTCAGCAAGGATAACCATCAGGGATTAAACAAGGTCTATATGACCCAGGTGGGCGGTGGAAAGGCCAAGCCGGTGGCCAAGGTGGCCAGGCCGTAATAGGCAGTTACGAGTGATAAGATTAGGAAGAGGGTTTGCGGGTTCCGTGTTACGGGTTTCGGGTAAAAAACCCGCAACCCGCAACCCGCAACCCGCAACTCGAAAGCTGAGAGCTAATTTTCTCTCTGCCCTCTGTGGTTAAAATCTTTAAGGAGACACAAATATGACCATTAAAAGGAAACTCTTCCTGCTGGTAGCCCTGCTCCTCGTGGCCGTGGCCGGGGTGGGCACGGTGGGCTTTTTTGCCGTGCGCATGGTGAGCGGCAAGATCCACTATCTGACCCGGGAGTCGTCACCCCTCCAGGTAAAGATGGTCAATCTCCAGCAGGGGTTTGAAAAGGTGGCGGCCAACTTTACGCAGATGGCACTGACCACTTCAGCGGCGGAACTCTCCCAGATACGGGGAAGAACCGATGCCGCCTTATCTGAGATTAATGCCACGGCCAAAGAATTGAGCCAGCTAAAGGCCGATGTGGACAAAAAGGTCTTCGAAGACATTAAAAAATCCTATCAGGAATTAAATGGGATGGCCGAGGAGCGCCTTCAGTCCATGAACCGGCTGGCCGCGGCCAATGAACAGCTCCGGTCGGGGATTGCGGTAGTGGTGGGCGAGACGCAAAAGCTCGGCGCGGCCATGCACAATCTGCAAAAGGATAGCTATGCCTCGGTGGAAAAATCCAAGCAGGCCAACCTGAAGGCCAACGCCCGGATCAAGCAGATGTTGGTCGTGCAGGAAAAATTAAGCAATGCCAACGCCCTGCTCATGCAGGTAAGCGCCGTGGATAACCGTTTCCGGCTGACTCCGCTCAAGGACAAGATGAAGGCCGAGCTGGATGCCATAGCCCAGATAGACCTCGGAAATGGCGGCTTAGGAAGCCAGCTCAAGGAATTTGTGGATAGGCTGCAGAAGGGATATTCGGGCGAAGGCGGCCTTCTGGCCGTTCGCGCCGATATGCTGGCCAACCCGCAGGATAAGGAAGCGAAAGATAAATTCGAGGAAAAGCGCCGGGACCTCCTGAAACAGACAGAGGCGCTGGGCGGCAAGATGGCGGTGGAGATAGACAACCTGGAATTAGTCCTCCCCCAGGAAAACGCCAAGATGAGTCGGGCCATTAGCACGGTTGGCCTGGTGGGTGAGATAACCAGCGCCGGCGGGGATACAGCCACCATAGCCCGAACAATAGAGAGTAACGCCAAACAGGTTATGCTGGCCGCTTCCCCGGAAGAAGTAACCGGGCTTAAGACCCAGTTGGATGCGCAGTTTGCGACTGTGGCCGGAGAGTTAAACCGGATTAAAAAGAATCTCGGAGCCTTAAAAAGGCAGGCCGAAACCGGCACAGTCCGGAATGTGGAAGCGGCCTTTGGGAACATGCGGGGGGTGCTCCTGGGTGAGAGCGGGGTCGTAGCCACTGGTTTAAAGAATCTGGCCATACAGGCCCGCTCGACCCAGATATTCAGCGAAGCGAAAAAATTGATTGAAAAGCTTGCCCAAACCAGCGCCGAGAAGACGCGCTCGGCTGAAGCCGGCCAGGAGAAGGCGGTGGAGGCCGTGGAAAAGGTGGCGGCCATGACCACGACGGCCCTGGCCATTGCCGGTATCATCTCCATAGCTTTTGGCATTATTGTGGGCGGCTGGATCAGCCGGTCCATTAATACCTATTTAGAAAGGGTTATTTCCGGATTGAATGATTCTTCGGGACAGGTGTCCTCCGCCGCCGGAGAGGTCTCCGGGGCCTCGCAACAACTGGCCGAAGGGGCTTCGGAGCAGGCCGCGGCCCTGGAACAGACCTCGGCCTCTCTCGAAGAGATAACGAGCATGACCAAGCAGAATGCGGACAATGCCCAACAGGCCAACATGCTCATGGAAGAGTCAAAGCAGGTCGTAGAAAAGGCCAATAATTCCATGTCCCAGATGAGCGCCTCTATGCGCAACATTTCTGCTGCCGGTGAGGAAATCGGTAAAATTATCAAGACCATCGATGGCATCGCTTTTCAGACCAACCTCCTGGCGCTCAATGCCGCAGTCGAGGCGGCGCGGGCCGGCGAGGCCGGCATGGGATTTGCGGTGGTGGCGGATGAGGTAAGGAACCTGGCGCAGCGGGCGGCCGAAGCGGCAAAGAATACCAGCGACCTGATTGAAGATGTGATTCAAAAGATAGCAGAGGGTTCCGGCCTGGTCAGCGGTACGGAAGCTGACTTCCGGGAAGTGGCTACCAGCGCCAAAAAGGTCGCTAATCTGGTGGCAGAGATAGCGGCCGCCTCCCGCGAGCAAAGCCAGGGAATGGATCAGATAAGCAATGCCTTGGGTCAAATGGATCAGGTAGTGCGGAAGAATGCGGCCAATGCCGAGGAAACCGCTTCCGCTTCCGAAGAATTGAATGCCCAGGCCCATACCCTGCAGGACTATGTAGATCAACTGGCCTCGTTGATCGGTGGGAAAAAGACCAAAGAGGCAGAAGAAAAGCCGGACACTGCCCGCCAGATAGAGGCGTGAATGTAATTAGTCAGTTTCCATCCGGAAAGCCTGAAAATTTCCCCTCTCCCCTGGCGGGAGAGGGTTGGGGTGAGGGGGATAACTTAATGATTTTGCTTCAATTCACCCTCCCCCTTACCCCCTCCCGTCGAGGGAGGGGGGAGTTTTCGGATGGGCGCTTTTAGGCTTCAGACAGAAAACAGGCGCGGGAACATGCCCCGAATCCCGCTGACTACTATCTCTACGGCAATGACGGCCAGGATAAGGCCCATGATCCGGGTCAGGATATTTACCCCGGACCTGCCCAGTACCCGCGCTATGGAAACCGACCGGGAAAAGATAATATAAGATATAAGGCTGGTGAGCAGACTGGATAGCATTATCAGAAGCCCGGGCGTCCAGCCTTCGTGTTCGCTGCCAAGCACAATAACCGTAGTGATGGCCCCGGGGCCGCTCAGCATGGGGATGGCCAGAGGGACGACCGCTATATCTTCCTTTTCCACACCTTCTTTTTCTTCTTCCGGGCTGATGCGGATGCGGGCGGGGTTGACCTGGAGCATCTGAATGGCCACCATAAAGAGGATGATGCCGCCGGCTATGCGGAAGGCCGGAACGGTTACTCCAAAAAAACGGAGGACATGGTGACCTCCGAAGGTAAAGGCAGCCAGGACAACAAAACAGGTCGTGCAGGCCTTAAAGGCCGTAGCCCGGCGCTTTTCCGGGGAATCTCCCTCCGTCATGGTAATGAAGACAGATATGTTGGCCAGGGGATTAACGATGATAAAGATGGAGACGAAGCTGGCTATAAAGAATTTGGCAAGGGCAGAGCTGTCCATTTGTTACATGATAGCCTATTTTAGGTTGACGTGTCAAAAGATAGCTTCGACACCAGCGTATCTGGCAGGTTTTCACCGCGAAGGCGCAAAGGGCGCAAAGCTATAAATCCGAAATTCGAATATCGAAATTCGAAACAAATTCAAATTCCTAATGTCTCAATGTTCAAAACCGCAGCGTGGTCAATTCGTTTTGATCATTCGGATTTTGCTCATTCGATATTGTTTCGGGATTCGTGCTTCGGATTTCGGATTTGAAATTAGCTTACAAGTGAATAGCGCTTCATTTTATCCTTGACAAAGACACCGGCTAACTATTATGATTGTCCGAAAATTGTTGTCTTTTCGAAGACGTAAAAAATAAACTAAACAATATGGAGGACAGAAGAAGA
>DSAQ01000127.1 GCA_011046395.1 Pseudomonadota bacterium
ATCAAAGTACAAACGGTATCAGTTACCTGCTACGCCCTTTAAATATCTTTGCTGCTTTTTGGTGTTATAGTCAAGTTCGTTGCATATAGGATACCGTTAACGGTATAAATTAGCTTTATATGACCATTATTACTATAACCACCGTTGGATATGGGGAAGTTCGGCCACTGAGCAGTTCAGGACGGGTTTTTACAATTTGTTTGCTTATCATGGGCGTTGGTTTTGTGTTTTACATGTTCGGAACCATAACCAAGGTCATGGTTGAAGGCCAATTTAGAAGGCTTTTGGGGAGGAGAAAATTGGAAAAACAGCTTGCCGCATTAAAGGATCATTACATTATATGCGGTTATGGCCGCATTGGACAGATTATCTCCCGGGAAATTGCTAAAAAACCCTTGCCCCTCGTGATTATCGAAAAAAGCCCGGACCTGATAAAAACCATTGAAGAGCAGGGGCATCTATTTATCGAAGGCGATGCCACACAGGAAGACACATTACTTAAAGCTAATATCCAAAAGGCTAAGGGCTTAGTAGCCACAGTATCTTCCGACGCTGATAACGTATATATCATACTCACTGCCCGTGGCCTGAACCCGGGTCTTTATATCATGGCCCGGGTCGTTGATGAAGAGGCTGAACGAAATCTCTTACAGGCCGGAGCAAACCGGGTTATATCACCATACCATATCGGAGCACGTAAAATGGCCCAGGTAATTTTACGACCGGCAGTAACCGACTTCATTGAAGTAGCTGTGCACAGAGGAGGCATGGAGCTGCAAATAGAAGAGATACCGGTGCGCGCGCCATCCCGGGTCACGGAAGTGCCGCTTAAGGAATCCGGGATAAGGCAGGAACTAGGACTGATTATAATTGCTATCCAAAGGGCTTCAGGTGAAATGCTTTATAACCCCCCACCGGATGCCAGGATACAGGTAGGCGATATACTTATAGCTATGGGTGACCCCCAAAATCTCAATAAGTTGGAAAAAATGCTGGGAATTTCTACGGCTTAACTACAATACAGTTCACTTAAGGATAATCGGTCACGAATTTTGTCATTCCCGCAACGATTCTGAGCGGGAATCTGGTTTAAACTGCCTGAAAAACCATATCCCCGATAGAGGCATTCGGGGATGACTTTATCTTAAGGCTTAACTAAGAAGATACTGCAATAACGCGTTTTTCGGTAATGATCATATCCATTAGGCAATCGTGCGCATCTAAAGGTACTAAAGGCACTATCTGGATCTCATAGGCCAGGGCTACTTTTAAGGAACTGCCCGGCAGGTCCGGTAAAAAACGATCATAAAAGCCCATCCCATATCCGATACGTCCTCCCCGGTTGTCAAAAACACAACCCGGCACTACAGTAAGGTCTATATCCTGCGGGGATAATGGGCTGAGGCTGGTATCCTTCGGTTCCAGAAGGCCGAAGCGGCGTGGAGCTAAATCGTATTTTAAGTCTTTTAAAACAGACGGGACTATGACACCTCGTTCATAATCCGTGTACGGAACGGCCACCACCTTACCTTGCTCCAGTGCCGCCTCTATTATGTACTGCGTCTCTGCCTCGCTCCGGAAGGAGACATATAAAAAAACGCCCTTGGCCTGGTTCCATTCCGGCAGGGCCATAAGGCGAAAGGCGATGGCCTCTGAACAGGTCTTACGCTTTAAGGGGGGGATGCTGTCGCGGAGATGCAGGATGTGACGTCTTAATTCAGCCTTGGTCTCCATTTTCTCAAGTGTAGCCGTCAGCTTTAGCCTCCATTTCTTTGACATTCCTTTAATATGATATCAATGATGGCTGGCACCTGTTTCTGAACCTCATCCGTTAACTCCATCCCCCAGTCAATGGCCTTGGGCTCGACGCCGATTATTACCACCTCCGGCGAATAACCCAGTTTTTTGGACATGGAAAGGGACTCTACCACACCGAGGTCATGCAGGGAAACCGGGCCTTCTTTATCTGCGATGAGGTCTTCAGGACGGCACTGATAAATTGTTCCTGGTTTCTGCCCGGCCTTAAGGGCATCAACAATTATCACCTTTTGTACCCCATCCAGATAAAATGCTAAATTCATGGTGGCCGTACCCATATCCAACAAATCCACATGGGCGGGAAGCTCCCTGTCTCGCAAGGCCTGGATGATATGCACCCCTATCCCTTCGTCCTGGAGGAGAAGATTACCTATGCCGACAATTAGTGTCTTCTGAACATCCATAATTCACCTTACATTTAAAATCCAGGGGCTTTTAGCTTCTTTCACCGTCCTGCTCGGCACACAGTGCGTATAAAATATATCAGACGGAATATCGCGCATAGGACGATAACAAGAAATGTGTTATCCATCCCATTTGGAATGATAACAGGTTGAAACTATGTCCAATTCGCAGGAAATTGTCAAATTGTTTCTCAAGCTTATTATTTGGTGGTATGATAACGAGAAACCAGTTAATCATATTGTTCTGCGATGAAAGGAGAAAATATGACGATGATGAGTTTTGTTCGCAGTGTTTTGCTCTTGCTGCTGAGTTTGACGTGTCTAATGGTTACAGGCTGTGCAGCTCCTCAAGTGAATGTGGTTCGTAGCCAAGCTCCGCTGGAGAGTCCTATACGTACTATCGCATTGATGCCAAGCGGTGGAGTTTTGGCAGATGCAATTGGGGTGGAATTGTTACAATTTGGCTTTTATGTCATTGACACAGGGAAAATCTCTGGACTGATGATTCGGGACAATCTTAATGAAATAGAAGTCACTCAGCCACAGAACCTTTCGCGCCTATATAATGATGGTATTGATGCCGTTATCTTGGTGAAATCAGTTGCTGGATATGATGGGCGACCTCAAAGCGCGAGCGTGAAGATTGTACATACAAAGACTGGTCAACTTGTAGCAGGAGCAAACTGGCAGAATGGTCGTGGTGGCGCACAAGGGTCTCCTGCTGACCAAGGCGCGCGAGTGGACCTTGCTGTTGCGGCACATCAAATAGCAAATGCTGTAGGGCAGTCTCTTCAGGCAACATCAATAAAGTAGGATCGCAGAACAATTCACTCCAGCGGACGGCTTACAGCCGCCGCTGATTTTGGGCGTTGAGTCTGTAGAATAAGTCCGTTGAGAACTTCAAAGATGAGTCCTGAAGAAAATCGGCTTCACAGAATGCCCCAGGATCGACGATCTCCCTATCGGGAGGGGTTTTGCCACCCCCTAATTTCACCCCTCAAACAATTCCGAGGGTTTTTCTACAGACTCGTTATTCGCGACACGAAGTCGCATAATCGAATGTACAGGGAGGAGGAAAACCAACTTTACTGTACCTGATGTATTCCCATCAGTACCTTAGAGAGGCATGCTGCCGTTGCGCTGAATGACGGGGTGTGAAGCCCTCTCGACAATGTACCGAAAGGGGTTAAAGCCGTGAGGCGGACACCCGATTCCGAATCTCGCGGGAATAAGGGCTAAGGTCAGGACAATATGGCGAGAACAATCAAAGGGCCGCTGACGCGTCGTCAACGAAGCAACAGACCTACCGGGATTAACAGGTCAAAAGATGTGCATCCCAGCGTTTGCACATGCAGGCAGGATACGGGTCGCTAACGTGCCCGTACGGAATCGCAGGACTGCCGGCGTTCAGGCTTCGCCTAAGTTGTTCGCAATGGTCGATTATGTGGAACGTGGGAAAGCCGTCACTCCGCCATGCGCAAGGCATGGCAGGCAAAACCGTAAGGCATGCTGATGGAGGGACGGATTTGAGAAGTCGGAAAAAGCAAAGGCCCCGAAGTAGTATCGGGGACAGGGCATGAGAGATGGCCCGACTCGAAAAGACCGGAAATCTATCTTCCGGGTTCCAAAGAGTGCCGACGTCCGACAGGTGTTTCATTGCGAGAGAATCTGAAGAATCCTCGAAGGGAAGAACGCAAATGACGGTTCAACGAACTGGCGCCCTCCCCGGCGACGCCAAGTGGAAAGCCATAGACTGGCAGGAAGCGCAGCGTTGTGTCAGAAGACTACAGATGCGTATCGCAAAGGCTGTTAAAGAAGGAAAACAAAGCAGGGCGAAAGCCTTGCAATGGATACTGACCCATTCTCTCCACGCCAAGCTCCTGGCTGTAAAGAGAGTGACCTCGAACAAGGGGAAGAAAACCCCCGGCGTAGACGGCATCCTGTGGAAAGGTCCAAGGGCCAAGATGCAGGCTGCATACAGTCTACAACGACACGGATATATGGCACAACCTCTGCGAAGGATTTATATCCCCAAGAAAAACGGCAAGATGAGGCCGTTGAGTATTCCGACGATGTACGATAGGGCAATGCAGGCGTTATACAAGCTTGCGCTTGCACCTGTAGCCGAAACGACGGCTGACCGGAACTCCTACGGGTTCCGGGAGGGCAGAAGCTGTGCTGACGCAGTAGCGGCGGCCTTTAATGCTCTTTCAAAACCGAACTCGGCAACGCACATACTGGAAGGGGATATAAAAGGATGCTTTGACAATATCAGCAAGGAATGGATGCTCAAAAACATTCCGATGGACAAGGCAGTCCTTCGCAAGTGGCTGGACGCCGGGTATGTGGAAAACGGCATTACATACCCATCACACAAAGGAACGCCTCAAGGGGGGATTATAAGCCCCACCTTATCGAATATGACCCTTGACGGGCTTGAGCAGGTTGTTCACAGCGTAGTACCCCGTAGAAGCAGGGTCAACTTCATTCGATACGCGGATGATTTTATCGTAACCGGCAAATCAAAGACACTGCTGGAGACGAAGATCAAACCCGCAATCGAGGCGTTTCTAAGTGATCGCGGCCTTGAACTCTCTGAGGAAAAGACCGTCATCACCCATATAAAAGACGCATTTACGTTTCTGGGGCAAACATTCCGCAGACATGGCAGCACACTTCATGTCACGCCGTCAAAAGAGGGAGTTCTCGCCCTTGTGCGGAAGGTAGGAGACATAATACGTCAACATCGAAGCTCTCCGATGGAAGGGCTCATCAAGAAGCTCAATCAGTTGCTTCGTGGATGGGCCAATTACCACCGTCATGTGGTATCATCGGAGGTATTCAGCCGTGTCGATACATATGTTTATGAGCAACTGTGGCGCATGCTTCGCCGGAGGCATCAGAGCAAGTCCAAAGAATGGCTGCACGGGCAATACTGGTCAGCCAGCGGGCGGAAGCACGTATTCTCCGTAATCCTGAAATACAAGGGGAAGAAACATCTTCTTCAAGTTGTTCGGATATGTTCCATAGGAATCAGAAGACATATTAAAATCAAGGCGGATGCTAATCCTTGATGGTTTCGTAAAAAGTCGTTTTTAGCTTAAGTATTTGAAATAATATTATTTTATTGCATTTTTGTCTTGACTTTCATGTTGTCCCGTGATAGAAAACATATGCAA
>DSAQ01000160.1 GCA_011046395.1 Pseudomonadota bacterium
AAAGTACAAACGGTATCAGTTACCTGCTACGCCCTTTAAATATCTTTGCTGCTTTTTGGTGTTATAGTCAAGTTCGTTGCATATAGGATACCGTTAACGGTATAAATTAGCTTTTTACGAAGACATCAATTTTGGAGGCCTCCATTATTATTTGACCACTTCTTACAAAAAGATATAAAGTCCAACGTTAGGAAAAAAGGAGCCGCTTTTGAAGACAAAGAGTGTACGAACTACATTTAATTGCCAGGTCTGTGGTTACCAGAGCATCAAGTGGCTGGGCCGCTGTCCGGACTGCGGCGAGTGGAATACCATGGTAGAGGAAAAGGTAGTGAAGGACGCCGGGCCTGGCGCCGTGGCCATGGGTCTCAGTTCAGGAGATAAGCCAACGGCTATAAACGAGATCGCCCTGACTGAAGAAAGGCGCCTGTCCAGCGGCAGTACAGAGATGGATCGCGTCCTGGGAGGTGGATTGGTTTCAGGTTCGATCGTACTTATCGGCGGTGACCCGGGTATCGGGAAGTCCACCCTTCTCCTTCAGGTGCTCTATCATGTGGGCCGTGGAGGGGCCAGGATTTTGTACGTCTCAGGCGAGGAGTCCGTCAAACAGATCCGATTGCGGAGCGAACGGATCGGGGCCGTGCATCCGAATATGTACATTGTGACGGAAAGTTCCGTAGAAAAAATCATGAACCTGTTTCAGGATATAAAACCTGACCTTTTAGCCGTTGATTCCATTCAAACCCTATACACGTCTGAAATAGGGTCGGCCCCGGGCAGTGTCAGCCAGGTACGGGAATCAGCCGCCAAGCTTATGGTGCTGGCCAAGGAGACCGGCGTGCCGGTTATCCTGGTCGGGCATGTGACTAAGGAAGGGACCTTAGCCGGTCCGCGTGTCCTTGAACATATGGTGGATGCCGTCCTCTATTTTGAGGGAGACCGGGGACATGCCTTTCGTATCCTGCGCACGGTTAAAAACCGCTACGGCTCAACCAATGAGATCGGTGTCTTTGAGATGAAAGACCGGGGGCTGATGGAAGTGGCCAACCCCTCCGAGATCTTTCTGGCGGAACGCCCGGTGGAGGCCTCGGGATCGGTAGTCGTTCCCTGTTTAGAAGGGACACGCCCTATCCTGGTAGAGGTGCAGGCCCTGGTGAGCCCCGCCGGGTTTGGCCTGCCCCGTCGTACCGCCATCGGCGTCGATCCGCAGCGGGTATCACTACTTGTAGCCGTCCTGGAGAAAAAAGTCGGCCTCATGCTGCACGACCGGGATATCTATGTGAATGTGGCGGGCGGAATCCGGATCGATGAGCCGGCACTGGATCTGGGGGCAGTAGTGGCTATGGCCTCGAGCTTTTTGGACCGGACCGTGGACCATAAGATGGTAGTTTTTGGTGAGGTGGGCCTGGCCGGAGAGGTGCGCGGGGTGAGCCAGGTGGATATACGGCTGGCGGAGGCCGCCAGATTGGGGTTTATACGTTGCCTGCTTTCCCGAAACAATCTCGATCAGGCTAGGGAAGGGCAGGTCATCAGCCTGACCGGCGTCGCTAATCTCCAGGAAGTCCTGGAGAATATATTCTAGCTATCGGCCTTCAGCTATCAGCCATCAGCTCACAGAGGAGCCTCTTGCCAAAGTCTTATGATCGGGTTGTCGTCATTCCGGCGAAAGCCGGAATCCAGTGACTCCGACCAGATTAAGACACTCCTGGACACCGGTTTTCACCGGTGTGACGACTTTTGCAAGAGGCTCTATTGATATTGCTGTATTCTCTGTGGTTATCTTTTAAGGGGCCTGCAAAAATGCCCGGAGGGCCTTG
Source organism: Pseudomonadota bacterium (assembly GCA_011046395.1). Taxonomy (GTDB): domain Bacteria; phylum Desulfobacterota; class QYQD01; order QYQD01; family QYQD01; genus QYQD01. Next base: position 1,815 of record DSAQ01000160.1, read on the forward strand.
TAAGTCATATAGAGATCACCCTTATGGGCAATCTCAAAAGGCGAGTGCATGGAGAGGAGCGGCGCCCCCATATCCACAATCTCCATACCATAAATAGCCAGGAACTTAGCCACGGTACCACCGCCTCCCTCATCAACCTTCCCTAGCTCGGCGGCCTGCCAGACGACCTTATTTTCATTGAGAATCTTACGTATCCAGCCCATATATTCGGCATTGGCATCACTAGCCCCATATTTGCCTCCGGATCCGGTGTACTTGGTCAGACACACGCCATAACCCATTTTGGCATCATTTCTCTTTTCATGGACATCCGGAAAGTCTGGATCCATGGCCGCATTAACATCGGCTGATATGGCTCTGGAGCGCATTAAACAGGCATCGACGGTGTCTGACTCAATGGGAAGATTGGTTAACCTGACCAGGTCAAAGACAAAGCTTTCCAGGAACCTGGATTTAGCACCAGTACTGCCGTCACTACCAATCTCTTCTTTATCCAGGAATAGGGCGATGCAGGTATAGGTCGGGTCTTTTATGGACAACATGGCTGCCAGGCTGGCATAGGCTGAGGAACGATCGTCCTGGCCGTAAGCGCCGACCATGCTGCGATCCAAACCTATCTCCCGGGCCCGGCCGGCCGGGACCACCTCCAGCTCTGCGCTGATGAAGTCTTCTTCTACGATGCCCAGATTTTCTTTTAAGTAAGCCAAAACCTGTAATTTAAAACGCTCCTTGGCCTCCTTCTCTGGGAAAGGAAGGCTTCCGATCAGGACGTTTAGTTTTTCACCGACGATTATCTCGGGTAGTTTTTTCTCATATTGTGTGCGCCGGGCCAGGTGGGGCAAGAGGTCGGTTATGGTGAAGACGGGATCACCCTCTTGTTCACCGATCACTACCTTCACCCTGGATCCATCCGTCTTGATAATGACGCCATGCAGGGCTAGCGGGCGGGTCACCCACTGGTATTTTTTAATGCCCCCATAATAGTGGGTCTTCAGAAAAACCAGGTCTCCATCCTCATAGAGTGGTTTTTGTTTTAGATCGAGGCGCGGGGCATCTATGTGCGAGGTTACGATACGCAATCCGTCCGAGAGAGGACGTTGGCCAATAACCGCCAGGGCTGCACATTTGCCTTTATGTACCCGATATACCTTAGTCCCTTTTCCGGCCGACCCTACCGGCACACACCCCTGGCCGGAGACCTTTTCTACTATGGTTTCTATGGCCTCCCGCTCGGTCTTGGCGGCATCCAGAAAGGCCATGTATTCCTTGGCAAAGGAGAAAACCGCCTTTTTGTCCTCATCATCTACTGTATCCCAGACCAACCGGGCGGAAATAGTCAGTTCTTCCTGTAGCCGCTTTATTTCTTTTGCCGTCTTTTTTCGTGCCATAGCAGGTCACCTCTCTCATCTTTCCCGTTTTCCTAACATAATCACGGGTAGGGGTCAATATAGAAAGAGAAGGCCTCTTTCTAAAAAATCCTTGACAAGGCTGGCTTACATGGTTAATACAGGCGTACATTGCTCCTTGCCCCTGCACTGAGGCAGTGGCCAAAAGTCCATAAGGAGGTTCTATAAAATGGGTGTTCCAAGGAGATACGAAACTATTTTTATCGCCAAGCCAAATCTGCCCCCTGATGATCTTAAGAATCTGGCCGACAAGATGAGAGATATCATGGTTCAGGGTGGCGGCCAGAGCGTTAAGCTTGATGAGTGGGGGGTAAAGCGCTTGGCCTATGCGGTCAAGAAGCACAATCAAGGCTTTTATTTCTTCGCTGACTACGCAGGCACCCCGGCTCTGGTCAAAGAATTAGAAAGAAATCTTAAGATCGATGACCGGGTGATAAAGTACCTAACGGTCAAAATAGAAGATGCCTTCCATCCGGAGTCGCTCCAGGTAGAAGCCGAAGAAGAAAAAGTGAAAGAAGAACCGGCTTCGGCGGATAATCCACCTGCGGAAGTGGCTGAATAGCTACAAAAATCAAAGGATGGAAACCAAGAAGGAGGCATCATGGCTAATTATAATCCAAGAAAGAGAACATTTGTCCGTAAAAAGATATGTCGTTTCTGCGCTGACCGGAGCTTGAAGATCGATTATAAAGATTCCCGCACCCTTAGATTCTTCATTACCGAAAGAGGCAAGATTTTACCGAAGCGTATCTCTGGTAATTGCGCTGTTCACCAGCGCCGACTTACCCTAGCCATTAAGCGCGCCCGTAATATTGCCCTGTTACCATACACTATTACTACTACTACCACTAAGTAGGAATACGTGGCTTGGAAGAAGGAACTGGCTTAATCCCCTGGAAAGATATCCTCCGGGGGTCAATGGTGGTTTCTTTCTTTTGCTTATCACCAGGGACCATACCAATTTTAGGTAGTGTTATAGGTATTTTTACGCTCATACCTATCCTTTTTTATCTGGTCAAGCTAGGATGGGGCTATGGCCTGGCAGTCTTGGGTATCGCTCTTATCTTCTCCATCTTTTTGTGGCCCTTGTTTGGAAGTGGCTCTGAGTACTTTCTTGTGGAAATGTTTATATTGGGGCCGGTTCTCTTTAGCTTCCTCAAAAGGGGTTTTTCCATCACTAAAACAGTAGGTTATGCTACTGGCCTTTTGATTTTATTGCTATCCGCATACCTGATCTTATGGGGTATTAAGACCGGACATAATCCTTATCAAGCCGTAGTTTCTGAAATTAACCAGAGCATGGAATCCTCCCTTCGTTTTTATGAGCAGGTAAACCTTCCCGAGACCACAGTGGGAGCTATGAGAGATGCCTTACAGGATATTAGAATACTGGTGGCCAGGTTTTGGCCGGGTTTTGCCGCAGCCTCTTTATTAGTATTAGTATGGATGAATGTCTGGATCGGTAACCGCATCCTGGAGCGATATGGTTCGGTGAACTTTCAGTTTGGCGACTTGTCGCGATGGAGCCTTCCGGAAATTATCGTCTGGTTGGTCATCCTGGGCGCTGGATTAGCCCTCCTACCCTACCCTGGCCTACAGACTGCGGGCATAAACATTCTGATTTTTTTTGCCCTGGCCTATTTTTTCCAGGGCTTGGCTATAGTAAGTTTTTATCTCAAAAAATATAGATTTTCCCGTTTTAAAAGGATATTATTATACAGCTTAATATGGATTCAGACCTATATGATAATAATTGTAGCGCTAGCGGGGCTGTTTGACATCTGGGCGGACTTCCGGAGATTGAAGAAAGCAGCGGATTAACCTATTCACCGCAGAGACACAGAGGGCACAGAGAAAGATATATTTTCCTTTGCTAGTAGTACAGAAGCCGTGGCAAACGAATTAGCTCCTCTCTACTTTGGACATTATGACATTTGAAGATTTGGATTTGTTTCGAATTTCGATATTCTAATTTCGGATTTAGTTGCAGTTAAGCCGTCCTGCGTGCTTTGCGTTCTGGTTTATTGTTGTCAAGTTTTTAAATGATCTTTTTATCAGTAATCTTAGCTGTGGCACCTTGCCCGACCCTGGTAATTCGAGGGTCTCAATAGAGCCCTGATCTTGCTTAATCGG
>DSAQ01000063.1 GCA_011046395.1 Pseudomonadota bacterium
AAGTCGGTGCTCGACACCAGGCCGATATTTCACAAGCGTGATGAAACGATCCGGGGTCATGTTTTCTGCAGCTTTCTGGCGCTGGTTCTCCGCAAGGAACTCGATCGTCGCCTGGAACGGGCCGGTTTTGAGTTCGAGTGGGCCGACATCAAGCAGGACCTGAAGGCATTGCAGGAAATGACCGTCGAGGAGAATGACAAGAAGCTCGCCATCCGCACTGCTTGCCTCGGGGTCTGCGGCAAGGTTTTCCGGGCAGTAGACGTCGCTTTGCCGCAGACGGTCAGGGAAACATAATCTCATACTGGGGGTGGCCAAGTGTGCCTGGTAGTGCCAACAGATTTTTGGCGTCTTGTAACATGCTAAAATTACAAACATATTTTTTTTTACTGTAGAAGATAAGTTAGAACCAGATATTCGACCGTATTTTCCAGACTCGGAATCTGTGAATAGGGCTTTGCGTTGTTTAATTCCGCTGCTGCCAAAAAAGCGGAGAGCAAAGGAGAAGTAAAAATATTATCAACCTGGGAAAGGTTTCGGAAACCAGGGCGGAGATTTCGTATCGATTGAATTGCGAGTTAGGTATTCCGGCGGCCGAGATAGCCAGGCACCTGGGTTTATGTACTTCTGCGATCGCAAAGGCTATTGAGAAATACGAATCGAGTCAGAAGTAGCAGATTTCGTCAACGTCCCCCTCCCTGTCTGGGTATCGGTATACCCGACATCGGCGCAGGCAGCTTGAATTTAGTGCTTCGACCTATAGCCATTTTGGAGTTGACAATTCAGAAACAGGCCACACAAAGAGCGGCAGAATCGGGGACGCTCATAGGCTGACCTTCGATTTTTTCATAAATTTGTTCTGCAGATCATCAAACAAATCATAGGCCACCGGAACCACGACCAGGGTCAAAAATAGAGAGGTAAGGAGTCCGCCGATGGTGGCGATGGCCATGGGCGCACGGGTCTCCGCGCCTTCGTCAACACTAGGCATCATACCATACTGTTCACACAAATCCGCTGCTTTTCAAACCAGAAGGGATCACCTTCTTTGCAATCTTCATTTTGCTATTTTTCTCCCAAACCACCACCGGGAAAAGCCGAATAGTAGCGTCCCCAACACTATTATCCCTACTATGTCGTGCCATACATAGGCGAGCCCGTTGCCTTTGAAAAGTACGCTGTAACCGAAATCTATGAAATATCTCATGGGCGATATAAGGCTGGCCCTTTGCATCCAGGGGGCCATGGCCTCCGGTGGCGTCCATGCTCCTGAGAGAAAGAGCATTGGCGCAAGGATCAGCAGCATTATCATCATGGCTTGGGGCAGATTTCGTGCTACTGTTGCAATCGCAATTCCGAGGCTGGACATGGTAAAGACATAAATGGCGGTTACGCTGTAAAAAAGCATCAAACTGCCCCGTATGGGGACATTGAAGATCGGTTTCAGAACAAGGAATATGCTTAAGAAGGAAAGGGAGAGTGTTATTATTATGGTAGGGATTGTCTTTGCCAGAAATATTTCACCTGGACGCACAGGACTCACCATAAGTTGTTCAAGAGTTCCGTACTCCTTTTCCCTTACCATCGCCGCTGCTGTTAAAAGAAGTGATACCATGGTAAACATATTGAGCAGTTCAAGCAGACTGGTAAACCACGAACTCAGGACGTTTGGATTGAATTCAACCCGCAGCCGTTCGTCAATTATGGGCAGATTCTCAAAGGCAGACCTTGTAAATCTTTCCTGTTTCTCCAGCACTTCCAGAGAATAGTCTCCGGCAATCTGGGCTAGATAGGCAGTGGCAATGGTGGCGGACATGGAATTGGTTCCGTCAGTAATCACCTGAACCTTCGCCTGTTTTCCACCATCTATCCTGCGCTGAAAATCAGGCGGAATGACAATGGCCATGGATGCCTTGCCGCTGTCAAGCCACATGGTGATTTCCTCTTCCCGATGGAGGTGAGATAGTATCTTGAAATACGGCAGTTGAAAACGGTTGATGAGGTCGCGGCTGGCGGGACTTTTACTCATGTCATAGACGACCGTAGGGAATCTTTTTACCTCCATGGACATGCCATGACCGGCCGTGTAGATGGCCCCTGTGAATGCCCACGCCAGTATGAAGAGGAGGGCCTTATCCCGGAAGATCTGTGCAAATTCCTTGCGCATAAGGGAGAATATACGGCCCCACATATCAACCCACTTTCTTCCTAAACGAGAGTATTGCAACACTGTAAACAACGGCTGCGTAAATAGTAAGTGTAAGCAAATCCCAGGCATAATAGCCAAACCCCAGCCCTTTCAGGTAAATTCCCTTTACCATACCCATGAAATATGTGGCAGGTATGAATCGGCTCACAATCTGTCCTGTTATATCCTGACTCGTAATGGGCGCCATAAAACCTGAAAACAGAAAGGCCGGGATCATTGTTCCTAAAAATGTAATGAGCATTGCAGCGATCTGTGTGCGGGAAATGACGGATATGAAAAGCCCTATTCCAATGGTGCACGCTATGTAAAGCAATGCCCCGACTGAAAGCAGAATGAAACTTCCGGTGAATCGAACCTTAAATAGTATTACACTCATCAGAAAGATGAGGATATAATTTATAAAGGCAACCCCGATATACGGGATCGCCTTTCCTGCCACAACCTCCCACGGCCGCACAGGCGAACAATAGAGATTGTAGATGGTTCCGCTTTCCTTCTCCCGCACAACCACTAGCGCAGCGAGAAGGGCAGGATAGAACATGAGGGTAATAACAAGGAGACCCGGAATAATAAAATTCTTGCTCTCAAGGGATGGGTTATACCATGCCCTTCCCTCCACAGAGGTGGGAAAGACGGCGGCGGCTGTTTGACCCTTTAAGGATAAGTATCTGGAAACCATACCCTGATTAAACTGGGCATTTATGGCTGCAACATAGCCTTTGACCACTTCTGCTCTCATGGGGAATGAGCCATCCGCCAGGAACTGAACCTGTGCAGGTCTGCCCTCATGAAGCCTTCTGGAAAAATCAGATGGGATCACAACAACAACACGGATTTTGCCCGAGCGAATTACATGGTCTATCTCCTTATAATCTTTAGCCAGACCGACATTTCTGAAATATTCAGAGTTTGTGAAGGAGTTCATGTATTCACGGCTCAGAGAAGATCGGTCAAGATCATAAAAAAGCACAGGTATGTTCTTCACATCCATTGTAAGTCCATATCCAAAAAGGAGCTTCAGGGCAAGGGGCACTATAAAGGCGAGGCCGAGGTAGACAGGGTCTCTCAGGAGTTCTCTTGTTTCCCTGCGAATTATAGCATATATACGATTATGCATTGGTTTCCTCTGAAGACCTTATGTAGTCTGTAAATGTCTCTTCCATTGACAGCGGTTGAAGGCTTATTTCCACATCGGTTATCCCTGCATCTCTCAGAAAATCGAGGGCCCTTGCCTTATCAGATTCAGGGTTGAATGTCCTGATGTGAATATGGCTTCCGTAGAGCAATGCCTGCGGGAAAGGGCCTGTTATCAGGTCAAATGCCCTGCGAAAATCAGAAGTCCTGATTGCTATCAGGCTGCCGGAACGCTTCTCCGATGTGCTTTTGAGATTGAGGGGAATGTCAGCCGCGATAAGCCGTCCCTGATGCATCAGCCCGAGGCGGTCGCAGTGCTCAGCCTCATCCATATAGTGGGTCGATATTATAATAGTAACCCTTGATTCCCTTGAGAGGGTGTAGATTATATCCCAGAAGGCGCGCCTTGCCACAGGGTCAACGCCTGATGTGGGTTCGTCAAGGAATAACACAGGAGGTTCATGTAGCAATGCGCAGGCAAGGGCTAATCTCTGCCTCATCCCGAGGGGAAGGTCGCGGGCAAGCCTGTCCTCCATGCCTGACAGTTCCAGAGGTTCGATGGTCTTTTTGAAGTCTTTATTTTTAACGCCGTATAGACCGGCATAGAGTCTCAGATTCTCCATGACAGTGAGGTCGCGGTAGAGGGAGAATCTCTGGGACATATAGCCAACATAAGTCCAGACCTGGCGGCGCTGTTTTAAGACATCAAAACCGGCTACTTTTATGCTTCCTTCGCTCGGTTCGAGCAGCCCGCACATCATCTTTATGAGTGTTGTTTTGCCTGCACCGTTGGGACCGAGCAACCCAAATACCTCGCCCTTCATCACTGAGAGATCAACCCTGTCCACAGCTACAAAAGTATCAAAACGGCGGGTTACAGAATTGCACTGTATGAGAATGTTTTCAGAACTGTCAGCAGTCGGCAGTGCACTGTCGGCAGTCTTTAAAGCGGATTGAGGTTTGTTCCCTAAGCGATGGCTGTTGACTGAGGACTGGCGACCGAGGACTTTTACAAAGACATCTTCAAATCCGGCCTCATAAGATGCGATTGAATCCAGTCCAATGCCCTTTTCTGTAAGATAAGAGATAAGGTCTTCCTTTTTGGTTCTAATACGCACACGGATCTCCCCTCCGAAGACCTCGGATGACTCCACGTCCTCCCATGACCGCAATAGTTTTAGGGCCTCATATTGAGGCTGTGCTGTAACTTTCAAAAATTGCCCTGTCAGTCTCGTCTTAAGGAAATCAGGTGTTCCCTGATCTATAATGCGTCCCTCGTGCAGAAGGGCAACTCTGTGGCATCTCTCCGCCTCATCCATATACGATGTGGTGAGGAGCACAGTCACCTGACGCTCTTGTACCAGCCTGTGAATAATCTTCCAGAAGTCCTGTCGTGAGATCGGATCGACTCCTGTCGCGGGTTCGTCGAGCAGGAGAACATCGGGCAGATGAATTAGGGTACAAATAAGGGTAAGCTTCTGCCGCATTCCTCCTGAAAGATGGCGTGCCTGCCTGCCGAGAAAGGGTGTGAGGCGTGTCATATCAAGGAGTTCTTTCCTGTTACGTTCATATACGTCTGCAGGCACCTGTCTGAGGTCCCGGAAAAATGCTATGTTTTCAGCCATCGAAAGGTTGTCATAGAGATTCAGACCAAGACCCTGGGGCATATAACCCACAATGCCCTTAACAGCCTCGGGGTTTTTAATAACATCTATACCTGCTACGGATGCCTTTCCTTCACCTGCTGAAAGTACACCCGCCAGTATCTGGATTATACTGGTCTTTCCTGCTCCGTCGGGTCCTATGAGTCCAAATATCTCACCGCGGTTAACGGTAAACGATACATCACATATCGCCTCAACAACTCTTTTCCTGCGTCCGTAATGTTTGCAGAGATTTTCCACCTTTATGACTGGCGATAAAGATCCCCTCTCACCCTGACCCTCTCCCACCAGGGGAGAGGGGATATTTGGTGGAGCCCCTTGCATATTTCCCCCTCCCTTGATGGG
>DSAQ01000120.1 GCA_011046395.1 Pseudomonadota bacterium
AAAATAATAATAGCAAAAAAGTCGCCCGAAAGCGACTTTTTTAATAAATTATCTAAGAAACAGATGAAGAATGAACGTGGCAGTCACCTACTTTCCCCTAAAAGAGTATCATCGGCGCTACGACGCTTAACTTCTCTGTTCGGGATGGTAAGAGGTGTTTCCATCGCACTAAACCGCCACGATCACTCCCCACCTATTTCTTTAGTCTAAAATCTTAAAAAGCAAAAAAATAAATTTAAAACAGTTTTGATTTTCGCATTTCCTAATAGGAATCGGCGGATTAGTACACCACGGCTTAACATATTACTATGCTTAGACCTAGTGCCTATCAACCTGATAATCTCTCAGGGGCCTCAAATGATATCTAATCTTGGGATTGGCTTCCCTCTTAGATGCTTTCAGAGGTTATCCATGCCCGACATAGCTGCCCAGCAATGCCACTGGCGTGACAGCTGGCAGACCAGAGGTCAGTTCACTCCGGTCCTCTCGTCACTTATTATCCCCCATTTCTGGGAGTGTAGACTATATCTTCACCCTCTCAATCAAAGAGTTAGGGCGTTGGCGTGTTACCTATATAGAAAGTTATTTTCTTGGAAACAATTCTTTCTTATATAAGTCTGGTACATATACCAAGTCGTTACGGGGTCAAACCTAATCTTTTATACATAACTTTCTTATCTATTTTACTATTACTTTTATAATTCTCTTTTTTTATGATAAAAATAAAATTTATCAATTTTTTCATCTCAGAATCAGATAGTTCTCCTATCTTTTTCTTTGATAAAAGCTGACAAGCCTGTAATAAAGCTGATGCTTGATTAGCTTTAAAGCGAATATATGGTTTAAGTAAGTTTAAAATATCTCTAACTTGCTCAAATCCATTAATACGGAGTTCAGTTATGCCATCTTTTCTATGAGAAATATATCCTATCTTTAATACTTTTTTTATCCAATACAAAGGATGTTCATGGCGGGTATCTTGATAGAAGCAAATTGTCGCCATAAAGCGTATACCTCGTTTTGTATCGTTGCGCATCTTCACTTGCAACATTAAACTACCATCACCATCAAGAAATCCTGCTATATATGAATTATTTAGATTAGATTGACTTCCCACGGTATTATCTTATCAATTATTCGGTCCTCAAGCAAGTAATTAAACACGAGGACTAATGTATTTAATTCTCTAAAACCGATAATAGAGTTAGACTTTACCGTTATAAGCCAAATTGTCATGACAAATTTCTTTGTCAAGTAGCAAAAATTTACTAGGAGCAAATTCCCTCAAATATCAACGCCCACAGCAGATAGGAGACCAACCTGTCTCACGCAATTGTAGCCATTAGTTTAAAAAACTCAAATGACACCGCTATTACTAGCGGGATCGGACTGTATTATTTGCCCTTTCCAGGACAAGCTGACATTCAGTCTCTACGGGTGTTGTTTTCAAAACAACTTCCCTCGGTATTGTCCTTCGATATAATGTTTTTATATCCAGGATTTCACCGATATAAGTCAGCTTCTCAGTATAATTGAATATACTGCCGCCGTGAATTTATTCTCGTATAAATAATACGATTTGTGTTGGTCTTTATCGACTAATTGTAAGTGGATTCAGAGTGTTAATAATCCGAAAAAATCAGATTATTAACGGTCTGAACCCAGCTCGCGTACCTTTTTAATTGGCGAACAGCCAAACCCTTGGGACCTTCTCCAGCCCCAGGATAAGGTGAGCCGACATCGAGGTGCCGAACACCGCCGTCGCTATGGACGCTTGGGCGGTACCAGCCTGTTATCCCCGGGGTAGCTTTTATCCGTTAATCTCCGGCCACGTCTAATGTGTACCGTCGGTTCACTATGCTCGTGTTTCCACTTTGCTCGACTTGTACGTCTTGCAATTAAGCCGGCTTTTGCCATTACACTATCGGCACGGTTTCCATTCGCGCCTAGCCGACCTTAATAGACTCCTCCGTTACTTTTTGGGAGGATAGCGCCCCACTAAAACTACCTACCAGATACTGTCTCTCGCCGTTTTTGCCGTCGAGGTTAGAACATATCACTTAAAAGAGTGGTATTTCACTGACGACTCCATCTCGTCCGAAAACGAAACTTCAAAGTCTCCCACCTATGCTACGCAGTTAAAAAATATGCTCAATATCAAGCTATAGTAAAGCTCCCGGGGTCTTTTCGTCTAGCTGCGGGTAGGAGGCATCTTTACCTCCACTGCATTTTCACCGGGCTGCTCCTCGAGACAGTTCCCCAGTCGTTACACCATTCGTGCACGTCTGAAATTACCAGACAAGGAATTACGCTACCTTAGGCATTTAAGCCCCATTTGTCGCCAAATGGATTGGACTATATCATATTCATTTTTTTAATGAATTCCGACGTATAGTCTCTGAGGATTCTTGAATATTACTAGTTGGTAATGTTGAGAAAATAAATTCTTTAGTGTATTTTCTCTCTTTACCTTGCTGATTCATAGAATAAGCAAGATCAACTATCTTTTTGAACCCTTCTATTGTAAAGTGTTCTTTCTCTTCCATCATCAACAATATAGACTTAAAAGTCTGATAAGTTGATTTCTTAACTATCAACGGATACTTATCAAAAAAAGGTAAAACTTTTTCCATAAGATTCCGTCTTGAATCTATACTGAAGTTTAATACAGGATGGCTACCAGATCTACGATATATCTTTCCGGTTTTGAATACCAGTTGGAATAATTCTAATATGTGTCGATTCTTTTCATGTTGATAAACTTGAAAACATGGATTTATCATCCAGCCGAATACTTGAGTCGGATGTTTGATAATCTCCACACTAAAACTTCCCTCACCATCTACAAAACCGGCTAAATAATAATGAAGTAATTTCTGTTTGCCACGAAATTCAGAAAGTATTTTTTGCGCTTCTTTCATTTTTATTTTTGAACAAATATTCAAGTCTTTCCTGCTGATTGACTGCACATATGCATTGTTACCTTCTTGGTAGCATATGTTCTACATCCATTTAAGGAACAGTTGTTCCAGCATATGGTCGGATTTTACAATCGCCCTTTTTTGTATCTTCTATTATAACATAGAAGACGATAGCGAAAAAACGATTATAGTTATCGCCGACATTCACCAGGGCTTACAAAGCCAGCAAATCCATCCGAAGATGAAAAAACCAACCTTGTTTAACCTTCTGACATTGGTCAGGCGTCACCCCCTATACATCCTCTTACGAGTTCGCAGGGAGCTGTGTTTTTGATAAACAGTCGCCAGGGATTCTTTCGCTGCGGCCTGTACTTTGACATACAGGCAGGCCTTATCGCTAACTTACGGCCGCTTTTTTGCCGAGTTCCTTGAGGAGCACTCACCCGTTCGCCTTGGTCTTCTCGACCTGACCACCTGTGTTGGTTTGGGGTACGGTTTCCAATTGCCTAACCTTAGAGGTTTTTCTTGGAAGCTTGCTTTGCTGAATCCTCGCCCGCGTACGTTTGAGTCTTCACTTCACTTGGAGGTATCCATTGTTCTACCATCACTTACCATTCCGAAGAACAGAAAATGACATACAGTAGCCCTGGATTGATTCCCGGATTTTCCTAAGAATCCCCCCTTATGATATGAACGCAAATCCAATAATGCGCCCAGCATACTAAACTTCGTCACCCCATCGAAACAATTGGAAGTCACGGAATATTAACCGTGTGTCCATCGGGTTCGGCTTTCGCCATCCCCTTAGGCCCGACTAACCCTTGGCTGATCAACATCGCCAAGGAAACCTTGGTCTTTCGGCGTCCCGTGATTTAATCGGGATTGCGGTTACTTGTGCCAACATTCTTACTTCTTGACGCTCCACCCGACCTCACGATCAAGCTTCATAGCGGACAAGAACACTCTCCTACCATTGATGAAAAATCATCAATCCGCGTCTTCGGTACCACACTTAGCCCCGTACATCTGCGGCGCAAAATCTCTTAATAAGTGAGCTATTACGCTTTCTTTAAAGGATGGCTGCTTCTAAGCCAACCTCCTTATTGTCAGAGAAATTTCACCTCCTTAAGTGCACTTAGTGTGAATTTAGGGACCTTAGACTGCGGTCTGGGCTGTTTCCCTTTTGACGAGTGGAGCTTCGCCCCCACCGTCTAACTGCCCGGTAATTAACTATCGGTATTCGGAGTTTGATTGGTTTGACGAGATTGCTCCCTATTCAAACCATCCAGTGCTCTACCCCCGACAGGTAAACCGGACGCTAGTCCTAAAACTATTTCGGAGAGAACCAGCTATTACCAAGTTCGATTAGCTTTTCACTCCTTACCACAGGTCATCCGATGGTTTTGCACCACCAATCGGTTCGGGCCTCCTCACATCTCTCAATGTGATTCACCCTGCCCATGGCAAGCTCACTTGGCTTCGGGTCTTATGCCTGCTACTTTGCCAATAAATCGGCGATCGCGCTATTAACACTCGGTTTCCCTAAGGCTTCGCCCCAGAAGGGCTTAACCGAGCAACAAACATAAACTCGTTGGCTCATTCTTCAATAGGCACGCCGTCACTCTAATCGAAATTAAAGCTCCGACTCCTTGTAAGCGTATGGTTTCAGGTACTATTTCAACGTCCTCATCGGACTACTTTTCACCTTTCCCTCACGGTACTAGTTCACTATTGATCTCTAAAAGTATTTAGCCTTGGCGGTCAGTCCCGCCTGATTCCCTCAAGCTAGTCATGTCTCGAGGTACTCAAGATTGGTAACCAAGAAGATATTTTATTTTCACCTACAGGGCTATCACCTTCTACGGCTTTGCTTTCCAGCAAATTCGATTAATAAAATATTTTGTAACTTCTTCTCCGGCCGAAGCCGAAACGTCACCATCTTACAACCCCCACCTTAATGAATTAGGGTAGGTTTGGGCTTTTTCCTTTTCGCTCGCCGCTACTTAGGAAATTCCAAGGCTTCAAAACTCCAAACCGAACATAAGCTAACGGTTTAGAGTTTTAAAGCCAAATATTGGTCTCTTTTCCTCTGGGTACTGAGATGTTTCACTTCCCCAGGTTTGCTTTCCGCTAAAAAACGGAATATCTTCGGTTCACGAAGATGGGTTCCCCCATTCGGACGTCTCCGGGTCGCAGGTTGCTAGGCACCTCACCGAAGCTTATCGCAGCCAAGCCACGTCCTTCATCGCCTTTTAGAGTCTAGGCATCCCCCATACGCTCTTGGTTTCCTATTAGGAAATCCAAAAATCAATTAACCGCTGTTTTAAATCATTATTTTACAATTTCTATCTTAATATTTTTTGGGTATTTTGTGCTTTTTGCCTTTATTTTTCTAGACTAGTCAATCACTATCCAGTGA
>DSAQ01000143.1 GCA_011046395.1 Pseudomonadota bacterium
ATATGTATCTCTTGTTCCATCACGATCTCTTTCTCCTGGTTTCGGTCTGCCGACTTTAACCTTAGAAAGAGATCGTGTTTTAATCAAAACCTTTTTGCCTCACCTTTTGAACGATACTAATTAATTGTGTGGAAATAAGAAATTCTAAGCATGTCATGCCGAAGGCAAATTCGCTTTTGGCGAAAAATTCAAGGCCCTATTAAAAGGTAATGCCATGAATACCCTAAGTATCCTTTTTATTACTTCTTTTATTTTCCTGCCCATCTTCGCTCTGGCCCAAACCCATACGGATGTTCTACTTCCCAAGCCCTCCTTTACCGGCAAAAAGTCCGTGGAAGAGGCCATCAAGGCCCGACGAACCGTCCGCCATTTTAAGGCGAAGGCCCTGAACCTGGAGCAGCTCTCCCAAATCCTCTGGGCCGCCTACGGCGTCACTGCAAACGGCTTTTACAAATCCGTGCCGTCTGCAGGCGCCCTCTATCCACTGGATATCTGGGTGGCCGCGGGCAAAAACGAAGTAGAAGGACTGCAAGCCGGTGTCTATCATTACATCCCAAAGGCGCATAGACTGACCCAAGTGAAGGCCGGAGAACTTCGGGACGATATCGCCAGGGCCTCACTTTATCAGAGCTGGATGGCCGAGGCCCCTGTAATCTTGATAATAACCGGGGAATATGAACGGTGCACCCGTAAGTATGGAGAAAGAGGCATCCCCTATACCTACATCGAGGCCGGGCATGCCGGGCAGAATATCTTTCTCCAGGCCGAGGTCCTGGGGCTGGGTATCGGCATTGTGGGGGCCTTTCATAACGATGTCGTCCAGAAGGTGCTGGGTATCGGCAAAGTTTACGATCCCATCTTAATTATGTCGGTGGGATATAAATAAAAAGAGAGGAGGACGGGATAATGGCGCTTATGGAAAAGGATAGGCCGGTCAGGCTGGAGGATTTCATTGCCCTCGCCAGAGAAGGGAAAAGATTCGAAGCAGAAATCAAGTTAGAGAAGCAGAGCATTGTACAGAAGGCACATCCGGACGAAACGGAGGAGGGAAAGGGTGAAATAAACGCCTACCTCCTAATCGGAGAATACACCTTCAGGATGGAAGGCGAGAGTCGGAAGGTTTCGAAAGTCTATGCAATAGGATACACGGGCGAATCCCTGGATGCAGACAGGTTGAATAAGAATATTGCAAACGAGCGCTTAAAGATGGACTACCAGCGGCTAAAGGACGCCCATATCACTTTTGAGCCTAGACACTTCGAGTCCAAATACTTCGCGTAACCTATGTAGACTCAGATAGGTAGCCAGTCAGGAGGTACCTTATGTCCATCGGTGAGATTTGTATCCGTGAAGTGGTCATCGCCAGGGCCACAGACTCCATTCATAAAGCAGCACAGCTCATGCGGGATTATTCAGTACGTACCGTAATAATTACCGAAAATAGACATCCCATAGGTATCCTGACCGACCGGGACATAACCATCAGGGTGGTGGCCGAGGGGAATGACCCGCACCAGAGTTTGGTCAAAGATGTCATGAGCGCCCGACTGCTCACCGTAAGGGAATCGGCAAGTGTGGGAGATGGTATTCGGATTATGCGCGGCAGGGGCATTCGGCGTCTTCCGGTAATAGATCAGCAAGGCAAACTGGTCGGTATTGTGACCCTGGATGATTTGATAGACCTCCTGGCCGAAGAGATGTCTGCTTTAGCGGGGTTAATCAGATACGAACAAGAAAAAGAAAAACAAAAATAACGGAAAGCAGTATTGATCCCTGTGGACAGGGCTCGGAGGCCATCGTGCAGTTTGAGAGTAAATTGATCCCCATCATGAGGGAAGGGGTTGAAGTCATCAAAATGATTTTTTTCAAGAAATTGAAGGCCTATCTCTCTCAGAAGTACCCCGGGCGCGAGGCGTCATATATCAATAAACTGTCCGGGGCCATTATCAATGATCTCTTTGGCACGCCTAACCCGGCAGAACCTTTTGCAAGCTTTGTGAAGGAAAACAAGGCCTGCATCGCAGAGGAACTGAACCAGCTCGCCACTGAACTCGAGGGAATGCGTATTCCTCTGACCGATGCCCTCCGCGTTCAGTTTCTCTGCGACAACCAGGAGGGTATCGACAGCTCACGCATTCTTGCCCGCGCCCAGGAACTCCATATCATGCTCGTGGACCGGGAAGTCCCCTTGCCACGCCATTTTCTGGATCTGGTACGCAAACTAGGCAGCGCGTTCGGCTTCCTGGTTCCTCAGGTATAATGAAACGTTCTACAGGCCTTCTGTTTTTTTACTCTCCATAGCCGATAAAAAGGGCTTGAATAGGTCTATGGGAATAGGAAAGAGTGTTGTCGAGTTATTTTCTGCAGCCACCTCACGCAGCGTCTGAAGATACCGTAGTTGTAAGGCCATAGGATATTTTTCAATGATGCCAGCGGCCTCGGCTAACTTGGTTGCCGCCTGAAATTCACCTTCAGCGTTTATAACCTTCGCCCGTCTTTCTCTCTCCGCCTCAGCCTGTTTCGCCATGGCCCGCTGCATCTCCACAGGCAGGTCTATCTGTTTTACCTCTACCGCGCTTACCTTGACCCCCCAAGGTTCGGTGTGCATATCCAGTATCCCCTGGATCTTTGAATTGATCTTTTCCCGCTCTGCCAGAAGATCATCCATCTCGGCCTGGCCACAGACACTCCTTAGTGTAGTCTGGGCGAGCTGGGATGTAGCAAAAAGGTAATTCTCCACATCGATCACCGCCTTCATAGCGTCCATAACCCGGAAAAAGACCACAGCCGAGACCTTAACAGAGACATTGTCGCGGGTTATGATGTCCTGCGGCGGGACATCTAAGGTAACGGTGCGCAAATCCACCTTTCGCATCTTATCAATACCCGGAATAAGGATGATAAGCCCCGGCCCTTTGGCTCCGATAGCCCGGCCCAGACGAAAGACTACGCCCCGTTCGTATTCGTTGAGAATACGCAGGGCGCTGGCAAAGAATAAAACTGCAAGAAAGATTATCACCAAAAAGGAAAGAGACATAAGACCCTCCTAAGACATTTTTCTCCTTTGAACCTTAACTAAAAAACGGTCAACAGAGACCACTTCTACTTCAGTGCCCACTTCTAACCTTTCCTCCGCTATGGCATTCCAGTACTCGCCGTGAACAAAAACCTTACCCCTGCCGTTAGACCATTCTTTAATAACGCCTATCTCACCGATTAAGGCAGGCGTTCCGGTTTTGGGTTTTGCGCTAACTGCCCGTATAGCAAGAAAGGTCACGGTAATAAAAAAAACAGAAACAGCAGCAATGGTCGGAACCAACACCTTCACATCCGGGCGTATAGCTGGCTCACCACCTTGAAACAACATCATTGAACCCAGTACAAGGGCGATGACCCCTCCTAGACCGAGCAGGCCATAGCTGACGACCTTTATCTCCAAGAGGAATAGTACGGCCGAAAGGAGCATAAGCAAAAAACCAGCGTAGTTAACCGGGAGGGCCTGGAAGGCGAAAAAGGCCAGTATAAGGCATATAGCTCCTATAACTCCAGGGAAGATGGCTCCAGGATGAGCCAATTCAAAGTACAGACCGGCCAGACCGATCATCATCAAGATGTAAGCAATATTGGGGTCACCTATAAGGCGGAGAATCTTTTCACTGATGCCTTCGCTGAAGGTAATGACCCTGGCCCGGCTGGTATTAAATTTTACTATGCCGGTAGTGGTCTGGACTTCACGGCCATGTAACTGGATAAGAAGATCGTCCATATCCCGGGCAATATGATCAATGACCTTTAATTTGAGCGCATCTGTCTCGGTAATAGAGACGCTTTTGCGAACGGCGTCCTCGACCCAGCCGGCGTTGCGCCCCCGCTTTTCCGCAATGCTTCGGACAAAGGCCACCATGTCGTTTTCCGCCTTGCGGGCCATCTCCTTATCCATATCCTTTCCGCCGATATTTACCGGATGTGCCGCCCCGATATTCGTCCCTGGAGCCATGGCAGCGATGTGGGCAGCAATCGTAATCATCACACCGGCAGAGGCGGCCCTAGCCCCGGCCGGCGAGACATAGACCACAATGGGCACAGGAGCGTTCAAAATACCTTTGACTATAGAGCGCATGGCCGTCTCCAGCCCGCCCGGTGTGTCCAGCCGTATGATGAGGCATTGCGCCTTATCTTTTTCCGCCTGCCCGATATGATCGATAATGAACTTAGCTGACCCTGGATTTATGCTTCCTTCTACCTCTATTACATGGATGGGGCCAGAGACTGTGGCGGTCGAGGCCGTAGCGCCGCTAAAAAAAAGATACAAGGCTATAAATACCACGCCGCCATATCTGATGATATTGCCCCGGCAACTGAATGCCTTTAATCCCCCCGCGCCCCCCTTTAGCAAAGGGGGGATGGGGGGATTTGAAAAATTTATGTATTTGCCTGGCGGAGTGATAATCATAACGCCTGGTATTCCTTCTGTACCATCTGCATATCTTCCCAGACCTCGCGTTTTTTGGCTGGATTGCGCAGTAGATAGGCCGGGTGGTAGGTAGGCATCAACTTTGTACCTTGAAAGTTATGAAAACGGCCCCGCAATATGCCAATCGGCGCTGCTGTTTCGAGCAAGGTCTGGGCCGCGACGCTTCCCAGGGCACAGATCAGGTGAGGTCTTATAGCATCGAGCTGTTTAAGCACGAATAGTTTGCATGCCACTATTTCATCTGGTTCGGGGGTTCGGTTTTTGGGCGGCCGACATTTGATGATATTGCATATATAAACATCCTCACGCCTCAGGTTTATGGCCTGAATGATGCGGGTCAAAAGCTGTCCGGCGGCTCCGACGAACGGTTCTCCCTGCATATCCTCATCCAGTCCCGGTCCTTCGCCCACAAATACTAATTTTGCCTGTTCATTGCCAGCGCCAAAGACTATATTCGTGCGCGTCTTGTGAAGCTTACAACGCTGGCAATCGCCGAGCTCGCGGCGCACGTCAGCCAGAGTCAGTTGTTTCCCTGAGCCGATGTTTTTCTCTGAAAATCTTCCTTCGACAGGCGAGACGCCTGTCCTGCGCGGCTTTGGGTTATTACAGAAAGACGCAGGCAAAAAGCCTAGCCCCATATCCTTGCGAAAGGAGAGGTAGCTTTTACATTGGGACAGTATTTCCAGTAGTTCTTTACTCCGGGCCTTCATGACTAGTGTAGTGTTTCAGTAATACCTTTACAATTATCAAAAATTATGTTATCGGTGGTTTCATGTGGAAGCCAGCCGAAAAATTGTTGATGACGGAAGAGCAGCGAGCGACCCTGAAAGCTTG
>DSAQ01000145.1 GCA_011046395.1 Pseudomonadota bacterium
AGTAATAATAGCGCTTCTGGCATCGTTGCTTGAGGCGTTCATCATCCTTCCGTCGCATTTGGCAGATTTTGTAAAGCCAAAAAAGAAAAAAGACGGCAAGCCAGATTTCAGCACCAGGTTTTTTAACCTTTTACTGCAGAAATACACCTCTCTTTTAAAGAAACTGTTAAGCAGGAAATGCCTGTCTATATCCGGCGCCGCCTTATTTATTGTTGTGTTTTTCTTTATCGGGTTTAAGTTCATACCCCTGGTAATGTTTAGCGGCAGAGGCGTGGAGCAATTTTATATAAGGGTTGAAGCCCCTGCGGGCACTACCCTTGAGTCTGTTTCAGAGATGGCAAGGCCCGTAGAAGAACTGGTAGCACAGATGTCTCCCGAGGAATTAGACGCCTATACTACATCGGTCGGCTCATTGGTTGAGGAGGGAGGCTATGATCCTGGCGCAAGATACGGTTCTAATTACGCGCAGATAGCGGTCTATCTTAGCCCCACGCAAAAAAGAAAAAGAAGCGCCGATGAGATATCCGATTCCTTAAGGCCAGCTTTGAAGAAATTAGAGGAAGAGCTGGGTTTTGACAGGCTGTATATCTACATATTAAAAGAAGGCCCGCCAACAGGTAAATCCATAGATGTCAATGTAAGAGGAAAGGATTTTGCGGTGCTTTCCAAGATAAGCGAAAGCATAAAAGAATTTTTAAGGGCTTTGAAAGGTGTCTCAGATGTGACCGACAGCTATAAGTTCGACAAATATGAAGCGATCGTAGAAATAGATAGTCAAAAAGCTATGGAGGCGGGTTTGACGGTTGAGCAGATAGCCTCCAGCGTAAGAAATGTCTTTGAAGGCGGGCTTGCAACCAAGATAAGGCTGCCCAGGGCAGAAAAAGAGATTGAGGTTCGCGTTAGATTTCCGGAGCTTGACAGAAAGACATTCGAGGCATTTGACAGGCTGCTGATACCCAATAACCAGGGCAAGCTAATACCATTTAATAGAATTTGCGAAATAAAGAGAACAACAAGCCTGTCGAATATACCGCATCTCGATGGAGAAAGGATAATCAACATAACCGCAGAAGTGGATAATAAGAACATCACTTCCTTTGAGGCTAATACAGCTATTGAGGAGGCGTTTAAAGACGTGCCTAAAGAAAACATGGGTTATGGCTTAAGGTTTGGCGGAGAGCATGAGGAGAATGTAAAATCTATTATGAGCCTGTTTCAGGCGATGATGCTGGCGTTCTTGATGATTTATGTAATCCTGGCAACTCAATTTCGTTCGCTAATCCAGCCTTTCATTGTGATGCTGGCAATACCTTTCGGCATAGTCGGTGTTGTGCTGGCATTCCTTGTTCACGGTGAGAGCTGGTCCTTCTTGGCATTGATGGGCATGATAGGCCTATTAGGCGTTGTTGTTAATGATTCGATAGTTCTGATGAGCTTTATAAACACCGCCCGCCTAAAGGGGCAAGACAGGAGGACCGCTGTGCTAAATGCAGGGCGAATGAGGTTAAGGCCGGTCGTCTTGACTACGGTTACAACAGCCTTTGGGCTTATGCCGACTGCTTACGGAATAGGAGGCTTCGATCCTTTCTTAAGGCCTATGGCGCTGGCCATATCATGGGGTTTGATCGTAGGCACCATATGGACACTGCTTTTACTTCCTTGTATATATGTTATTGTCGATGAGCTGATGATAAAGATAACCCACCATACCAGCCTCATATTTAACGGCTATAAACGAAGAAATAATGCGAGCAATACGGGGCCATCTTCTTGAGCGCCGCCCTTCCGTAGTGCTGGGGACGTAGTAAATGGGGACACCCCGCCCGAACAAACTTTTGCATTTTACGCAGAATGCCTCACAATGCATCCGCCCCAAAAATTTTTTCAAAAAATTTTAATTTTTTTCTTGCATTTTTTCAGGGCATATGGTAATATCTACAATGCTTATATAGCCCACCGAGAGGGGCCTGTTGGTGTCAATATTTTTCTTTTGCCGATAGGCCCTTTTTTAATGAGTATATAACTTATGCAGCACAAGGCGCGGCATAAGTTATAAGCGCCAATTAAGCCCCGTAAAAAATTTACACTATTTCATTCTTTAGTAAATTTGGGTCTTTCTTAAATAATGTGATAGATATTCTGTAAGGTGTTGAAATGTAAGGGGAAATAAAAAAGCATCGATTACCATTTGAAAACCTGATATATTTAGGTTACTAACAACAAAATAATCAGGGGGTAACCGATGCGAATATATAGTATCAAAAAAGCCTTAAATATACCAGAATATAAAATAACAGGCATTATATCCGAGACAGATAAAGAAATAAACATAAAACTGGAACCATATAAACGTAAGCCGTTTATATGTTCAGGATGTGGCCAAGTTCACAAAATTGGCCGACACGCAACAGAAGAATCAATAGCAGAAGATTTATCGTTATTTGAAAAGCGGGTATATCTTACTATAGTTAAGAGAAGATTTAAATGCCCTGTAGATAATCGTACTCACATTGAGGAAATTCCATGGCTTAAAAAATACGGCAGGGT
Source organism: Pseudomonadota bacterium (assembly GCA_011046395.1). GTDB lineage: Bacteria > Desulfobacterota > QYQD01 > QYQD01 > QYQD01 > QYQD01. The sequence goes on from DSAQ01000145.1 coordinate 2,548, forward strand.
AACCAGGCGCTTTGCGGAAAAAGTCAATAGACTAACGGCAATAACTACCAACCAAGAGGCAGGATGGTTCTTGGGATTAGATGATGAGGCAGTTTATCGAATAGATAAGGAGATATTAGAACAACAGTATGCTCAAAGGCTCATACCGCCGCCTGCTGCTGTAAATATAAGCGTGGATGAGGTAAGTTACCGTAAATATCATCGTTATCTGACTAATGTGGTAAATACCGATGAAAAAGCTATTATCTGGAACGATAAAGGCAGGAGAACCGAAGTATTGGACAGGTATTATACTGCCATAGGCGAAGACAATTGCAAAAAAATAGAATCCGTGGCATTAGACGGCGCAAGAACATACATTGCCTCTACCAATCACTATGCCGTTAATGCAACGATAGTCTATGATAGATTCCATGTTATGCAGAAGTTGAACTGGGCAGTAGATATGGTAAGAAAACAGGAATTACGCAAGGCGCGCAAGGATGAGGATAATGAGCTTATAGAGCTGATGAATTGCAGACAGCGATTTATTTTACTAAAAAACAAAGCTAACCTTACAGACAAACAAACCGGTTATCTGGAAAGACTTTGTAAAGCCAACGAGCCTATCTACAAAGCTATGCTTTTAAAAGAAAGCTTTTTAGAGCTTTATAATTACGATATTCCTGAAGAGGCTGAAAGATACTTAAGAGGTTGGATTAAAGAAGCCCTGGCAAGTTCACTGGATATGTTCAAAAAGATTGCCCTCAGCTTCTTGGATAAGATACAGTATATTATCAACTGGTTTAAAAAGAAGATCAGCTCAGCCATCTCTGAGGGTATTAACAACAAGATAAAAAGGTTAAAACGAATGGCCTACGGCTATAAGGATATTGAGTATTTCAAACTTAAAATTCACCAACACTGTGGATTATTAAACCCAAGGAGATATTCACATTAAATACGAAAGAACCAATTTTTACCACAGTGAGTGAGGCCCGCGTATCCCCGAACGAACGACAAGCCCCGTACCATACGTTATGGAATCCCGCATCGTATTGGTACGGGGCAAGCGGAGATAACACGCGAGATTTTATATGAATTATTCAATCTTGTAGGTTAAGGTGATGGGCTTTCCTTCTCTTAAAACCTCTACCTCAAAGGATGTGTTGTTTTTCAGCTTTTTATACGCGTCAAATATCTGATAGGGTGTGGCGATTTTTAAATTATTTACGGCCTTTAGCACATCCGCTTCATTTAGCCCTGCCTTCTCAAGCACAGTCCCCTTTTTTATGTTGGAGAGCCTCATGCCGGCAGGTCTGCCCTTTTCAAAATACGGGGCAATTTTTACACTGCGGGCAATATTGCCTGCGCTCAATATAAGATTATTGACATCTTCCCTGCTTATTATATAAGCGCCTTCCTTTTGCGCAAAATTAACACCGCCCATATCTAAATCCAGCTGCGCCTGCATAACACTGCCCAAAGGAAATGACAGCGTCCTTGTAACGCCTTCTTTTTCAAAAACAACTTTGCCTCTTTCTATGTTTATTATCTTTGCGTTTGCGCCGCATATCGTATCTCCGATTTCGTAGATTGCGTTCATTCCTTTTGTTTTATCTTTTATGATCGCTATCGTGCCGAATGAATTTGTAACTACGGTCCCTTTTAATTCCAGATCGGATAAGAAATCATCCTCAAGATTATGAGCGCAGAGGCCTGCCTGTGCCGCCACAAAGACAAATGCTGTTATAACGACAGCCGATAAAATATTTATGAATGAGAACCCTTTATTGCCCATATTAATTCACCTCGGCATTATAGTTTCTTAAGGCATACTCTGCAAAGCGAACCAAAGGCCTCAATAAAATCCTTACCGCCTTTTTCATAAATGGTCTATTCTCTATATACCTGGCTAACGGCGGGCTATACCTATAATAAAATTGAACGAACTTTTTACCCGGTTCGTTAGTGAGGAGAAATTTATCTCTAAAAATCCTCAATGTCATAACATCACCGGCCTGCGGTGATCCATAAACAGCTGTTGCGATAAAACAGTAGCTTGCGCATCCGGAGGCGCCTACTGCAGCGCTGCCGGCACCTGTGAACACCATTCCGCTGGGGCCCCAACATCCAAACATGCTGCAGTGGTTGGCTCTTGCAACAACATAATTTTCATCAGGATATACAGTACAGTCGTATAAGTTTTCCCACTCGCCGGTACCTGAATTATACCATCTGACAATAAGCTCATTTTCATTTATACCCCTTCCATCAACTATGCCGTCATTATTGGCATCAGGATAAGGAAGATATATTAACATATCCTTGTTAAGCTGATCAACGCCTGGTATATCAACCATTACGGTTTGCTCTGTTAAGGATTTGCTTGATATAACCATTTTGTATTGCGTGCCATTTGCGTCTAAAGCGCCCTGCGGTATCTCTATGCGTGTGCCGTCCGCCAAAAGTATCTCATTTGCAACTGCTGGGTCTATCTTTATGATCTTCTCGTGGCCGTTTGCTGTGTCGTTTTCAATGATATTCGGCTCATCTTCATCAGTGTGGTTATTATAAACCGTAACTGAAATTGGCAGGAATTTATTGGAATCCTCGCCATTTACTGTCGCCCTTACATAATAATTGCCGTCCGGTATTTTGGGCTCACCTTGGCTGTCCAGTTCTTTTGTGTTCCAGCTTATAATATAAGAT
>DSAQ01000057.1 GCA_011046395.1 Pseudomonadota bacterium
TCTATGCGCAGTCTATAGACACCGGGCGCCGCGAACCGGTTTTCTAAAACAGTTGTCGTGACTTGGTCCATCTTGCTCCTGGCCCCGCGTACCATAAACTAAAAGGCTCCATTAGATAAGGCTACTACCGTACCAGAGCGGCCGGTAATCTTTCCCCCACGATACGAAAAGAACTCATCATGATGGCACTTCGTACATATTCCAGCCATTTCAATGTGCTCTGGTAGAATACCGGCTGAAAGCAACTGGTCGCGGCTTATGGCCCAGAGGTCAAAATGATCAGGCCTTACCTCATATCGCCAGAGTGAAGGGGGAAACTCCTGCGGGAAATTTTTAAACTCGGCACAGCATGGGCCCAGAGAAGGACTGATACAGGCCAGGATATCCTGCGGCCTACTACCGAAGGCCTCTGCCATGGCCTGAACAGTATGACCAATAATATCCAGGACATTTCCCCGCCAGCCGCAGTGCACGTTGCCGATGGCTTTACGCCTGGGGTCGTAGAGGATTATGGCCTGGCAGTCGGCCTGCTTTATCATTAAGGCCACGTCCGTAAGATGAGTAAGCAAGGCATCAAATCCCTGCGGTTCATCATCACTCTCAGGGAAGTGACCTATGAGTTTGATTCCGTTCTTATGCACTTGATGCGCCGAGACCAGATGGGTGGCGCCGATTATTGCTGTTATTGTTTTCCTGTTTTTGCGGATCAGGGCCGCGTCATCTCCGGTCTGATAACCGACATTCAAACTATCAAAAGGAATTGGACTCAGTCCACCCCGGCGGGTAAATACAGCGTGGATGACTTCAGGAAAGTTGCTCAGAAGGTCAAACTGGTAAAATTCTACAGGGCCAATAGCGGTCTTTTGCATATTCTCTATTTATTGGCACTTATACTTATACTGTCATTTGCAAGGCCTGGCAAACGTTCGAACGTTGGAACGTTATTAGCATTTATACTGTTATTCACCGGGACTGTCAAGAAGACCCGTCCGGCAAGAACTGTTGACAAATGTCCGGGGAAAGATATAAGTAGCTATGAATGAGATATTTCTCGGTTGGAGGAAATATGAAGATCTCGAGTATTATGGTAGCGATAGACTTTTCCGAATGTTCGGCCTCGGCATTCAGATATGCCCTGGACCTGGCTGCGCTTTTTCCAGCCAAGGTAATTTTACTTAATGTAATTGATACCCGGCATATCGAACGCATTGCTGAATTTACTGGCACGCCATTAAAAGAAATCCAGGGAAAGATGATGCACAGTGCAAAAACAGCGCTCAAAGATTTTATCAAAAAGTGGAATAACACCAAGGCGTCCTGTGCCGCGGAGGTGGCCGCAGGCGTCCCATTCCACGAAATTGCCCTTAAAGCCAGGAAAGACAAGGTTGACTTGATCGTTATGGGAGGATATGGCCAGCATGGTAAGGGAGGACAGATAGACGAGATATTTTTTGGCAGTACTGCCGAAAAGGTAGTGCGCCTGTTGCCGTGTCCGGTCCTCTGCGTCCCGCAGTGAGACATCAATTTGAGTTCTTCATGAAATAATATGTCCGATCTCTTTCTTGCATTTTGGTCTTGCATTTTGGTCTTGAATTTTCAGGGGGATACAAGCTAGTATAGGATGCTGATGAATAAAATTATAATTATCGCGACTGCAACCGGCGTGCTTTGTCTTCTCTTTCCTCTGTCCGCCTTTGCCGCCGGGTTTGCCATTCTCCAACAGGGCACAGCGCCTATGGCGCAGGGAAATGCCTTTGTCGCCCAGGCGGACGATCCTTCGGCTATCTTTTTCAATCCGGCCGGGATAAATCAGCTTAAGGGCACCCAAGTCTATCTGGGGGCTACAGCCATTGCCCCGCGAGCCGAGTATAAAGATAGTCTGGGCACAAAAACCCGGACCGAATCACACATATATCTTCCTCCCCAATTCTATTTGACACACCAGTTGACAACAGACCTTGCCGTAGGTCTGGGCGTCTTTTCCCCTTTTGGACTGGGGACGAAGTGGGACGCTGGTTGGGCCGGCCGGTATGCGGCCACAAGTTCTGATTTACAGACTTTCAATATTAATCCAGCCCTTTCCTGGAGGGTATCTCCTGAATTATCCGTTGCCGGTGGCGTCAATGTCATGAGGGCAGCGGCCGATCTCAGAAGGAGACTAAACCTAGGTGCGTTTGGCGACGGTGACCGGCTATTTAAGGGGGCCGACTATGGCTACGGGTACAACCTGGGTCTCCTTTACCAGTTGACGCCCAGCACCAATATTGGTCTTTCCTATCGGAGTAAGGTCAGGGTCAAGATTGATGGTGATGCAGAATTTAGCGTGCCACCGGCTGTGGCTCACCTCTTCCCAAACGGCGGGGCCTACAGCCGGTTAGTCTTCCCGCCTTCTCTGTTCGCCGGCATCGCCTACAAGGGGCTGTCGCCCTGGGTTTTTGAATGCGACCTTACCTGGACAGGCTGGTCCACCTTTGAAGAATTGAGGGTTGACCTGGATAGACCGGTAGGTGCTGCCCAAGCGTCGGTATCGATTCAACCAAGGAACTGGAACGACGTGTTCGCTTATCGTTTCGGGGTTAATTATCGATGGGATGAGGCCATCACCATCCGGGCCGGTTATATCTTCGATGAGTCTCCGGTCCCGGACGAGACCATGGATCCATCCATCCCGGATGCTGAACGGCATATCTTTTGTCTGGGCGGGGATTACAGGTTTAAGGATTTTACCATTGGCATAGCATACAATTACATTCTGGGCGAGAAGCGTGACAAAAACAACACCATCCCGGAAGATATAACGGATGACAATAACAACCGTGTCAACGGGGAATACCAGCAGACCTCACATTCTCTGGCGGTCAGTATCTCCTACAGCTTTTGAAAAGTTATCTGTTGGACAGCATAAAGTTTCAATACATCTTCCCGCACCGTAATCCCCAAACCCGGCCCCTTAAGAGAAGGTGCTATCCCCCCCTTGCCGAAGACGAGATTCTCCTGGATAACATCTTCTTTCAGGAGCAGGGAAGAGAAGGAACCCTCGATATAGACGAGATCATCGAAACACTGGGCAAAGTGCCGACCCGCCGCTGAGAGGATGCCTGTTTCGCCGACATGACTCCCGAGCATGGCTCTTATACCCGTTTTACGGCCTATCTCCAATATCTTAGAAGCATTCCGGAAACCACCGCATTTTGAGAGACGAATATCAAAAATTTCACAGGCCTTCATCTCCGCCAGACGTCTGGCATCGGCGACACTACAGAGCGATTCGTCGGCAATAATGGGAACGTCGGTGCTCTCGGAAATTTTCTTAAGACCTTTAAAGTCTTCCTTGGCTACCGGCTGCTCTACAGCCGAAATCCCGTATCTTTTCATCTCCTCAATCTTCTGGATGGCCTCGTCGGCCGTCCACGCACAATTAGCATCCACTCTGATATCAATATCATTTCCCAGGACATCTCTGGCCAATTCCAGACGGACCAGGTCGGACTCGTTACCCACCTTTAATTTGAGAAATTTCATCTCCCTCTGCTTGACCATGTGCAGATAGGTTTGAAATGTATCTAAAGATAACATGGAAACCACGGCACTATAAGTAAGGTTTCCTTTTTTGCATTCAAAACCAAGCACTTCCGATACAGACTGCCGCCATGCCTTCCCGGCCGCATCCAGCAACGCAGTTTCCAGGGCACAAACCGCTGAGGGGTTTTTGTGTGCGCCACCCTGTGCAGACAGGGCGTCAAGAAACTCGCGCAAGCTCAGCGGATCCGGAAAAATGTGCCCGGCAAGCATGGGTATAAGACTTTTTTTAAAAAATGTAATATTTTCGCTTATGCTTTCTCCGGTTACATAGCCTCTGGGAGTCCCTTCCCCATAACCGGAGAGACCCGATTCCGTCTTTACCCGCACGACGAGAGATTCCGAGCGCTCCCTGACCGCCAGGCTATGTTTGACTGGAAGCAAAAACGGGATGCGGAGATGAAAGATGTCCAGCGCCTTTAATCTCATCAGTCTCCCCCATGGCTCCCTGCATTCTCAAGAACAGACCAGCCTGTTTCCATTGATACCATTGCTCGGGATAGGTGTAAATATAATTTTCCAGGATGGACAGGGCCCTTTCGGTTATAGAAAAACCTCGTTTCGTCTCCTTGTCTTTATTTATATCATGAAATTCCAGAACATAGGTGCCATTCCATCCACGCTTTAAGAGTGCAAAGATGACCGGAGACTGATATTTCTTTTGTAGTGCATCCAGGGTCCTGTCCACTGGAGAATTAACTCCAAAAAATACCGTAGTCTTATCCTTGTAAGTCCTCCACTTATCAAACTCGTCACATTCCGTAATGAGGATCCTATTCTCCTTTAGTGTTCTGAGTGCAGCAAACGTTATATTTTCTGTGCTGGCATCCAAAAGACGAACACCGCAGGGCTTGGCCCGTTCCAACAAGGCCTTTTTTAGCCTTCTGGTCTTAAAACGAACAATCATAGTCAAAGGGTAATTGCGCAGGGCCAGAGTCAGGGGCATGAGTTCTACCGCTCCAAAATGACCGGTCACCAGGATAACGCCCCGGCCTTTTTTAAGGGCCGCATCGAGCAACTCCTGATTTCTCAGGCGTATGTTTTGGAAGACGAACGAACGCAGCCACTTATAGTTGGCATAAGCATTCAACAATTTTTCATGGTAATGGGTGAAAATCCCCTTAATCGCCAATTCGGTAATCCTTTTTATTTCTTTGGGGTGATATCTTCCTTCAAATATAGCTGCTATGGTATTTTCGATGACTTTTCGTTCCCCCTTATTGAGCACGTAATATATGCACCCCAAAAAGCACAAATAGGCCCGGGAGAGGGCCAGGGGAAGAAAGCGGACTATACACGTATTAACCCGCCATTGCAAAAACCGGCTTAGTCCGACCTTGCCGAATATGCGTTTGCCTGTTCCTTTCATGGTGAATACCTCCTCCTTCGTAATATTTTGGTAACGTTCAAAAGTGTTTACATGGTCTAAAAATTGATTAAATCACGATCTCTTTCTATGGTTAGAGTTCCCCAACAAAAACCAAGAGAAAGAGATCGTGATGGAACAAGAAA
>DSAQ01000212.1 GCA_011046395.1 Pseudomonadota bacterium
CCCATGCCCGTTGACTTCGCCGGCAGCAAGATTACCCTTGCTGCCGGCCCAAAAAACCGAGCAGCACAACATGCATTTTCAACTTGCCCATTTTGCTACATTTTCATGAGGCCGCTAACAGAATTAATAGCTGATAGCTGATTTCTGGTTAAACGCTTATCTTTCTGCCTGTAAGTTGTAACTTTTTTCTATACCCTTAACCAGAATGGTCAAGACCTCGTTTACCGGGGTGGCGATGCCCAGGGCTTTTGCTTCCTTGACAACAGCCCCGTTTATGGCCTCGATTTCAGTCCGCTTCTTATTTAAGACGTCCTGCAACATTGAGGAGCGATTTTCGGCTGTGGCCAGGCAGGCCGCTTTTGCCTCCTCCACGGCTTGGGGGTTGGCCCGTAGACCCTTGCTGCGGGCCACTGCAAGGGCTTCGGTAATGGCCATAGCCATGAGATTCTGTATCTCCGGGGATTTTACCAGATCGCCATTTTTAAGCCTGGTTAGGGCCGAGAGGGCATTAATCCCTATGTTAACCATGAGCTTGTTCCAGACAATTTCTTCAATGTTATCAACCAGTTTTGTAGCCAATCCGGCGGTAGTTAATATCTCCACCAGCTTGGCAAGTTGCCCTCGCGCCTTCTCGTCTGGAAGAAAAGACCCGATGCAGGTCGGCCCTGCACCCGCATGGCGGATGTGCCCGGTTTCAACCAGGGTTACGCCGTGAAAGGTGACGCCAACAGCGATTTGTCTCTCCGGCAAGACCTTTTTAAGAACCTCGACATGGCCCAGACCGTTTTGCAGGGTGAGGACCAAAGTATTTTGATGAATGAGCGATGGTAACAGAGATGCCGCTGATTCCGTGTCATAGGATTTTACACAGATGATGACCAGATCGCACGGGCCGATGCCGGTCGTATCGGTGGTTACCTTAAGGGGAATAGACGTAACCCCGGTGGTTTCCTCCAGCAATAGACCATGCTTTACGAGATAGGCGGCCCGCTCTTCTGACTTATCCAGAAACCAGACATCCAACCCCAGGCGGCTTAAAAGGCCGCCGAAAAAGAGTCCAATGGCGCCCGGGCCGATCACTGCTACCCGCTTTATTGTACACTCAACCCGCCTGAGGCGGGTCAAAACAGAGACTCCTGGCTTGATTCCCTGGGCTTCTGATTGAGGTATTGATAGGCGAGGCGGGTGGCAACCCGGCCGCGGGGTGTACGGCTTATGTACCCGCACTGGATCAGGTAAGGCTCATAGACGTCTTCAATCGTATCTTTTTCTTCACATACTGCCGTAGAGAGTGTATCCAGGCCGATAGGCCCGCCGTCAAATTTCTCGATAATCGTAAGGAGTATCTGGCGGTCCATCCGGTCGAATCCGCGATCGTCCACCTCCAGCATATGCAGGGCGGCGTCCGCTACATTTTTGGTGATTACTCCATCGGCCTTCACCTGGGCAAAATCACGGACACGACGCAGGAGGCGGTTAGCGATACGGGGAGTACCCCGCGAACGGCGGGCTATTTCGAAGGCGCCTTCTTTGTCGATAGAGATACCCAGAAGCCTTGCGGAGCGCGTGATGATGATCTCAAGTTCCTCCGGTGTGTAAAAGTCCACACGCAGGACCACGCCAAAGCGGTCTCGCAAAGGCGGGGTTAAAAGCCCGGCCCGGGTGGTGGCCCCTACTAACGTGAAACGCGGGAGTTCAAGCTTGATACTCCGGGCGCTGGGCCCCTGGCCGATAATGATGTCCAGTTGATAGTCTTCCATGGCCGGATAGAGCATTTCTTCTACCACGCGGTTCAAGCGGTGGATCTCATCGATAAAAAGGACATCATTATCTTTCAGATTAGTGAGGATGGCGGCTAAGTCGCCTGTTTTTTCAATAACCGGGCCGGAAGTAGCCCTTATATTCACTGAAAGCTCATTAGCTAAGATATACGCCAGGGTAGTCTTGCCCAGTCCCGGGTGACCATGAAAGAGCACATGATCCAGGGATTCTTTTCGGTTCCGGGCAGCCTCGATAAAGACACGCAGATTAGCTTTCAGGGTCTCCTGGCCTATGTATTCTTCCAGGTTCCGGGGGCGCAGATTGTTCTCATAACGGGCTTCGTCGTCTTCGATGGTCGGCGCTATCGGCGAGGGGCGCTTTTTGTTGTCTGTAGTTGAACTCATAACCGTGACATGACCTTTAGTACCTGTTTTAAGAGCTCTTCCAGAGAAAACAGGCCCTTATTTTCCCTTTCGACTTTGGCCATGGCGGCTTCCGCAGCGGCCTTTTTATAACCAAGATTGACCAGGGCAGAGACGGCATCTGCATAAAGCCTCCTGTTTTCTGCGGTCACCGGGATAGTGGCAGGGTAGGATTCAGGCGTTTTTTTACCTATCTTGTCCCTTAATTCGATTACCATTCGTTCTGCCGTCTTCTTGCCTACGCCCGGAATACTGATTATCCGGCTTATATCTCCCGATAGTATGGCCTGTTCCAGCTCAGCCACACCGATGCCTGAAAGGATATTAACCGCCAATTTGGGGCCTATACCTGAAATACTTATCAGGGACATAAACATGATTTTTTCGGCCATGGTTTTAAAGCCATAAAGCTGCAACACATCTTCCCGCAGGTGTGTATAGGTGTGCAGGCTGACCGGGCTATCCGCCTCCGGCAACTCATAAAAGGTGGAAAGCGGGATGAACACCTGATAGCCGACCCCATTTACATTAAGGATGGCATATTCCGGCGATTTATAAAGTACATTGCCTTCTAAGCGGGCGATCATCGTTTTTAACCTGATATAGTAGTGTGAATATGGCAAATAGCCACGGCCAGGGCATCAGCGGTATCCGGAGACGGCATTTCCTTCAGGCGCACCAGGGCCTGCACCATCTTTTGCACCTGCTGTTTACTGGCCTGCCCGTAACCTACGACGGCCAGTTTCACTGCCCGGGGTGAATATTCATAGATTTCCAGACCGGCCTCGGCCGAGGCCAGCATGGTTACACCTCTTACATGGCTTAACTTTATAGCCGACTGAGGATTTTTGGCCAAAAAGACGCCCTCTATCGCCACATCATCCGGCTCAAAATCATTGATGACAGTCTGAAGGGATCGATAGATACCTTTCAGGCGCACCGCAAAAGATTCCCGGGCCGACGGACGAATCGCACCGCTATGGACATGGATCAGGCCGTTATTTCCCTTCTCCAGTATAGCAAATCCGGTTACTATTGAACCGGGATCAATGCCCAGGACTCTCATCATAATAATTATGTTCTAATCGTTAACCGTTCGAACGTTCGAACGATACTAATTCTGACAGGAATCAGCCGATAGCCTCCAGGATAGCGTCAGGTATATCAAAATTGGCATAGGCATGCTGGACATCATCATAGTCCTCCAAGGCCTCCATTAACCGCAATACCTGTTGGGCCTGCTTTTCGTCTTCTATCTGGACCGTGGTCTTGGGAAGCATGGTTATTTCGGCTGCCAGATAAGGAACCTTTTGGTCATTCAGGGCCTTTTTTACGGCCTCGAAATCAGACGCCGGGGTTACTACCTCATATTCTTCCTCTTGCTCGCGTACATCCTCGGCGCCGGCCTCTAAGGCGATGTCCATCAGCTTTTCCTCGTTTACGGCCTTCTTATCTACGGTGATGAGACCTTTCTTATCAAACAGCCAGGCCACACAGCCGTTTTCTCCCATGTTGCCGCCGTTTTTGCTAAATATGTACCTTATATCCGAAACCGTCCGGTTTTTATTATCCGTCACGCTTTCCACCAGGACAGCCACACCGCCCGTCCCGTAACCCTCGTAGATCACCTCTTCGTAGGATTGCCCTTCCAGTTCGCCGGTTCCTTTTTTAATCGCCCTTTCGATATTATCCTTAGGCATATTTTCGGTCCTGGCGTCGGCTACAGCCGCCCTCAATCTTGGGTTCATGTTGATATCTCCGCCGCCCAGGCGGGCTGCCACAATGATTTCCTTGGCCAGCTTTGTAAATATCTTGCCACGTTTGGCGTCAGTAGCGCCTTTCTTACGTTTGATAGTACTCCACTTGGAATGGCCGGACATAACTGCTTGATTCCTCCGCTTACCTTAAAAAATAGGTATGAATTTTAAAATTCTAAGCACGAAATACTAAGTGCTGAAACTTAAAGCTCAAAGTTCAAGGCTCAAAGCTTTGTGAGGCCCGAGTTGGTAGCCGCAGGCTTTAGCCTGCGTAACTTGCACAACCTAAAGGGTGCGGCTAATGCCTATGTCCTTTGTGTCTAGGGCTTTTTATCCGCCCTCTACGGCCTTTTATTCAAGGCCAGTATAAAGACCTCTTTGCTTTCCGGTCGCGAGCCCTTAGGTTTGAAAAACCTTACCTGGGCGAAGGCCTGCTCGACTTCTTTTTTGAACACCGGCAAGTCTTCGCCCTGAAAGACCTTGACGAATAATGTCCCCCCGGTCCTGAGTAATTCTCTGGCTATTAAAAATGCCGCACGGGCCAACTCAATAGACTTTGTGTGATCCACGATCTTTACGCCCGAGGTCTGCGGGGCCATATCACTCAAGACTACATCAAAGGCGTCCCGGGTTTTTTTTATTTCTTCCGGGTCCAGGGCCAGGACATCCGCCTGCAAAGATTGCACGTTAGGGCCGGGCAGTGATTTTAATTCCTGCTGGTCGATACCCAGGACGAACCCCTGCGGCCCTACTGCCTCGGCGCAATACTGTAACCAGGAGCCCGGAAAACAACCGAGATCCAGAACTACACCACGCCTATGCAAGAATTTATATTTTTCATTTGCCTCTTTTAATTTATAGACGGACCGTGCGGCATAATGCTCTCTTTTTGCCTTGTAAAAATAATAATCCTTGACTTTGCGCCGCAACATGTTTTGAAATTATATTATTTACTGCTGTTTGACAAGGGATTTTGTGCGTTGATTTATTAGGTCGTCTGTAGTATAGATTTGAAATAACTAAAAAATGGCTCTTTCTCAAACTGAGTGGGTAGATTAGAATAGGGGCAAAAAGGACGAGAGGCTTTTGATGGACGTTTTGGAATCAATATTCACGCGAGCACTCAAGCTGGAGTCGCCATGGAAGA
>DSAQ01000253.1 GCA_011046395.1 Pseudomonadota bacterium
CTCTTCTGAAAATTCAGATTCGACAATTTTGTGGCCACGAGCCCCCTCCTTACCCTGAGTCCTGGATGGACATTGAGGGCGTTGGCTAAAGACCTTGAGTCATATGAAGGGACTAAATTTTTTATCCCCTCTTACGGCAAAAGTGGGGAATTAACTCGGTCCTTAATAGGCTAATTTTCATTAATTCGTGCCCCACTCGTGACATTTGTGGCCAGAGTTCCTTAATCTGTGAAATCTGCGTAATCTGCGGATTCGTTTAGACTTCCTGCGGAGTGTATTCCGGGACGATCTCCCTCAGTTTTTGTTTAATGCCGGCCACATCCCTGACATCAGCTAATTTTACAAGTTCCCGGATATTTCTTTCTAAATCATTTTTTGTAAGAAGGCCGGGCCCATTCTGTTTCAGGACGAGGATTTTATCATGGCCTGTGGGAGCAACCTCCTCACCAACAACTACCAGCTCTTCATGTAACTTTTCACCCGGTCTGAGCCCTATGAACTCGATATCAATATCTTTTTCAGGCTCAAGTCCAGAAAGTTTGATTAAATCCCTGGCCATATCCACAATCTTAACCGGTGTCCCCATGTCCAGGATGAACACTTCGGCGCCCTTTCCCATTGTCCCGGCCTGCAATATAAGTTGCACGGCCTCCGGTATAGTCATGAAATAGCGGGTCACTTCAGGGTGAGTTACCGTAACCGGCCCGCCCTGCTCAATCTGCCTTTTAAATAACGGAATAACACTGCCGGAGCTTCCCACCACATTCCCGAACCGTACCGCCATAAACCTGGTAAGACCAGGATTGGCATGGGTCTGGACAAGCAGTTCGGTTACCCTCTTTGAGGCCCCCATAACATTAGTTGGATTAACGGCCTTGTCAGTTGAGACCAGAACAAAACGTTCTATGCCGGAATCACAGGCTACTTCTATAACATTCTTTGATCCCAGGATGTTGTTATATATGGCTTCCCAGGGATTAATTTCTAACATGGGCACGTGCTTATATGCAGCGGCGTGGAATACTACTTCCGGACGATATTTTTCAAAGATAGCCTTAATCTCGCCTTTATGGCGAATATCTCCCAGGACCGGAATGTATTTTATATACGAAAAGTCCCGCCACATATCCATTTCGATGTCGTAGAGATTCTTCTCCGTCCTATCGCACATTATTAGCGCTCCCGGGTTATACCGGGCAATTTGCCTGCACAATTCAGAACCAATGGAGCCCCCGGCACCTGTAATCAAGACCCTTTTCCCTTGCAAGTATCGGCCAATCTTCTCTTTTTCTAGGCGCACGGGCTCCCGCCCCAAAAGGTCTTCATAGGATACGTCTCGAATGGATTTTACACTCACCCGGCCATCGATTAACTCACCAATTCCGGGGATTGTCTTGTATTTAACTTTCGCCTGCTTACAAAGTTCAACTATCCTCTTCATCTGATTGCCGGTAGCAGAAGGGATGGCTATCAGGATTTCTTCTATTCCTTTTTTACTTACAAATTCTTTTAGTTCGTCTATGACGCCAAGAACAGGCACTCCGTGTATAGACCTACCAACCTTATTTGAATCGTCATCCAAAAAACCTATAATGCCATATTCTAAGCGGGTATTGTCTCTGATCTCGCGCAGCATCTTTTCTCCGGCGCCACCCGCTCCGATTATTAATAGCTTTCGACCTTTGTGGCGCCCATTTTTTCTCACAAAGGTCAACGGATTGCCACTCGCTGCAAAAACAAGGCGGACTGCCAAACGGAAACCCGAAATAAAGATAAGGGTCAGAATCGCATCAATCACAAAGACAGAACGCGGATACCCTTCAAAACGGTGGAACATGAGAATGGCGACCATTACAACCATTGTACTGGTAAAGACCGCCTTTATAATATTCAATAGGTCAGCTATGCTCGTATAACGCCACATGCCCCTATAAAGCTTAAACCAGTAAAAGAATAAGAGCTTACTTATCACAACCGGGATGATACTCTTTTTTAAAAGAGCTATGTAATTTGGGGGAATGTGGAATTCAAATCGGAGGGCGTAGGCGAGGATGTAAGAAATTCCTAGTAAGGTAATATCCCCTACTAACATTAACCAGAAATTTTTATTGCGTATAAGGGTCTGCATGGTTTTCACTTATTGTATATGCGGCCAACCCTGTAGTAGTTCACCGTAAGGACACAAAAAGCGCAAAGTTTTGAGAGACCCGAGACCATCAAAATACACAATTTTCCTATTTTAGCACAGACGTTTCGTTCTCAGCCATAGGTGCCGTCTAATACCGGAATCTTAACAGTTTTTTCAACAAATTTTCTATCTTTAATTTTCCTGAATAAATCCTGACTAACCTTTGGAGAAAGAACCTTCTCCCCACAGGCGGGACATTCTTCATAAAAAACATTTCTTACAAGATAAAGCTTCCCTTCAATCCTGAGATCCAATTCTCCCTTTTTCTTTACCATTTCATTATGGCAAGCGGCGCATTTCATGATTTTTATTTGCCTCCTTTTAAAATCCTTATCCCATTCCTCCGGATTCAAAGTCGGGTCATATGCCGTGATATTAGCTTAGGTCTTTCTTTGCGCCTTCGCAGTGAGATGAGCGGTTCTGCTTCGCAGACGAATGGTCAACAATACGAACCCCGCAAAATAAACCATTAAAAGCGACAAAGCCATGATACTACCAAACGACTTCGCCAGCAAGACACTTATACCTATAAGAAGCTGAAACAAGCCATATCCCCCCGAGACTTTCCAATGAGGTATCCGGCGTTCATTTGCCAAAACTTGATAAAGGTGCCTGCGATGGGGACGGGTCATGTTCTCCCCAGCACGCAGACGGATGTACATGGTGGTCAACTCATCTGCATAAAAAGGAAAAAGGAAAGCAGAGAGGCATATAAAATCGATAAGGCTTTTGGATAAATATACGACCATCGCTGCGAACACAAAGCCAAGTAAAATGCTTCCTACGTCTCCCATGAAAACTCTTGCCGTGGGCATATTAAACGGAAGAAAACCGAGACAGGAAAGTGATATGCAGATGGCTAAGGTTACAAAGGAAGCATCGGCTTTTGAGAGGAAGGCAAAAAACGCCAATAGCCCAAAGGCAACTACGCCGGTGATTCCGGCGATACCGTTGATCCCATCCATGAAATTATAAAAATTTGCAGTACCCACGATGAAGACAACCAGGAAGAAAAGCGAGAAAGCTGAAGGCTGAAAGCTGAAAGCTGAAAGCTGGACAAAGAAGAGGGCTGCTATGAACTGTATGGGTAAGCGGAACTTTGGCGAGAGTTCAAATTTGTCTCCGAAAAAACTGAACAAGGCAAGTAAGGTTGCGGGGAGCCAAAAAACTATGAGGATTTTGAGAACCAGTGAAGACAAAACAAAGGCCGCCCCTATGCCAATGCCTCCGCCTTTTGGGGTCGGTACTGCATGGGAACTCCGTTCGTTTGGGCAATCTACAAGGCCCAACTGAGGGGCAAACTTACCTATGATCCAAGCCCCGGCTCCGCCCAGAATCAGACAAGCGGTATATAAAACAAAATTTTCCACAGAATTTATTGCCTTGCGCAAGGGCGCAAAGTCGCTAAGTTTTTCCTTTTATGAATATGATATGCCGCATCAACAATCTCCTTGGCTATTTTATTCTCAGCCATAATTTTCTATCTTCGCGTCTTTGCGCCTTTGCGTGAGATATTTAATCTGCGAAATCTGTGGATTGAAAGATTGTCTGCAGGGAATGGCGCGGCCTGAAACCGGTTTTCAGCATTCTTTCATTATCAAAAATCAAACTTGAAGCCAGCTTGTCATAGCAGGAATGCAGCCATCTCTTTTTGTCAGGTAAAAGGCACCCTGCCATCCTGGTTGCCAACCAGACAACAGGCAGGGGAACCGGGATAACCGGCCGGTTTGGATATATGCCGGAGTTTTTAAGCACCTGAATAAGCGTATTGAATTCATAGGCTTCTGTATCACAGACATTAAAGATATTAATCCGCAGATTACGCTGATTACACGGATTATTTTGTCTTACCACCCTTCCCCTTGCCCCCTCCCCTTGAGGGAGGGGGATGGGGGAGGGGTATTTTTCATCTGCGTTAATCTGCGTAATCTGTGGATACTTATCTATGTCAATCTGTGAAAATCTGTGTAATCTGTGGATTAGAAATTCAATAAAATCGACCAAATTCGGCCTGGCCAATGCAGACATCCTTTGCAGCCCTGAACCGAAACGGATATAGGCTATGTTCAGGGGCGCTAATACCCGACAATCAAGGTTAAAGCTCCAATCCCGGTCATATACCGGCGCCAGACGTAAGATGATTAGATCATTGAGTATGCCCTCATCAGCTAAAGCAATAAGACGCCTCTCGGCATCAAGCTTACTGCGGGCATAATCGCTCGAAGGCTTACACTCGCTTTCCTCTCCCACCACATTTATCTCCTCAACCTGCTGAACGTTTTTAACTCTGTGAAATCTGCGTAATCTGTGGATATTAATCTGCGAACCATCACCATACACGGATACGGAAGATAAAAAAATAAGACGCACATCAGGATTAACTTTAGAGGCAGCTCTTGCAAGATTTTCCGTGGACTCACTGTTCACACGCATGTATGTGGAGGAATCTACTGACCCTACCTTCTGGTGTGCAATCCCTGCACAGTGAATGACAATCTCAGGAGAATGCTTTTTACAAATCGCGGTCACTGCGCTTACATCGGTCAGGTCGGTTGGTTCCCAGACAAGGTTTGCAGAACCACAGGGGGGGGTTTTATGATAAATCCCTGTCACCTTGTTATCGGGCGCCAATCGGCCGCATAAAGCTCGTCCGATGAAGCCATTAGCCCCTGTTATTAGAAGACGTTCCATTTCTTAATATCAAGGCCTTGTCTAGAAAGAAGCTTCTTATAAACTTCCATCGTCTGTTTAACCACGATCTCCTCTGAAAATTGAAAATACCCTGCAGCAAGCTGTGGGGTATCTCCGTATGTAAGGTAAAAAGCATGATATTCGCTCGCTAACCCCCGCCGCAAGCAGCGGGGAATGCGCTCGCTATGCATGTTC
>DSAQ01000175.1 GCA_011046395.1 Pseudomonadota bacterium
TCTTGTTTTCAAAGAGCAAACTGAAACTACCTGGGGCCAATTTAAAAATATTCTGACCTCATTTGCACTTGGCTCTCAGTTTGATCTTAAAACAGCTGCATGACTTTTTACGAGGTCATCATACTTTAACTTATCTAAAAAACAAACCTTATTTGAAAAATATGTATGATTAGGATCTTGCATGAAAGAAACTCTGTAAGTATGTGAGGGTCAACGGCTTTTGCCATCACCTTGACTGCGGTCACGCTGCCAGCGAAAAACAGGCTTGCGGGTTGTCTTCCAATAGGCCGGAGTGAGTAAAACAGCTACTGTATAAAGTTCAAGACGTCCAGCCAACATGCATATTATAAGTATAAACTTGGAAAGAGCCGGCAGATGGCCAAAATGTTGCACAGGCCCGACTAGTCCCAGACCTGGTCCGATATTGTTGAGAGTAGCAGCTACTGCACTTATGCTCGTAACAATATCAAGCCCCTGACTGCTCACCAGTAAGCTCGCCACTATAAATACGACGAGATACAGGAAAAAGAACCCTAAGATAGCCTGCATAACCTCTGCCGGCACCTTCTGACCGCCGAGCTTAACCACCTTGACTGCCCGGGGATGCACGAGTTGCACCATCTGGATGCGCAGGTAACGCCAGAGCAGTAGTATGCGTACGTGTTTTATTCCGCCCCCGGTAGAGCCTGCGCACCCGCCGAAAAACATCAATACGACGAGCAAGAGCTGGCAGATATAGGGCCATTTATCAAAATCCGCCGTCCCATACCCAGTGGTAGTCAATATGGAAGAGACCTGAAAGATAGAATAACGAAAGCTTGTGCCTAAACTGCCGAACAACCCGTAACCGATATTAAATATGGTGACCAGTATCGTTGCTATAATAGTCACGCCGATATAAAACCGAAACTCCTCACTCTTCCAATAGGCGGAAAGGCGACCCTTAAGACCCTGGTAATGAAGGGCGAAGTTAATGCCAGCCATCAACATAAAAAAGGTTATGACTCCTTCGACCCAGGGGCTGTTAAAATAACCTACACTAGCCGTGTACGTCGAAAAGCCACCGGTCGCCATAGTAGTAAAAGAGTGACACAGGGCATCATAAAAGCTAAGTCCACCCCACATCAGCAGGACGGTTTCTATCCCGGTTAATAGAGTATAAACACCCCATAATATTCTTGCTGTGTCCTGAATGCGCGGAGCAAGACGGTCCTTGGTTGGACCTGGCACCTCAGCCCGAAAAAGCTGCATCCCACCTACACCCAGGATAGGCAGAATAGCTAAGGAAAGGACGATGATGCCCATGCCGCCCAGCCACTGGGTCATCGCCCGCCATAGAAGGAGACTAGGCCCGAGCGGCTCTACTCTAGCAAGTATTGTGGAACCCGTGGTTGTAAACCCGGACATGGCTTCAAAATAACAGTCCAGGAATGAGGAAATCGCGCCGGAGAGATAAAAAGGTAAAGCGCTGAACAAGGCTGCAGCTAGCCACCCCAGGCTTACCACCGCAAAGCCATCTTTATACCCCAGTTCGCCATCAGGCACAAAGACTAGAACTAAAAAACCACCGGCGAGGGCAGTTAAGGCTGAGGACATGATGAAATACATCATCAGGCCATCTTTATAAAACAAACTAAAGGGGATGGGTAAAATCAGACTTAACGACAAAAATAGAAGCAGCCAGCCCAATATCTGAAATACGGTTCCGACTCTCATGCCTCAAAAAACCGTTCTACATCCGATACCGCTTCCCGCATAGAAAAGACTACAACATCATCACCGGATTGCAAAATCGTATCTCCTGTAGGGATGATTACGCGTCCGCTACGTACAATAGCTCCCATGTTGGCTCCTAAGGGAAAGCCCAGATCCTTGATCGCTGTACCACGAAAATCGCTTTTGTCTGGAACTACAAGTTCCATCACCTCGGCGTCCGTGCCCAGGAGCGTAGCAACCGAAAGTATGGCCCCACGCCGGACAAAACGAAGGATGGTACTGGCTACCAGGAGCCGGGGACTCAGGGCCACATCAATACCCAATTTGCCTAGAAGTGGTATGAAGTCTGGTCGATGGATACGCGTTATACACTTAGCCGCCCCGTGATGCTTGGCCAGCAAACTGGATAAAATATTTGTTGCGTCACTCCCTGTAACAGCCACCACTAGGTCGGCTTCTCCAACCCCTTCTTCGATAAGTTCCTGGGCCTCCAGCCCATTAAAGTTCAAGACCATGGTTTCTTCCAACGTTTCAGAAAGCCTCTGACAACGCGATAAGTCTGCTTCAACCAACCGTACGTCGATTTTCTTACTCTCCATATGGCTAGCCACCAGAGAACCCACCCGACCGCCACCTATTATGAAAACTTTTTTGGGGGCACGACTGGTAAAGTTTAAAAGATACTCGATCGCGGCTATATCTGTACGTCGGGCAACCAGATAGAAACTATCACCTGGTTCAATGGCATCCTGGCCTCTGGGGATAATAGTCCTATTGCCGCGCACAATGGCCACGATTACGAAATCGTAGATACCGCGTAGATCTCTAAGCTCTTCCAATGTCATTCCACAGGTTGGGTTTCCTTCTTGTATCCGGTATCCGAGTAATGCCACCTGGCCACCAGCAAAATCTATGAACTCAAAGGCCTCCGAAAGATCACTAACACGCATAATTTCTTCGGCCATAACCCTATCTGGATTGATAAGTAGATCTAACCCCAGACGCTGCTCATTAAGAGGCGAACCAGGAGAAAGGAACTCCTCGTTTCTCACTCTGGCTACCCGCCTTTTTACTCCATACTCGCGGGAAAGTATACAGGCTACCAGGTTAACCTCATCAATGTCGGTAACTGCGATAAAGAGATCTGTTTTTTCTATTCCCCCCTTCTCAAGCACCTGGGCCGAAGCGCCATTTCCCACTACGGTCATGACGTTTAAGTCCTTCTCCAGTCGCCGAACTCGCTCCTGATCACGATCAATAAGAACCACCTCATGGCCTTCGGCCGAAAGGCTGTCGCTTAAATAATAGCCGACCTCGCCAGCTCCCACGATCATGATACGCATATTAAAACCCTTTAATTAAACATTACTCTTGCCGGATCCACTGACTATCCTAATCATCAGACAATTACAAACCTCTTCCCCTACAAAATACTCCAGCGTCTTACCAGATAGGGTTTGGCCTCTTCAAAGACCATACTTTCGCTTTCGATCTGCTCTTCTGCCTCCTGAATGGACATCTGTCTGGCCTTTTTAACAAAAGACAGCGTCTTGCCAAAGTAAAGGGGCATAAGCGCCTCTAACAACGTGCCTCGGTCGGTCTTCGCCTTGTGATACGCAACCGCAAAATCAAAAAGGATCAAGGCCCAGACCAGAGGAGGAACGTTAAATAAACTGGGAGATAATTCTTTTATTTCGACCAGTTTATTATAATTTTCTCTCTGTAGGACCTCTTCCCATACGCTGGAGTAAGTTGTAAAACCGTCCAGAAATTTCTGATAGAGATTATCCTCGTCCACCTCTAGCGGTGGAGGTTCCTCGATGTCCCCCAGGCCAAAGCCAAAGATAGCCGTGGGCTTACTCCACTTAACGTGGGCCCAGTAATTAGAAAACTGCCCCATCATGGCAAAGATAGTCCCGATAACCTGCTTAAACATAGGCCCCAACTGTGCCGCGGGATCTTTTACCCGGTGTATCTTCGGCCGTCCCATAAAGGACTGACAAATCGGTATCTTTTGCATCATGGCTATGGTGGTCATCCAGATATCGATGCCAAATTGTGAAACGTCCTCGCTCCACAGCGGCAGGTTAAGATAACATGGCAAGAGCCGTCCGGAAAAACCAAAATCGCCGCCAATAGGTTGACGCACACGCCGGCCGTAAAGCATACGGCTAAAGGGGTAAGCAATATTGTTCGTTATAGTGCCGTCATATTTATGCCTTACGTAGAGTGGAGCTACATATCCAAACCCGGTGAAAATCGGCTCTCCTAGCATCTTTATCCATTTCGGCGTAATACTCTTAAGGTCGGCATCAACCATAATAATGGCTCTGGCCCCAAGCCTTCGGGCCATGATGAAGAGATTTCTTATGTTATTTCCTTTGCCGGTGACACCT
The DNA here is from genome assembly GCA_011046395.1 of Pseudomonadota bacterium. Lineage (GTDB taxonomy): Bacteria > Desulfobacterota > QYQD01 > QYQD01 > QYQD01 > QYQD01. The sequence goes on from DSAQ01000175.1 coordinate 4,113, forward strand.
GGAGGGGTAGAAAGGTAGATTTTCGGTGTAGTGGTCTTTACGCCTAAGAACACCTCTTTTGTATTGTCCGTGGAACAGGCGTCGCAATTTATAATGGCCGCCTTTTTATTTTTAAAATAGGTCTGCAATCCTTCATCGGCCATAGCCGTAGGCAGGGCAATACCTTCGGCCTCATTATATGAAGGAATTCCTATTACTATCTCAGCCTTTTTAAGGTCGTCCGGATTCTCCAGCCCCAAGAAACTCGAGGGCTCGGTTATCTTTTCTTTCGTCATAGCAACAATCCAGTCCTAATGTCTTTATCCTTATAACATGAAAAAAACAAAACAGGCAATAATATGGCCTGTTAGCGCATAAAAATAAGGTATCAAGACCTCCTTGATCCACCATCAAACTGTTGACAGAGAGCAATGGGTGATCTCCGATTACCAGGCAGCCGGGTTCAAATCCGAATATCGAATATCGAAATCCGAAACAAATTCAAATGTCCAAATTCCCAATGTTCCAAACGACAGCAGCGCTGATTATTTTGGATTTGAATTTTGGTGATTGGATATTGTTTCGAGATTCGTGCTTCGGATTTCGGATTTGAAATAATGCTGCACAGCAACCATGGTGTGTTTACGGTCAGGAGCTAACTCGTACGAAAATAGGCGGTGGATTTGGGACCTTTGCCTGGCAGTGACCAAGGCCCGTATTTTAAGTCCTTTCTAAAGTATGCCGATAAGAATAAGCGGGTAGTATCGTTCAAAAGGTGAGGCAAAAAGGTTTTGATTAAAACACGATCTCTTTCTAAGGTTAAAGTCGGCAGACCGAAACCAGGAGAAAGAGATCGTGATGGAACAAGAGATACATATAGCA